>NZ_MTHE01000003.1:0-335975 GCF_001956865.1 Brevundimonas sp. ZS04
GGGGGGGGGGGGGGGGGGGGGCAAGGCCTGAAGGGAGCGAATGCGGAACCCTGCGAGGATGGGTAGTGAAAGCCCCCTACGATCTCAACAAACGGCCTCTCTAAGAGGAAGACCATGATCCCCTACGTTCGCCAATTCGATTTCAGCTACGGACGAAGTGACCAAGTCTCGTCTCTGATCCAGCGCGTGATTGCGGACAATCCGGGACCGTTCACTTTCACGGGGACGGGCACCTACATCATCGGCAGGGACTGCCCAGGTGCAGAGGTGGCCGTCATCGATCCGGGCCCCCTCGACGCCTCACACCTAAACAGCCTGCTGAGCGCCGTTGCGGGTCGCAAAGTCAGCCATGTGCTGGTCACGCACACTCACCGTGATCACGCTCCGCTCGCTCGCCCATTCGCCGAGGCAGTGGGCGAACCGCCGATCCTTGCGGGACAACTGCCCATGCCGACGATCTCCGGTTCCGGCAGCGGCTTGGACGAGAATGAAGACTACGACTTCCGCCCTGACGTGCTCCTAGCCGGAGGCGAATGGATCGAGGGCGACGGGTGGACGCTGGAAGCCATGGCCACGCCTGGGCACGCCTCCAACCATATGGCCTTCGTGCTGCGACAGGAGAACGCCCTGTTCAGCGGCGATCATGTGATGGGTTGGTCGACCACAGTGGTGGCTCCGCCGGACGGCGATATGGCCGATTACATGAACAGCCTGGACGCCGTCCTGGCGCGCGGTTTCTCGACGATATGGCCGACGCACGGCCCGGCGATCACCCAGGTCGCTCCCTTCCTGAAGGCCTATCGTGACCACAGGCTGGAGCGTGAGGCCCAGATCATGGCTCGGCTCGCGTCAGGCGACCAGATGATCGCGGACATGGTGCCCACGCTATACGCCGCCGTCGATCCGCGACTGTGGCCCGCCGCCAGCCTTTCTGTGCTCGCCCATCTGATCAAGCTGGCGAAAGAGGGACGCGTCCAGGCATCCCCTCAGCCAGAGATGGCCGCGAGTTGGCGACTGACCGATCCAGCCCTCTAAGGCGTCAGCTCTGCGACGACGGCCTTGGCGAGACGACAAGCCTCATCCCCGACCTGAAGGCTGTCGCGCCCGGCGACGCGAACGTCGGTGCGGCCAGGACGGATTCGGACAGTGACGTCATGGGTCACGCCGAACCACGCGCCTTCCTTGCGCCCGTCCACACGGAAAGGCGCCGTGCCCAGAACCGTGAACCCCGCCTTTTCGAGCGCCCAGGCGGCGGTCTCCGGCGCGACCTGGGTCGGCGCGGGACTCAATCCTTCACACGCCTGAGGCCGAGTTTCGGGCACGCCCGCAAGGCGCCGTTCCGCCGCCAGAATACGCGCGAAGGCCGGCGGCTCCGATGGATCGGTCGCCACATCGCGCGGAGCATCGGTGAAACGGCGCTCCTGAACCAGATAGCCGCCCAGGGTCACGCCCGCGATCGCCAGGGCCGCTCCCGCAATCCCCAACAGTCGACGCTCGCGAAACGCCATCAGGCAGGCGGTCAGGGCGGCCGCCAAGCCCAGATAGGCCAGCACCCGCCCCGCTTTCAGGGCCAGCACGCCCAGACTGAAATCAGCGCTCCACACGCCCACCCGCGCGCCGCAGACCGCGACCAGCAACAACGTCGGCGCCAAAAGCGCAACGAGCAGCAACATCACGGCCAGAGACTGGCCCTTGGGGCGTGTGGTCGACATGGCGTCCTCCGTCGCTGTCAGCCGGCGGCGGGCAGTTGGTAGTCCTTCATCCGCTCGCGCAGCGTCTTCTTATCGATCTTGCCGGTGGCGCCCAGAGGAATGTCATCGACGAAGACCACATCGTCCGGCATCCACCACTTGGCGATCTTGCCCTGCAGGAAGTCGAGGTGCTCTTGCTTGTCCTCGGCCTCGCCCTCCTTGAGCTTGACCAGCAGCACCGGCCGTTCGTCCCACTTGGGATGGGCCGCGCCGATGACGGCAGCCAGCGCGACCTTGGGATGGCCGACAGCGATGTTCTCGATGTCGATCGAGCTGATCCACTCTCCGCCCGACTTGATGACGTCCTTGGCGCGGTCAGTGATCTGCATGAAGCCGTGGGAATCGACGCTGGCGATATCACCCGTGTCGAAGAAGCCTTCGTGATCCAGGATATCGCCGCCCTCGCCCTTGAAATAGGCGCCGGCGATGGTCGGTCCCTTGACCATGACCCGACCATAGGTCTTGCCGTCATGCGGCATGTCCTGGCCGCCGTAATTCTTGATCTTCAGCTCGACACCCAGCGGCGGCGTGCCCTGCTTCATGCGCCAGGCCATCTGCTGATCATAAGGCAGCGCCTTCAGCTCCGGCGTCAGATTGGCGATGGTGCCGATGGGCGAGGTCTCGGTCATGCCCCAGGCGTGAACCACCTCGACGCCGAACTTGTCCTGGAACCCGCGGATCAGAGCCTCGGGGCAAGCCGAACCGCCGATCAGCACCTTTCGCAGAGTCGAGAACTTCAGATTGTTCTCCACCATGTGACCGAACAGCCCCTGCCAGACCGTGGGCACGGCAGCCGAGAAGGTAACGCCCTCGGTCTCGATCAACTCATAAATGGAAGCGCCGTCCATCTTGGCGCCCGGCATGACCAGCTTGGAGCCCGCCGCCGGGCCGACGAAGGCGATGCCCCAGGCGTTGGCGTGGAACATCGGCACCACAGGCAGAATGACTTCGCTGGGCGTGCCGCCGACGACCGTCGCCTGCATCCCCAGCAGCGTATGGATGAAGTTGGAGCGGTGCGAATACAGCACGCCCTTCGGGTTGCCCGTCGTGCCTGAGGTGTAGCAGAGGCCGCAGGCCGTCTGCTCGTCGAACCCGCCCCAGGTCACGTCGCTCGACAATTGCTCCAGCACAGTCTCATAGGCCTCCGCCCTCGGCAGCCTGGCCTGCGGCATGTGGGCGGCGTCGGTCATGACGATGACGCGCTCAACCGTCGGACAATGCGGCAGAACGGCTTCCAGCAGCGGCACGAAGGTCAGATCGGTGAACAGGATCCGGTCTTCGGCGTGGTTGATGATGTAGGCCAACTGTTCCGGGAACAGGCGCGGGTTCAGGGTGTGGCATACGGCCCCGATCCCCATGATTCCGTACCAGGTCTCGATATGGTTGCCGGTGTTCCAGGCCAGTGTCGCGACGCGGTCGCCTGGCTTGATTTCCCAGGCCAGAAGAGCGTTCGACACGCGACGCGCCCGTTCATGGATGGCCGCGTAGTTGGTGCGAACGATCGGCCCCTCGACCGAACGCGTGACGACCTCACGCTCCCCGTGCCAGTTCTTCGCGTGATCGAGGATCTTGTCGACCGTCAACGGCCAGTCCTGCATCATACCCAGCATTCGGCGTCTTCCCTCGTCTATGCGCCTTGGTTGAAAGCGGCGCTTGCGCCCACGCTAAGACAGGTGAACAGCGACAAGCAACGTGACGCAAGGGAAGGCAGGCCGCGACAGATCGCCGTTTCAGCGCGCGATCAAGGCTTGCATCCGGCTGCATCCGGGTGAATGAGCCGCCCATGACCATACTGATCGCCATCACCGGCGGCTCGGGCTCCGGCAAGAGCACCCTGGCCGAAGCCCTGATTTCCTCGCTGCCGGAGGGCGTCGCCGCGCTGTTGCGCGAGGATTCCTACTATCTGGACGCGGCGTCCGTGCCGGGCTTCGACGCCGCGACGCATGACTTTGACGATGTCGCCGCTCGCGATCACGATCTGCTGATTTCCGATCTGACCGACCTCAAGGCCGGGCGCAGCGTGACCGCCCCCCTCTACTCCTTCATCCATCATGGACGCGAACCGGGCGGCGAACCGGTGCCGGCCGCCCAGATCGTCGTCGTCGAAGGCACGCACCTGCTGTGCACGCCGGCCCTGACCGCCCTGTTCGACATTCGCGTTTTCGTCGACACCCCGGCGGATATCCGCTTCATTCGCCGGCTGCTGCGCGACCAGACGGAGCGTGGACGAACGGCGGAATCGGTCATCCATCAGTACCTCGCCACCGTCCGCCCCGGTCACGAACGCCTGACGGAACCCTCGCGGGTTCATGCCGATTTCATTGTCGCAGACGCCACCGCCGCCGTACGCCTGGAAGACCCTCAGGCCGTCGTGCGTCTGGCCGCGCCCGTGCTGGCCCACCCTCTGCTCGAGCCCTGGCTGAAGTAACGGGCCTCGTTGAGCTTATTAACCGTGATCGTTGCAATCGTGGCAAATTAAAGGCAATATCACCGTCTAACGGCTGGTGACAATCCGATGACCGTCTCGGTCCATGTCCTCGACGACCCTCGACGCGACGCCCTTGTGCGCCAGGCTCGTCTGCACTTTGTCGAAGAAGGCTACGCCGGCACCAAGATGGAGCCGATCGCTCGCGAAGCGGGCGTATCGACGGCGACCCTCTACGCCATGTTCGAAAACAAGGCGGCGCTGTTCGCGGCGGTGATCGATGAAGCATCCGCAGATTTCGCTGAACGCATGGCCAAGGTGAAAACCTGCAGCGGCCCGGCGCAGCCGAGATTGAACAGCTTCCTGACCGCCTACGCCGACTTCATCAGCGACCCGTTCGTCAGGGCCATCTTTCGCCTGGTCATGACCGAGCGGCGCCGCTTCGAGAGCTTGGCGACCACCTTCTATGAGCAAGCGAAGCACGACTTCGGCACAGTGCTGGTCTCGGCCCTGGC
This sequence comes from Brevundimonas sp. ZS04, assembly GCF_001956865.1. Classification (NCBI taxonomy): domain Bacteria; kingdom Pseudomonadati; phylum Pseudomonadota; class Alphaproteobacteria; order Caulobacterales; family Caulobacteraceae; genus Brevundimonas; species Brevundimonas sp. ZS04. The sequence goes on from NZ_MTHE01000003.1 coordinate 4,692, forward strand.
CGAAATGGCCGCCAAAGGCGAGTTGAATCTCCACAAGCCTTCGTGGGCCGCCAGCCAGTTGATGGGCATGGTGGAGCACCCACTGTTCTTTGTGCCGACAGTGACCGGGGACCAGGTTCTGCCTACCCGATCTCCCGCCGCCATCGCCGAAGACGCCGTGGAGACCTTTCTGGCCCGCTACGCCGCCTGAGCCGCTTCAAAACCGCCTAGGGCCACAGACGACTGCGGCGCCAAGGCTGATCTTTCGTCGCCCGATCAAAGCGCAGGCGGTCGTGCAGGCGGAAAGGACGATCGCGCCAGAACTCGATCTGTACGGGCTTGACCCGCCAGCCGGTCCAGCGATCGGGACGAGGCACCTCCTGACCGTCAAAGCGCGCGGTCTGTTCCGTCACCCGCCGTTCCAGCGTCGCCCGGTCCGCCAGAGGGCGCGACTGATCCGACACCCAGGCGCCGATTCGGCTTTCGCGCGCCCGGCTGGCGAAATAGGCGTCGGCCTCTTCCACTCTGACCGGCTCTACCGAGCCGCGAACACGCACCTGGCGGCGCAGGCTTTTCCAGTGGAACAGCAGGGCGGCGCTGGGGCTGGACCACAATTGACCGCCCTTGGCGCTTTCCTGATTGGAGAAGAAGGTGAAGCCCCGCGTATCGACATCCTTCAGCAACACCATCCGCACGTCAGGATGACCGTCGACATCGACCGTAGCCAGGGCCATCGCGTTGGGGTCGTTGGGTTCTGATGCTCGCGCATCCTCCAGCCACTCCACGAACAGGGCGATAGGCTCGTCCCGGTCGAACAGGCTTTCATCCGCGTTCGCCTCGAGCTGGGCGGCATAGTCTTCGCGAGACGGGCTGGGGGGGATCGCTGACTGGGTCATGCTGGACCTATAGTCCCGCTCGCGGTTCGCGTCACATGGCGTTCGTTCAATCCTGCGTCAGCTTTGCAAATAAGGTTAACCCTGTCTTGACCATGTGGCCCGCACAGTGGCCGCCATGCGCGCAGACAGCCTCTCCTTCATGGACGCTCGGCGCCTGCTCGGCCTCAACGGCCCCGCAGGGCCGCAGGCTCTGGCGGCCGCCTTCCGCATCGCGATCAAGGCCTCTCGCCCGGATCAGCCCGGCGGCGACGCCGAACGGTTCCGGCGCGTGATCGCCGCCTATCGCCTGTTGCAAACCGAAACGCGCGCCCTGCCTGCACCACGCAGAGATTCCGGGGCTCCAGGCGTCCACACTGCGCGCACCGCCTCTCCTCCGCCGCCCCTGATCGTGCTGACGCCGATGCAGGCGCTCACCGGAGGCAGCGTGATCGTCAATGCCTGGGGACGGAGCCTGCTGATCCACGTTCCTCCAGGCGTGAGGACCGCCGACCGCATTCGCCTGAAAGGCCGCCCTGCCCTGCTGCGCGTCTTGATCCGACCGGCCGACGGCTTGTCCGTTCTGGGAGCGGATCTCTTCATGGATTGGCCCATCGCGCCGCGTCTGATGCGGGACGGCGGACGGATCGAGATCGACACGCACGCCGGACCACAAGCCGCCTGGCTGGTGCCGGACATGGTCGAACCGGTGCGACTGCGCCTTCCCGGCCTCGGCCTGCCCGCGCGGGGCAAGCGGGCCGCCGGCGACCTGTTCGTCAAGCTGGTTCCTTCTGACGACCTGCCTTCGGCCGCCGAGGATATGCTGCTTCGCTTCACTCGGGTCTGGACGCCGGAGCGGATGGCGGCTTAAGCCTCGCCATCATGTCGCACAACACCTTCGGCCACCTGTTCCGCGTCACCACCTGGGGCGAAAGCCACGGCCCCGCCATCGGCTGCGTCGTCGACGGCTGTCCGCCGCTGATCCCGCTAACTGAAGCCGATATCCAGCCCTGGCTGGATTTGCGCAAGCCCGGCGGCAGCCGCTTCGTCACTCAGCGACAGGAGGCCGATCAGGTCCGTATCCTGTCAGGCGTCTATGATGACGGCGACGGCCCGGTCACGACCGGAACCCCGATCAGCCTGATGATCGAGAACACCGACCAGCGATCCAAGGATTACGGCGAGATCGCCCGCGCCTTCCGTCCAGGCCACGCCGATTACGCCTATCAGGCCAAATACGGCGTGCGCGATCATCGCGGAGGCGGCCGGTCATCGGCGCGCGAGACGGCCAGTCGCGTAGCGGCGGGCGCGGTGGCCCGCAAAGTCCTTGGCCCGGATGTGCGGATTCGCGCAGGCGTGGTCCAACTGGGCCCGCACAGAATCCCAGATGAGGCGGTCGACTTCGACGCCGTCTACGACAACGCCCTGTTCGCCGCCTCGACCGAGGTCGTGCCTGTGTGGGAGCGGTATCTGGACGGCGTGCGCAAGGCGGGCTCGTCCATCGGAGCCGTCGTCGCGCTGGAAGTCACGGGCGTCCCGGCCGGATGGGGCGCGCCCCTCTACGCCAAGCTGGATGCGGAACTCGCCGCGGGCCTGATGTCCATCAACGCCGTGAAGGGCGTCGAGATCGGCGCGGGCTTCGGCGCCGCCGAACTGTCGGGCGAGGATAACGCTGACGAAATGCGGCTGGGCGACGACGGCCAGCCTGTCTTCCTGTCGAACAAGGCGGGCGGCGTCCTTGGGGGCATCTCCACCGGCCAGCCGCTGACGGCGCGCGTGGCGTTCAAGCCGACCTCCTCAATCCTGACTCTGCGCCAGACGATCAACCGCGACGGCGATGAGGTCGACCTGCGCACCAAGGGACGTCATGACCCCTGCGTCGCCCTGCGCGGCGTCCCGGTGGTCGAGGCCATGGCCGCCATCGTCCTGGCCGACGCCATGCTGCGCCACCGAGCTCAGATGGGCTGAGGCCATCAGGAACAATAACAGTTGCGAATAAGGGCGCGCGATCCTATCTAGGTTTCAAGCATTTCTCGGAGACCGAACCATGATCGACGTCAGACCTTTCAACACCCTCGGCGGCGCCAACCACGGCTGGCTGAACGCCAAACACCACTTCTCGTTCGCCAACTACTATGATCCCAAGCGGATGGGCTGGGGCCGCCTGCGCGTCTGGAACGATGATGAAATCGGCGCCCGGTCGGGCTTTCCGCCTCACCCGCACGCCGACATGGAGATCATCACCTACGTCCGCACCGGGGCCATCACCCACGAGGACTCCATGGGCAACAAGGGCCGTACAGGCGCGGGCGACGTTCAGGTGATGAGCGCGGGTACAGGCGTGCGTCACTCCGAGTTCAATCTCGAGAATGAAACGACCACCCTGTTCCAGATCTGGATCGAGACCGACAAACCGGGCGCTCAACCGTCCTGGGGCCAGCGTGAGTTTCCCAAGAACGATCGCTCGGGCCGCTTCACCGTCGTCGCCTCGGGCGATCCGTCGGACGAAGCCTTGTCGATCAACGCCGACGCCAAGATCCTGGCTGCCACGCTGAAGGCGGGCGAAAGCCTTTCCTATGACCTGGCCGCCGGTCGCCGCGCCTATCTGGTCCCCGCAGTCGGGCAAGTCGAGGTCAACGGGACCACGCTGAACGCTCGCGACGGCGCCGGCATCGTCGACGAGTCGACCATCACCATCATGGCCAAGCAGGATGCCGAACTGGTCATGGTCGACAGCCTGTAAGTCTACGCTGATCGAAAGATCACAGGGGGCGTTCGAAAGAGCGCCCCCTTTCTTTTTGCGCGCTGACAGAAGGCAGGCGGCGCGGCAGACTGTCGTCATGATCCAGCGCCTTACCGCCCTCGCCTTCTGTCTGTCCGGCGCCTTGATGCTTCAGGGCTGTGTCGCAGGCGCCGTCGTCGGCGCAGGAGCCGCCGTCGTCGGCGGCGCGGCCAAGGTGACGGGCGCCGCCGTCGGCGCAGGTTTCGACGCGGTCACAACCTCGGACGAAGAAACAAAGGCCAAGCGCGAGCGCGAACAACGCGAGTATGAACGCGAACAGCGCCGCTGCGAACAAAGGCAGCGGCAGGGCAAGGACTGCTAAGTCCCCTTCGCTTCAAGGCGTTTCGCCGACACTCCATTGAATCTCTCTCCGCCGCCTGCTAACCGCCTCGGCTCGCAGAAGGAGATTTATGCGCAGAGCCCTCAACTAGGCCCGCCCACGCGGGATTTTCCTGCGCCTGATCGGGCGCAGTCTCTGTTTGCATATCTATCTGCGGAAAACTCATGCCACACATGGACACGATCATTCGTGCCTATAGCCCTTCGACCGACACGGCCTCGCTGTCGGACATCTGGCTTCAAGCCTCGATTCTCGCCCACGCCTTCATCGGCGAGGACCGCCTGCTCGAACAGCAGGGCCTGATCGAGAGCCAATACCTGCCCAGCGCGGAAACCTGGGTCGCTTGCCGTGGAGGCCGACCCGTCGGCTTCATCAGCCTGATCGACAGCTTCATCGGCGGCCTGTTCGTCGCCCCCGACCAACAGGGCCACGGGATCGGACGCGCGCTGGTCGCGCACGCCCTTTCACTGAAAGGGACGCTGATGCTGGAAGTCTATACGGACAATGATCAGGCGATGCGCTTCTACGAAGCCCTCGGCTTCCGCGAGCAATCGCGGCGAGCGACGGACGATTCAGGCCTGCCGTTCGAAAACGCCCAGATGCTTCTGGCGGCCTAAGGCACCCGGCAGGGCGGTTCGCCGCCCTGCCCTCGCCCTACCGCACCCCGATGTACTTGTGCGTCTGAACGCTGAGCCGCCATTGCGGGTGGGTCAGACAATATTCGATGGCGGCGGCGGTGTTGGCGGCCTGGTCGGGGCCGTCCATGGGCTGCAGCCAGAAATGCTGGAAGTCGAGGCTCTCGAACCGATCCGGCATAGCCAGGGGCTGCGGATAGACCAGCTTCAGCTCCTGTCCTGAGGTCTGAACCACGGGGGCGTCGGCCTTGGGGCTGATGCAGATCCAGTCGATGCCGTCCGGCGCCGTCAGGGTGCCGTTGGATTCGATGGCGATCTCGAACCCGCGCGCATGCAGGGCGTCGATCAGCGGCGTATCCAGTTGCATCAGCGGCTCGCCGCCCGTGCAGACCACCAGCTTCGGATCGCCTTCGCGACCACGCCACATCCCTGCGACATGGTCAGCCATCAGGTCGGCCGTTTTGAACTTGCCGCCGCCGTCGCCATTCACCCCGACGAAATCCGTGTCGCAGAAGGTGCAGATCGCCGTTGCACGGTCCCGCTCCAGCCCGCTCCACAGATTGCATCCGGCGAAGCGCAGGAAGACGGCGGGGCGGCCCGCCTGCCCGCCCTCGCCCTGCACCGTCAGGAAGACTTCCTTGGCCGAATAGGTCATGCGGCCGCCCATTGCGCATAGCCCGCCGCGCGCAGTTCGCAGGCCGGACAGGCCCCGCAGCCATAACCCCAGACATGGCGATGCGTCCGGTCGCCCAGATAGCAGGTATGGCTGAACTCGATGATGGCCTCGACCAGGGCTCGACCGCCGATCTGATCCGCCAACTCCCACGTCTGGGCCTTGGTCAGGAACATCAGCGGCGTCTCGACCGGCACGGACTTGTCCAGCCCCAGCGAGAGGGCGCGGGCCGTGGCCTGGATCGTGTCGTTGCGACAGTCGGGATAGCCGGAGTAGTCGGTCTCGCACATGCCGCCGATCAGGACTTCCAGCCCGCGCCTGTCGGCCAGGGCCGCCGCCGCGACCAGGAAGATCAGATTGCGCCCCGGCACGAAGGTGTTCGGCAGGCCGCGCGCGTCCGCCTCGATGGCGCGCTCGGTCGTCATCGCCGTCTCGCCGATGGCGCCGAAGCCCGTCAGATCGACCACATGATCGTCGCCCAGGCGGTCGGCCCACTGCGGCAAGGCCTTAACCAGTTCCTCGCGAACGGACTGGCGCGCCTGCATCTCGACCGCATGACGCTGGCCGTAGTCGAAGCCAACGGTCTCCACCCGATCGAAACGCTCCAGCGCCCAGGCCAGGCAGGTGGCGCTGTCCTGCCCGCCGGAAAAAAGAACAAGAGCTGTTTTTTCAGAGTGTTGCACGATTGCGCTCATGACAAGCCTGCGGTCGGCCCGCAGGCCGCGCGCATTCGAAAAAAGGAACCAGGGTCGGATAGATGGGACGTCGCCCCCTATACGCCAGAGCGACGGGCTCGGCAAAGGACGCGAGATTGACAATAAACAAGGCGGCTTAACCCTTCTGCAAAAGATTCTCTGAGATTGTAAAAGAACCTCAGTAGGAGCCGGCCGAATGCCGACGATTGAAGTGCTGACTGACCGCGTGGAGCCGGTGGCGAAAACCGCCATGACCGGCGACATTCTCGCGCGGTTCCAGCGCGAACCGGACACCTTGGTGATACCGGTCGTCGACGGCGATCGCCCTATCGGCCTGATTGAGCGCGGAGACTTCCTGCTGAAGCTGGCCGGCCCCCTGGGCCAGAGCCTGTACGGCGCCCGCGAGGTCGTCCATGTGATGGACCCGGAACCGGCCGTGATCGAATCCGGCGTTCGGGTGGACGCCTTTTCCTCCATCATCCTGAAGAGCGGTCCCGGCGCCTTGATGCGCGGCTTCATCGTCACGCATGGCGGAGCCTATCGCGGCGTCGGCACGGCCGTGGCCCTGCTGCGCGCCATCAATGAAGACCAGCGTCACGAGAACCAGCGCCTGGTCGAGCAGCTCCGCTCCTCCGACGCGGCCGAGCGCGCGCTCCAGACCGCGGCGCGGGACAAAAGCCGCTTCATGAGCCTGCTGAACCGCGAACTCAGCACCTCCATGAACGGGGTGCTGGCCGTGGCCGAGCTGCTGCATCGCCAGCCGCTGAACGAGGCCGCCAAGGCCCATGCCCGGACCATCATGGATTCCGCCGAGGACATGCTGGACAGCCTGCGCGACGCCCTCGACCTGGCGCGCGCCGAGGCGGGCGAACTGCAGATCAGCGCAACCGCCACCCCTCTGCGCACCCTGATGGATGAGTTGCAGAGCCATTGGTCGCCGCGCGCGGCTCAGGACGGCGTCACCCTGATGGTCGGCTATGAAGGCGACACGGAACTGGCGGCCATGGTCGACGCAGATCGCCTGCGCCAGGTGTTCAACAACCTGATCGGCAACGCCCTGAGCTTTGCCCGCCACGGCATGGTCGAGGCCAGCCTCAAGGCCCACGCCTATGGCGACCGCGTGCAGATCGAGGCTCGCATCCGCGATGACGGTCCCGCTGACGAAAGCCGCACCAGCGGCCTGCTAAATCCTTCGGCGCCAGACGCCGGACTGGGCCTGGCGATCAGCCGACGCCTGATCGAATGCATGGACGGTCGCATCTGGGCCGAGAACAATACGGGGCGCGGCGCTACCTTCGCCTTCGACCTGTCCGCGCCGATCGCCTTCATCGAGCGTGACGAACCGACCAACGTCGCCGATCTGGACAGCCTTCATCTTCAGGCGCGTCCGCATGTGCTGATCGCAGACGACAACGCCACCAACCGCGTGGTGGCCCAGGCCCTGTGCGAGATGTTCGGCTGCACCTCCGAGACCGTCGAAGATGGTCAGGAAGCGGTTGAAGCCGTCGAGTCGCGCCCCTTCGACCTGATCCTGATGGACATCAAGATGCCGCGTCTCGACGGCGTCGGCGCGACACGCGCCATTCGCGCCCTCGACGGCCCTCAGCGTGACATTCCGATCATCGCCCTGACCGCCAACGCCGACCCGGACGACGCCAAGGCCTATCTGGCCGCCGGCATGGCGGCCGTGGTGGAGAAGCCCATCAAGCCGGAACGCCTGCGCCTGGCCATGAACACCGCGCTGGAACCGGCGAACGCCGCCCCTGCGCGGGCGCGAGACGTCGCCTAAAGGCGATCAAGCCGTCGCCGGCTCGCCCAGCATTTCTTCATCGTCCTCGTCATAGCCGACAAGACGCAAGGCGCGCGCCTTCACCCCCGTCAGCTCCGCCCAGCGCAGCAGGCCTTCCTCGCGCCCGTGTGTGATCCAGATTTCTTCCGGCGCCAGCTCTTCAAAGGTCTGGATCAGTTCGGGCCAGTCCGCATGATCCGAAATGACCAGGGGCAGCTCCACGCCCCTTTGACGCGCTCGCGCCCTCACGCCCATCCACCCGGAGGCGAAGGCGGTCACCGGATCAGCGAACCGGCGCGCCCAGCGGTCCTGAATGGCCGAAGGCGGCGCAATCACCACCTCGCCGCCCAAGGCCCCCGCCTTCAGCCCCGTGGCGGGAGCGAGCGATCCCAGGTCGATCCCTTCGTTCTGATAAAGGCGGTTCAGACGCTCAAGCGCGCCGTGAACATGAATGGTCCGATCCCAGCCCGCCTCGCGTAGCAGGCGGATCACCCGCTGCGCCTTGCCCAAGGCGTAGGCCCCGACCAGGTGGGCGCGTTCAGGAAACTGCGCCAGAGAATGAACCAGGCGCGCGATCTCCTCCACGTCCGAAGGATGAACAAAGACCGGCAGACCGAACGTCGCCTCCGAAATGAACACATGACAGCGAACCGGCTCGAACGGCAGGCAGGTCGGATCGCGTCGCCGCTTGTAGTCGCCAGACACCACCATGATCAGGCCGTCTCGCTCGATGACGGCCTGAGCCGAGCCCAGCACATGCCCGGCGGGGGCAAAGCGCACCGCCACGCCGTTGATCGTCGTCGTCTCTCCGTAAGCGGCGGGCTGAGCCCATCCGGCGAAGTCGGGTCCGTATCGTTCGGCCATGATGGCCAGTGTCTCGGGCGTCGCCAATACAGCGCCGTGCCCCGGCCGCGCGTGATCAGAATGGCCATGCGTGATCACCGCCCGATCCACCGGACGCACGGGATCCACATAGAAATCGCCAATCGGGCAGTAGAGACCGGCTGGCGCGGGCCTCAGAAGATCTTGAGGTCGGATCATCAATCTATCCGCTCGCTGGACAAGGACGCCCCTGACGGGCGACCAAGACGAGACGCAACACAGGACGCCTCGATGACGGATTCGTTCCTAGAGACTCTATTGCCGCAACTCGCATCCGGCGCGGCGCACACCCACGCCCTAGGCTTCGCTTTCGAAGGCCTGGACGGAGATCGCGTTCGCATTCGCGTTCCCTATCGGGATGATCTGATCGGCGATCCCGAGACCGGCGTCCTGGCCGGCGGCCTCGTCACCACCCTGCTGGACCACGTCGGCGGTCTGGCCGTCTGGGTGGGGCTGGGAACATTTCGGCCCGTGGCGACGCTCGATCTTCGCGTCGACTATATGCGCGCCGCAGCGCCCGGTCGCGATCTGCTGGCCGAGGCGCGGTGCTATCGCCTGACGCGCAATCTCGCCTTCGTGCGCGCCTGGGCCTTCGAAGATGATCCGACCGATCCCGTCGCCGCCGCCCAGTCCGCCTATATGGTCAGCGCGGAAGGCGATCACCGCCCCGGCGCAAACCTGAAATCCAGGACCGTCGCATGACCGCCTCCCTGCTCGACAGCCTGCCCTACGCCCGCTTCCTGGGCCTTCAAACTCAGATGAACGGCGACGAGATCACCGTCGTCATGCCGTTCGCCGACAAATTGATCGGCAACCCGATGCTGCCGGCTCTGCACGGCGGCTCAACCGCGGCCCTGCTGGAGATGACGGCCATGGCCCAGGTCTCTCTCACCTATCCAAGGTTGCGATTGCCGCGCCCGATCAACGTCACCGTGGCCTATCTTCGTTCGGGTCGCCCGATCGACGTCTACGCACGCGCCAGAATCAACAAGGCCGGACGCCGCGTCGCCCATGTGGTCGCCGAAGCGTGGCAAGACGCCCGACAAGACCCGATAGCCTCTCTTACCGCCCACTTCCTGCTGGATCCCGAAAGTGAAGGCGCGTGACGAGCGATGGAGCGACAACGTCAATTGTAAATTTTGTAAAGAAGGCCCTGTTCAAATTAGTTAATACGCGTTAACCTTTTCTCGTTGTTCTTTTCAACGAGGGGTTAAGTCATGGATCGCAACGAAGTCATCGCCGGTGTCGCCGGCGAACTGCACGCCACCGAAAAAGCGCTGGATGACGCCATCGCCCACGCCGCGACCCTGGTTCAGACCATGATCGGCGCACGCTCGGCTCTGTCGCTCTCAGCCGTCGCCGCAGCAGGCTCCCAGACCAAGGCCATGGAAGCCATCGCCGCTCTCAGCACCGCTCGTGAAGCCCTGATCGCGTGCCACGCCGAACTCGAGAAGGACCATCGTCGTCTCGGCTACGGCACCTACGCCCTGGGTCCGCTCGACAAGCCCAATGAATGGGATAGCCGCCCCATGGGCAGCCAGGAGCGTCACCTGCGCGTGGCGTGAATTCGGCGTAATATTACGTATCAGCTATCCGGCTTCAAACTAGCTTGGTGTAGCTTGGCCCCCATCGTTTTAGAGGCGATGGGGGCCTTTCGTTGTTTGATTTCATCGCAGGCTACATAGGCGCCGCGAGCGTCCTGCTCGTGTGCTTTTTTGCGCTGACAAAGGGAGGCCATCCAGAGCGGATACGCGCGATCGTCGTTCTATGCGGGTGGTTCCTTTCGATATTGGCTCAACGCTATTTGGGTTATGTCGCCACCCAATGGCCGGTACTGCTGATCGACCTGATCGCCTTGGCGGCTTTTGTGGCTCTAGCTTGGAAAGCTCCCCGGACTTGGCCCGTGTGGGCCAGCGCTTTCCAACTCCTATCCGTCGCCAGCCATGTCATGGTTCTCATGAAATTACGGCCTGAGATTTCCGCCTTCTACACAGTCGTCAACATGGCGGGATACGGCATCATCATCGCCTTAGGCGTTGGAACCTTTTTCGCCTGGCAAGAGCGTCGTGCGGCAGGCGTAGAAATTTCATAGGTAGATATTCCTATTTCATCCAAGTAGACTGACGCCTCGAGTTTCTTGGAACGTGCGCCATTGCCTTTGTCCCACGCCCAAATTTGGAAGGCCATCGACGCCCTGGCGCGACGAGAGGGCGTTTCGGCTTCGGGTCTGGCGCGACGCGCGGGCTTGGACGCCACCAGCTTCAATCCCTCCAAGCGGCTAGGGCCCGGCCAGCCTCCTCGCCCTCGCTGGCCTTCGACAGAAAGCCTGATGCGCGTGCTTCAGGCGAGCGGTCTAAGTCTGGGCGAGTTCGCCGCCCTTGCGGATGACGCCGCGCCGCACCCTCGCGCCATACCGCTTCTGGGCCTCGCTCGCGCGGGCGACGAGGGCTTCTTCGACGACGCCGGCCTGCCTATGGCGGAAGGCTGGGATCAGACCGAACTGCCTGCCCACAAAGACAGTCTGTTCAGTCTGACTATCGACGGCGACTCCATGGAGCCGGTATTTCGGCCAGGCGACCGAGTCATCGTCGACCTAGACGCTACAGAGGTCCGGCGCGGCGACCGGGTGGTGGTTCGCACGGCGAAGGGCGAGACCCTGGCCAAGGAAATCGCCGCTCTGAATGGTCGCGAAGTTGTTCTGGCTTCAGTCAATCCGCACTATGAGCCACGCATCCTGCCGCGCGGCCAGATACGGTGGATGGCCCGCATCTTGTGGGTCAGCCAATAACAGCAGAAGGCCGCCCCTTTCGGGACGGCCCTCGCATTTGATCGACGCGGGGGAGAAATCCGCCGATCAGTTCGGCGCCACGTAGCGAGCGTTGACCCAGCCGCCGCCGGCGATCTGCACCCACTCGCCCTGCGAGCCCGTGGCCGTGAAGGGCTGACCGGCCGACAGACTGCCGGCTTGGCGATATTGCGTGCCGGGGCCCGAACGGATGCGCAGGTTGGATGTGGCGCGGTACATGTTGGCGTTAGACTGGGCCGCAGCGCGCGTGCGCTGCTGGTTGCAGCCGATATAGGAGCCGGCCGCAGCGCCGGCGCCCGCGCCGACCACAGCGCCCAGGGCGCGCTCATTCTTCGACACCTGGCTGCCAGCCAGACCGCCCAACACGGCGCCGATTGCGGCGCCCGCCTGCTGACGGCCGCCCGGCGCGTCGCAGTTGGTGATGCCGTTAGCCTGAGGCATGGCGCTGGCGGTCATGGGCGCAGCGGCGGCGGCCAGCGCGGTGAACATGGCGGTGGCGGCCAAACCCGCCTTGAAGGTCTTCGACATATGGCTCTCCTGTCATCGAGTTGTCGATGGAGTGAGAATGCCTTGCCTAAGCTGAAGGCTCCCCCAGCCTTGTCGTTATGTGCCGTTCATCTTTCTTGTCGGACGCAGAGCCGCCTGACGCTCCGACCCCGCCCAAGTTCGTATGAAAAAACAGATATTGTTCATTTCCTCCCCCATACGGGGGATGGGCAGAGGCCGCATTGTCGTGCGCTATGGCATCCATGGGCGCACTTGGAAAAGCAGACGTGGCTCTGGATGTGCTGTGGCGCAGCCTTTACGGCCAGCCGCTGCCGATCTCCGGCTCTGCTGAGCTCGCCCTGCAGGTCATTATGGAATGTGAGCGAAAATCATGGTCCCCAGCACCCGCCGACGCCATCGCCGATCAATCTGGCTGCCGTCCCCGTTTGAGAGTCTGCTCTTGATGCTGGCTCTAGCCTCGCTAGCCGGGGCCGTCTTCGTCGCCTGATCAAATTCAGAACGAAGACGGGCCGCTGATGAGATCAGCGGCCCGAAACTTTCAATCCCTACCCCTCGACCAAGCCGCCTGCAGCGCCCTTCTCGAGCAGTTCGATTGTCTGAGACAGGCCGTAGATGGCCGCGAACGAACCAAAACGCGGCCCCTGCGAGGCGCCCAAAAGCACTTCATACAGCGCCTGGAACCAAGCCCGTAGCGGCTCGAACTCGTGCGCCTTGCCCACGGCGTAAACCTCGCCCTGAATGATCTCTCCGTCGGTCGTGTCGGCCGGCAGGGCCTTCAGACGTTCCGCCAGATCCAGCAGCGCCGCCTTCTCCTTGTCGCCGGGCAGACGATAGGTCTTCGAGGGCTTCACGAAGTCCTCGTAATAGTTCAGCGCATAGCCCATCAACCGGTCCAGAACCGGCTCGTTCTCGGGCGTGGCGTCCGGCAGGTATTTGGCGAAATAGGCCCACAACTGTTCCTTGGTCGAGGCGTTGGCCACGCCCACCAGGTTCAGCAGCAGGGCGAAGGACACCGGCGAGACGCTCTCGGGCGGAGTCCCTGAGTGGATATGCCAGACGGCGTTGTCGATCTGCTTGGCCGGTTCCTGCGTCTTGTACTGCTCGATGAAGGACAGATAGTCGTCCGTCGCGCGCGGAATGACATTGAAGTGCAGGCTCTTGGCCGACTTCGGCGACTGGAACATGTACCAGCTCAGGCTCTCGGGCGTGCCGTAGCGCAGCCACTCGTCCATCGTCAGGCCGTTGCCCTTGGACTTGGAGATCTTCTTGCCCTCGACGTCGAGGAAGAGCTCGTAGTTGAAGCCTTCCGGCGGCGTGCCGCCCAGGGCGCGACAGATCTTGCCGCTCTCGCGCACGCTCTCGATCAGGTCCTTGCCCGACATCTCGTAGTCGACGTCCAGCGCGGTCCAGCGCATGGCCCAGTCGGGCTTCCATTGCAGCTTCACATGGCCGCCGGTGACGGGAACCTCGGTGCGGCCGCCGGCCGGATCGTCGAAAACGATGGTCCCACGCTCGACATTGCGCTCCAGCGTGGGCACCTGCAGCACATGGCCGGTGATCGGGCTGATCGGCAGGAAGGGCGAATAGGTGGCGCGGCGCTCCTCGCCCAGGGTCGGCAGCATGATGCCCATGACCTTGTCGAAGCGTTCCAGCAGGGTCAGCAGGGTCGCGTCGAACCGGCCCGACCGATAGGTCTCGGTCGAGGACATGAACTCATAGTCGAAGCCGAAGCTGTCGAGGAAGGCGCGCAGGCGGGCGTTGTTGTGCGCGCCAAAGCTGTCATGCGTGCCGAACGGATCGCGCACCTTGGTCAGCGGCAGATGCAGGTCTTCGCGCAGCATCTCGGGGTTCGGCACGCCCTCGGGCACCTTGCGCAGGCCGTCCATGTCGTCGCTGAAGGCGATCAGGCGTGTGCGCCAGTGGTCGCCGGTCAGGGCGCGAAACGCGTTGCGCACCATGGTCGTGCGCGCGACTTCGCCGAAGGTGCCCATGTGCGGCAGGCCCGACGGACCATAACCCGTCTCCAGGATCACCGGCCGATTCAGCGCTTCAAAGGTCGCCAGAGCCTCATCCGCCTTGCCCGCGTCGATCAGCAGTTTCGCCGCATCGCGTTCCGCATCCGACAGCCGTTTTTTGAGCACATGGACCAGCAGGTTGCGCGCTTGCTCAAACGGCCACGAACGGGCCTCACGGGACAGGGTTTCGAGGTTCTGTAGCATGTACCGGGCTTTGACGCCTTGAAGGGCCGGGGTCAACAGCAGCGGCGTCTTACAGCCGCGCTTCAGCGTTTCTCGGCAGTTGCATCTGGTTCTCGAAGCTCATGGCCAGATCGCCGTCCTGATTGGTGACGGTCGTCTTGGTGCGCACCACGCCGCGATCGGGCTGGCTCTTGGACGGACGGATTTCGATGATCTCGCGGCGCACCGTCAGGGTGTCGCCGGGACGCACGGGCCGCACCCACCACAGGGCGTCGACGTTCATGCCCAGCAGCGGCGTCTGGCCGAAATAGGCTTCATCCACGAACTGGCGCATGACGCGCGAACAGACGTGCCAGCCGCTGGCGATCAGACCGCCGAAGCGCCCGGCCTCGGCCGCCGCCTTATCGATATGCATGGGCTGGGGGTCGAACTCGGTCGCGAAGGCGATGATCTCGGCTTCGGTCATGGTGAAGGGTTCGCTGTCCCAGCTTTCGCCGACGGTCAGGTCGTCCAGATAGCGGTCGGTCATGCACTCAAACTCCCATGGGCTGCGTCTGACATAGCGGCTGGAGCGGTTTTCGCCAGTCGACTTTCCGCCGGGTGTCGCTTGACCGCAAAGGCGGGGCGTGAGCATTCCCCGCCCCATGCGGACATCCGATTTCGACTTCGACCTGCCCGAGGCGTGCATCGCCCTGCGCCCCGCCGACCCGCGCGACTCGGCCCGCCTTCTGGTCGTGAAGGGCGGCGATCTTGAGGACCGGATCATCCGCGACCTGCCAGGTTTTCTGCAACCGGGCGACGCCCTGGTGTTCAACGACAGCCGCGTGATCCCCGCGCGCCTGTCGGGCGTGCGCCACCGCACCGGGCCGGAAGGCGAGCTGCTGTCGGTGCCGGTCGAGGCCACCCTGCACCACCGCGACGCGCCCGATGTCTGGAGCGCCTTCATGAAGCCGGGCAAGCGGCTGAAGGTCGGCGACCGCGTGCGTTTCGGGCGCGAGGAGGACAACGCCTGTTTCCTGGGCCAGGTCGACGCCGAGATCACCGCCAAGGGCGAGGACGGCCTCGTCACCCTGCGTTTTGAGCTGACGGGTCCGGTGCTGGACGACGCCATCCGCGAGGTCGGGGTCATGCCCCTGCCCCCCTATATCGCAGCCAAGCGGGCCGAGGACGATCAGGATCTGAAGGACTATCAGACCGTCTTCGCCGAGCATGACGGCTCGGTCGCGGCGCCGACGGCGGGTCTGCACTTCACCCCGGCCTTGCTGGACGCCATACGGGCGCGCGGCGTGACGACCCACGCCGTGACCCTGCACGTCGGGGCGGGCACCTTCCTGCCGGTCAAGGCGGACGACACGGCCGATCACAAGATGCATTCCGAGTGGGGCGAGGTCTCGGCCGAGACCGCCGCCGCCTTGAACGCGGTGCGCGCGGCGGGCGGGCGCATCGTCTGCGTCGGCACAACCTCGCTTCGCCTTCTGGAGAGCGCGACGCGCGAGGACGGCGTGGTCCAGCCCTTCCACGGCGACACCGCCATCTTCATCACGCCGGGCTATCGCTTCCGCGCCTGCGACGTGCTGATGACCAACTTCCACCTGCCGAAATCGACGCTGTTCATGCTGGTCAACGCCTTCGCCGGGCTGGAGACGATGCGCGCCGCCTACGCCCACGCCATCGACAGCGGCTATCGCTTCTATTCTTATGGCGACGGAAGCCTGCTGTTCCGGGAAGACGCCCAATGAGCCACATCGACGACCTGCCCGAAAATCTGGCCGCGACCTTCGACATCCTGGCCTCGGCGGCGAGTGAGCTTCAGGATCCCTGGTGGGTGTTCGGCGGCGCCGGCATGGCCCTGTCGGGCCTGTCGGAGTGGCACGTGCCTGACGTCGACGTCATGACCAGTCCGCGCGACGCGCGGCGCCTGATCGAGGCCCTGCACGGCGAAGCCATCGAAGACCCCGGCGAAGGCCTGTTCCGGTCGCAGGTGTTCGGCGAAATCCTGACCACGCCGGTTCCAATCGAGGTCATGGCGATGATGGACGTCCGCGCAGGCGCGGACTGGACCCCGGTCATCTTCACCACGCGCCAGGGTGTCGAACTGGACGGGGGGACGATTTACATCCCCACCGTCTCCGAACAGATCGAGAAATGCCGTCTGTTCGGTCGCCCCAAGGATCTGCAGCGCGCGGAGCGCCTCGAGACGCTCCTGCGCTGAGACCGCCTCAATACCGGAAGCGCAGACCCACGGTGTAGAGGCTCTCTTCGTGGCGCACGTCGCGCGGATAGACGCCCTCGCCATAGTCGTAGAACGACCGGAACGGCTGGCCCAGGAGGTTGGTCGCGTCGAAGCTGATGGTGATCCGCTCGGTCGGCGACCAGCCCGCCGAGAAGTCTAGCCTCCCCACGTCGTCGACATGCTCGCCGACGACGCCGTTGCCGAACTTGGTCCGCAGATTATAGGCCAGCCGCGCCGTCCACGGCCCGTTCTCGTACATGCCGGTCAGGTTGTAGGAATATTTCGACACATAGGGCAGCGCCCCGTTGATGTAGGTGGCGTTGGCCTGCACGCCGAAGGAGCGCGCCCATTGCGGCACGAAGCCATAGTCGAAGAAGGTCGTGAACGACGCCTCGACGCCCTGCAGCACGGCGTCGTTCAGATTGACCGGCCGCGTGACGCGCAGGACGCCGTAGACGGGATCGTCCACGTCCATCGTCTGATCGGCGATGAAGCCTGAAATCTCGCGCCGGAACAGAGCCAGGGTCGCCGCGCCGGTATCGGCGAAGTAGCGTTCCAGCGTCAGGTCGTAGTTGGTCGACTGGATCGGCTTCAGATCGGGATTGCCCCCCGAGGCCGTACGCCGACCGGAAGTATCGGCCGAAGGGCTGACGAACAGGCTGGGGTTCAGTTGACCGAAGGCCGGGCGCGTCCGCGTCTGGTTCGCCGCCATGCGCAGGATCAGGCCGTCGTCCAGCATGAATCGCACGCCCAGGCTGGGCAGCAGGTCGGTGTAGCGTCCGCCCTGATCGACCGGCGTGAAGACCTCTTTCTCGCCCTCGATCGAACGGCTGGTCCCACGCACGCTGAAGTCGGTGGCGACGATCCGCAGCCCCAGCTCGCCCTCGATCGGGATGCGGGTGTTGATGGCGAAATCGGCCTGACTATAGGCCGTATAGGCCGTTTCGGACGCCTCATAGGTCTGGACAGGGTTTATCGGCGGGCGACCCGGCTCGAACCCGGCCAGCGCGCGCAGGATGTCCATGTTGGCGCGCAAGCTGTCGTAGGTCGGCGACACCCAGGCGCGCATGGCCTGAACGTCGCTGCCGTTGAACCCGGCCGGGATCAGGGCCAGTTCGACCGGAAGAGTGGTCAACGGAAGACCGAGGTCTTCCTGGTTCTGATACCGCTCGCCGTTCTGATAGGAGCCGTTGCGATCGACGTAGCGCACGCCGAACTTCAACTGCGGAATCAGGCTGTTTCCCGTGTCATAGGTCAGGTCGATCTTCGCCTGCCAATCGTCGCCCGCGCCGATGAAGTGGCGATCGAACAGACCGCGATAGACGTAGTTGTCCGGGTTCGTGACGTCGAAGTCGCGGAATTCGAAGGCCGCCCCGCCGTCTTCGCCCGGCGTATCGAAGTCGATCAGCGTCACCGGCGCATGGGTGAAGGCCGTGTCGAAGCTGTAGTTCGAAAACTCATAGGTACTGTCAGTGCGCGCCAGATCGAAGGCGATCTGAACCGGCCCGGCGTTGTAGCTGCCGCCCACGGCCGCCTGCCAAGTGTTCGTCTTGCCGGTCGAGGCGCCCTGCCACTGCTCCGGACGACGCCCGGCGATCTGGGTCAGGCTCTGAATCTCATTGCCGCCGCCGCGCAGCGTCACATCCGCGAACCGGGTCGTCTCGTGGTTCAGCGGCACGATGAACTGACGGTCCGAAATCTTGTTGCGATAGCCTTGATAGAGGGCGTCGACGTAGAATTCCCACTGGTCGTTCGGTCGCCACTGCAACGCCAGATTGGCCGACGGCCGCCAGCGGTCGCCGGTCCCGTAGAAGATGCCGATCGCATCGGGATAGTACGCGTCCTGCACCGCCGGATCAGCCGACTGCCCATCCACGGCGACGATTCCGCCGCTGACCCAGCGCACGGAGTCGAGATAGCGCAGGCTGGTGTATGACAGGTTCAGCAAGACTCCGACCTCGCCCGCACCTGTGTTCCACCGGTTGCTGATCAGGATGTCGCCGTTCGGATCATAGCTTTCCGACTGGGTGGCGTAGGAGCCCTTCGCCGAAGCCGACAACTCGTAACCGTCGAAGTCGAACGGCCGCCGCGACCTTACATTGATCAGACCGGCGATGCCCGATTCCAGCCGCCAGGCGGAACTGGACTTGTAGACCTCCAGCGCGGCGATGGCCGCCGCCGGGAAATCCTGCATGGCGACCGAACGCCCCTGGTCCGTGAAGATGTCGCGGCCGTTGTAGGTGGTCGCCACATCAGGCAGGCCCCGCACGATCACGCGCGACGCCTCCCCGCCGCCTCGTTCGACCTGGATGCCCGTGACCCGCGCCAGGGATTCCGAGGCGTTCACGTCCGGCAGCTTGCCGATGTCCTCAGCGACGATGGCGTCCATCACCTCGTCGGCGTTGCGTTTCAGCGCCTGGGCCGAGCGCAGACTGCCGCGCAGGCCCGTCACCACCACGTCCTGCACCTGGACGGGACCGTCCGAGACGCCCGACGGCGGCGTGACTTCAATGGAATCCTGAGACCAGGCAGGGTGGGCGACGGCGAGCGCAAGCAGAGAGACGGAACCCAGGGTTCCCGAACGGAGCAGCATTAATCAGGCGACTTTCACGGTTTCGTGCGCTGCCCTAACAGCCGCGTGATCGTTCGGTTGCCAAACAACCGTCGCTATTCAAACAAAGGCGACAACGCCGGATTGCCGCCACAGAACCGCCGCCGTACCGGGGCGAAGCAGGCCCAGGGCTGGCGGCCTCCCGCCGTTCGGCCTAAGACGCGCCTCCCTGCAAGGAACGCCCATGCCTTTTCCGTTTGAGATCTCCGCTGTCGAAGGCCGCGCCCGCACCGGCGTGCTGAAAACCACGCGCGGCGATATCCGCACCCCCGCCTTCATGCCCGTCGGCACCGCCGCAACGGTCAAGGCGATGACGGTGGATCAGGTCAAGCAGACCGGCGCGGACATCATTCTGGGCAACACCTATCATTTGATGCTGCGGCCCGGTCCCGAGCGGATGGAGCGCCTGGGCGGCCTCCATAACTTCATGCGCTGGGACAAGCCGATCCTGACGGACTCAGGCGGCTTCCAGGTCATGAGCCTGTCGGGCATCTCCAAGCTGTCCGAGGAGGCCGTGACCTTCTCCAGCCACATCGACGGCTCCAAACACGTCCTGACGCCGGAGCGCTCGATTCAGATCCAGGCCGACCGCCTCGGCTCCGACATCGTCATGCAGCTGGACGAATGCGTCGCCTGGCCCGCCGAGGAAAAGCGCGCGCGCGAAGGCATGGAGTTGTCGGCGCGTTGGGCCCAGCGCTCCAAGAACGCCTTCGGCACGCGCGATGCGCAGGCCCTGTTCGGCATTCAGCAGGGTTCGACCTATGAGAACCTGCGCCGTGAATCCTCAGAACGCCTGCAGGAGATCGGTTTCGACGGCTACGCTATCGGCGGCCTGGCCGTCGGCGAGGGCCATGAGGCCATGTGCGAGGTGTTGGACTTCGCGCCGGAGTTCCTGCCCAAGGACCGCCCCCGCTATCTGATGGGCGTCGGCAAGCCGATTGATCTGGTCGAAGCGGTCTATCGTGGCGTCGACATGTTCGACTGCGTCCTGCCGACGCGCGCGGGGCGCCATGGTCAGGCCTGGACATGGGACGGCCCGTTGAATCTCAAGAACGCCCGCTTCGCCGAGGATCAGGATCCTCTGGACCTCGAAGTTCCCTGCTCGGCCTCACAAGATTATTCAAAGGCTTACCTGCACCACCTGATCCGCGCTGATGAGATTCTCGGCAAGATCCTGCTGAGCTGGCACAACATCGCCTTCTTCCAGGCTCTGACGGCCGCCATGCGCGCGGCCATCGCCGAGGGGCGGTTCGAGCAGTTCCGCCGCGACTTCCGCGCGCGGCACCTAAAGGCCTAGCCTCTACGCGGAACGAAGCCCGCCGGGGCAGCCGGAGGCGCACAATTCCGCTGCATTCCCACGCCCTTCAGGAAGGAGCGGCGACGCAGGCCCGCCTGAATGGCTGACTGAACGTGCTTGCTGTGCGCGTCGGCGCCGGTCAGACGGCGCACCCAGCTGCGAGCCGGAATGAAGTCCGTCACCGTGCCGCGCACGGCGTCCAGCGTCGCGCCTGCCGCAGCGTCGGCAGCGCGCTCGCTCATAAAGGTTCCATCATCGGTGGGCGCAGCGTCCGTATCCGGGCCCAGAGCCTCATCCAATCGCCCGATTTCGGCAGCGATCACCGAGCATCGCGTCATGTTGCGCAGGTCATACGGATTGGATTCCGCCTGAAGCAGAATGGTTGGGATTTCCTGACGCTTGAGATTTAGATCCTCAAGCGGCGCGGTAACGGCGTCGCCTAATCCTGTGCCCACCTGATCCACGCCGTCTCGAGCGGAAGCGCCGGCGTTGCAACCGGCGAGCAACAAGGACACGGCGATGACGGTCAATGAAATCTGGCGCATGAGTTGGTTTAATCACGCCTCGCGCGTCAAAGCCAATCAACCTCCCTCGACGGACATCAGGGCCGAAGCTGACCTAGGCTTGCGGCCTTCCATAGCCACGTCCGGCTGCCAACCTACAAACCTTCCTGCTCGCTGTCGTAGGCAAACCCCGCTGCCCGCTAGCCGGCACGCGCTGGTGAGGTTGCGCCGCCGCTCCAACACGCGAGAGACGGCGAGACCTCAGTGTCGTCAGAACCTGTAGCGAAGGCCCACGCCATAGGTCGCAGGCGCCCCGACCAGACGCGAAGCGCCGTTCTTTTCAGGGAAATACACCTCGTCGGTGATGTTGCGGCCATAGGCGTAGACCGCCCAGTCGGCCGCCGTCTGCAGCTCCACGCGGGCGTTCAGCAGGGTATAGGCGTCCGCCGTATTGCCCGGAGCCGCGTTCAGGCGGTTGCTCTCCTCGCCGTGGTGCGAGACCGACAGGCGGCTGTCCAGACGCCAGCCGTTGGCCAGCACCAGGCCGTGGTTCAGCGAAACCGTCGCCGTCACGTCCGGCGCGCCCGGCAGGGAGTCGCCGACGGTCGACAGCACCTCGGCCACGCGCGCCGAGCTGAACGAGATGATCTCCGTATCCAGGACGGCGGCGGCGACGTCGAGATCCAGGCTCTGGTTCGCGCTTTCGAACAGGACGGCGTTGAGTGCGAACTCGATCCCCTTGCTCTCGGCCTCGCCGACGTTAGCGCGGCCGTTGGTGTCATTGGCCAGACGGGTCGTCGCTTGCAGCTCCTTGAATTCATAGGAGAAGACGTCCACCGACAGGCGAAGACGGTTCGTCGTCCAGCGCAGGCCGGCCTCATAGGCGGTGACGGTTTCGGAATCGAACGGCAGGGTCTCGGCCTGGGTGAAGATCGAGGTGCCGTCGAAGCCGCCGCCGCGATAGCCGGTGCCCGCCGAAACGAAGACGTTCAGGTTCGGCGTGAAGGCGTATTTGGCCGTGACCCGACCCGACACGTTGTCATCCTCGAAGGCGCGGTCCCAGATGAAGGGATCGGTCGTGGCGAAGGTCTTGGTGAAGGTCGAGATGCCCCACGGGTCCAGGTCGTCGTTGCGCCCGCTGAAGGTCGCCTCGTCGCGGGTGTAACGCAGGCCGCCCGACAGGGTCAGCTTGTCGGTCAGGTCATAGTCGACCTGGCCGAACACGGCGAAGCTGTTGCGCGTCTGCTTGTGCAGGTTGTCGTACTGGGTCCGGGCCGTATAGCTGGTCCAGTGGGTGTCGAAGTCGATATCGTCCGAGACGTAGAAGGCGCCCACGATCCAGTCCAGACGACCGTCGTTGTCGTCGCTCAAGCGCATTTCCAGCAAGGTCTGGTTCAGCGTCTCATCGGCATCGAAGCGCGAGGCCGGATAGGGCGAGCCGTCGCCGTTGCCCTGCACCGAGCGAGTCGTGCCCTGGACGTTGCCGATCACCGCCAGATTCAGGTCATCGCCCAGACGATGCTGCAACGCCGCCGACACGCCATAGATGTCGATGCTGTGGGTCGGATACTCCGACGAATAGAACTCGTACGGGTCGTCGTTCTCGCCCGCATTGGCGATATTGCTGTCCAGCGTCGCCGAGATACGGTCGTACTGGCGCGTGTCGCCCCGGTCGCGGCTGCCGAACAGCTTCACGGTCAGGTTGGTGTCCGGCGTGAAATCGAAGGCGACAGTGGCCCGGCCGGCGAACAGATCCTTGTCGCCGAAACCTTCACGGCGGCCCGGATCGACGATGGACGGAACGTGGGTCTGGGTCACGCCGGCGATGACCGGCTGGAAGCCCGCCAGGTCGCCCGCGCCCGCCCCGGTCATGAAGCCGCCGCCCTGCTCGGCCAGCACGGCCAGCCGCACGCCGACCGTGTCGCTCAGGGGACCGCCGACGGCCGCCTCCATCGCCAGATAGTCATAGCTGCCGAACTCAAGACGGCCCGAGCATTCGACCGCCTCGCCCGGCCCCTTTGTGATGGCGTTGATGACGCCCGCCGTGGTGTTGCGGCCGTACAGGGTGCCTTGCGGTCCTTTCAGGATCTCGACCCGATCCAGGTCGAACAGAGGCATGCCCAGATAGGCGTTCGAGGTCTGATAGACGCCGTCGACGTGCAGGGCGACCGAGGGATTGCCGTTAGGCTTGTAGTCATCGGCGCCGCCGATGCCGCGGATGCTGATCAGGCCGTAGTTGGTGCCGCCGAAGGCGTAGTTGACCGACACGCCTGGAACTTCGTCCACCAGGTCGGTCACGCTGTCGATGCCGCGACGAAGGGCGTCTTCACCGTTCAGCATGGTGACGGCCAGCGGCACGTCCTGGATGCGCTGGGCGCGCTTCTGAGCCGTGACGATCACGTCCTCGATCGCGGTGACGCCGTCGGATCCGAGATCGGCATGAGCGACTGCAACAGAAAAGGTGCGCGCGCCGACCGGCGTCACGGTCAGGCCCGTGCCCTCCACCATGCGGCGCAGCGCCTCGGCGGGCGCCAGGACGCCGACCACGCGATTGGCGCGGCGACCGCGCACGGCTTCCGGCGCGAACAGCACCTGCACGTCGGCGGTGCGCGCCAGCGTCGTCAGCGCCTCTTCCATCGACTGGCTTTCGATGGCGAAGGAGACGGCCGCGCCGCCGCTCGGCGACTGGGCCAGAGCCGGCGTCGCCGCTGCGACCGCAGCGACGGCCGAGCAGGCCAGCAGCATGCGCTTGAAGGCGCTGGCGCGCGGCTTGGAAATGAACATGGTAGCCCCTGAGATCTGGTCCGCCGCTCGTCGGCGGCTCCCCCTCAGAAACGGAAGCGCCTGCGCAGACCCCCACCCCGTCGTGGAAATTTCATCAAAGCGCAGCCGTTTCGTCAGACGTTTTTTCGGGCGATCCGATGCGCCAGTCCCCGTCCGTCGTGCGCCGCACCGACAGGCCGAACCCGCGCGCCAGAGCCAGGGCGAACTCCTGCCCGCCGTCATAGCGGAACGAGCCTGAGATGCGGACCTCCCCCGCCGCCGCATCCGTCAGCGTCAACCGCTCCGCCGAATAGCGATTGAAGCGTTCGACCACCTCGCTCAGCGGACGGTCGCGCACGACCAGACGCCCCATCCGCCAGGCCGTCTCGGCCTCGACGTCTGCCGGCGCGGCCCGCAGTTCATCGCCGCGCGCCAGCCCGCCCTGCCCCGCCGTCAGGATCAGAGGCGCGCCAGCGCCGCCTCTTTGAACCACCCTCAGCCGTCCCTGTTCGACCAGCGCCTCCGGCCCTCGGTCTGCGTGGGTCGCCTGGAAGCGCCCCTGCGCGGTCGCCATCAAGCGATCGCCGACGCGCAGGACGAAGGCCTCGGCGTCAGGCTGAATGTGGAAATAGGCCTGACCGGCTTCCAGCACCGCCGCGCGACGTTCGGCGCCGTAATCGAGGCGCAGTCGAGAAGACGGCGCCAACGTCACCTCCGACCCGTCCGGCAGGGGCGCGGTCAGTCGCTGCCCCGCCTCGGTCGCGATCAGCGCCCGCGCCGGTGACGACGCCGTCATCACCCACAGCCCGCCGCAGGACGCCGCAATGGCCCCGCCGGTCAGGCCGAGCAGAGCCCGCCGTCGCGTCGCGCCTGAATCGGCACGCCCCAGCGCCGCCGCCCTCAGGGCCAACACCTCGGGCTGCCCCGCCTCAAGATCCAGCATTCTCCACGCCTGCTGACAGGCTCGATAGTCGCGGATATGGCCAGGATCTTCATCCAACCACCGCCGGAAGGCGATCTCGTCTTGAGGGCAGGGCGTATCGCCGCCGTTCATTCGCGCGAACCAGAAGGCGGCCGGATCGACCGCTTCCTCGTCGTTTAATCGGGGGTGAACCGGAAACATCAGCGATCCCCCTCGACCAGATCGACCCTCAACGCGGACATGGCTCGCACCATGTGCTTCTCGACCGCGCTGACCGAAATGCCCAGACGCTGGGCGATCTGCGGATAGGTCAGGTTCTCGAACCGACGCAGGATCACCACGGCCCGCGCACGCGGCGGCAGGGCGTCCAGCGCCGCCAGCATCCGTTTCAAACGCTGCCTCCCCGCGATGATCTGTTCGGCGTCAGGCGCGTCATACTCGGCCACGGCGTCGTTGATCTCGACATGCAGGCCTCGACCCCGCGCCTGCTCATAGCGCCCCCGATCCCGCGCAATGTTGGCCGCCGCCTCAAAGACATAACCGTCGATGTTCTGCAGGCTCATCAAGTCCGCGCGGCGCATTAGGCGCAGGAACAAATCCTGAACCATCTCCTCCGCATCCGCCGACGATTTCGACCGCCGCAGGAAGAAATGCGTCAACGGCGCCCGCAACCGCCGCGTCAACGCCGCGAATCCCTCGTCGCGCGTCAGGGCGGACGTCGCGTCGTCCATGTCGAAGGGCTGGCTTGGCTGTCGGTTCACCGCGCGCCCAATGACGCCGCATCGTCACCGCCTCATGTCGGTCGCACGACATTTCCGTATCAGCACATCCCCGATGCGCTCAGTCGCGTCATCGCAGCCAAAGCGTCACACAGCGTCGCTAAGGGCGGCTGCATATCGGTTTCAGGATGACGCATATGACGATGTTCAAACATTTGGGCGCGGCGGTCGCCTTCAGCGCGGCGCTGCTGGGCGCGGCGGTTCCGGCCTGGGCCGAGGTCTTCACCATCGCCGTCGTCTCCGACACCCAGAACTACGCCGACATAACCCTGCCCCAGCCGCGCGGCGCCGACACCTTCGACCAGCAGATGCGCTATCTGGTCGAGACCCGCCAGGACAAGAACCTGGCCTTCGTCACCTTCGTCGGCGACATCGTCCAGCATGGCGACGGCCAGTTCCGACGCGCCATTCCGGACGCAGAGGGCGAATACCAGCTCTTCGACACGCGCGAAGAATGGGACATCGCCAACCGCGCCCTCTCGATCCTGACCGACAGCGGCCTGCCGTTCGGCATGGTTCCCGGCAACCACGACTACGACAACTATGCATGGCGCGGCTACGACGGCGTCTCCGAACCCCTGTCGGGCGGCCGCGCCTGGAACTTCTATTTCGGCCCCCAGTCGCGCCATTTCACGGATAAGGCCTGGTATGGCGGCGCCTCGACGAACGGTCTGAACAGCTTCCAGACCTTCACGGCCGGCGGCCTGTCCTTCCTGCACCTGTCGCTGGAGATGCAGCCGCCCCAGGCGGCGCTGGACTGGGCCCAGGGCGTGATCGACGCCCATCCGGACACGCCCGTCATCGTCACCACCCATGAATGGCTGAAGCCTGACGTGCAGGAACGCTCCAACGGCTACGACAGCTATTTCGCGGGCGCAGACAACCTGCCGCCCGATCAGGTCTGGGACCGTTTCATCCGCAAGAACGCGATGATCTTTATGGTCCTGAGCGGCCACAACTACACCCGCCCGATCGAGGGCGTATCCAACGGCGAGAACCTGCGCATCGACCACAATGACGCCGGGCGTCCCGTCTATCAACTGATCCAAGACTATCAGGGCAACACCGTCGGCCCAGACGGACAGGCCGGTTCGGCCAACGGCGGCGCAGGCTGGCTGCGTTTCATGGCCTTCGACACCGAGGCCCGCACCATCCGCTTCTATACCTATTCGAGCCTGCTGGGCCGGTATGCCGGTCGCGACGGCGAAGCGACCTTCGGCGTCTCGCCCGAACGGTCCGAGTTCGTGCTGCCCTTCCCGCCCCAACTTCAGGATTGAGTCCGCGACGGGGTCCGCCGTCTTTCGTCGCAGGCCTTGCCCAAGAAAGCGATCAGGTCTCGACACGACCGCTTCAGGCGGCCATGCACGCTGCGATGACGACGATCGCTTCATCACGCTCGCTCGAGGCCGACCGCGTCGTCGCCGCGGCCATGACCCTGGTCACGGACGTCGGCCTGGGCGGCCTGACCATGCGCGACCTGGCCCAGGCCGTCGGCAAGAGCACCACCGTCATCGTCAATCTGTTCGGCGCCAAGGCGGGGCTGATCGAAGCCATCGCCTTCAGGGCGTTCGAGCAGGACGAGGCCTACCACGAGGCCTTCTTCGCCGCCGTCGACGACCTGGCCCTCAGCCGCGACAGCCTGCTGGCCCTGACAGCCCGCTATTTACGAGAACGCGCCGCGTCCTCTGCCGACTTCGCCCGAGTGTGGGAAGAACTGCTGGTCAGCCCCGACCCGGCGGCCTTCCTGCCTCCCCTGCTGCGACGCTGGGATCTCATGCGGCGCGACGCCTGGACGGCCTTCCTGTCGCGTCGCCCCGGCCTGGAAGCGTTCGGCGAGGCGATCTCCACCTACCTGATCATCGAGCAGTTTTACGTCGGCGCCCTGGGCGGTCGCTCGGACTATAAGGCGATTGCGGCCGAGGGATTGGGCGGCCTGATCGATCGGGCCTTCGGCCGCCCCGACGATCCGGCCTCAGCGACCGAAAGCTATATCGATCGGATGGTGATCCCCAAGGCGCCGAGCGACGGACTGGAACCGGATTCCATCAAGCGGCGTCTGCTCGACGTCGCCGCAGACCAGATCCTGAGCGGAGGCGTCGGGATCGTCACCAACCGCTCGGTCAGCACGGAGGTCGGCACTTCGACCTCCACCATCGCCTACCATTGGGCGGATATGCGGCGGTTCGTGATCGACGCCGTCTGGCACGCGGTCTTCCGCGAGATGCCCCGCTACCTCGACTACCGACATCCGCAAGGCGCCGGTCCGCCGGATATGCAGCGGTGGGGCGAGATGATGGCCCTTACCCTGGAGACGCCTGCGGGCGGCGAGCGCGGCTTCTACGTCAAGTACGCCCGTCTGATCGCCCAGGTCTGCCTGCAGGCGCGTCGCGATCCGTCCTTCCAGGAACTGGCGATGATCCTGCGCGGGCCTGAAGGCGGCGGCAACTACACCAACCGCGGCGAACTCTGGCCGCCTCAGTTCGACCTGACGCGCCGCGCCGCCACCCGTTTCGCCTTATGGATCAAGGGCGCGGCCATCATGGCGGCGGCGACGGGCGATGCGCCCGATGCTGCGCGCCTGCAAGCCGTCGCCAAGACCTTGGTCACCCAGCGCGACTGAATCGAACAATCGTTCCTTATTCGGAACAGTCATCGACAGGCAGCGCGACAGCAACACTTCAAATAAGCTTCACCAAAGCATCACGACCATCTCCTACAGCGGAAACGTTGTCGAACAGTTGTTTTTTTAAGGCCGGTCACACGGCGTGAGAACTACGGCTGCTCGCGACATTCCCCAACTTTCCAGCCTGAGCGACTGGATCGCCCGCGCTGCCCGATGGATCGAC
Organism: Brevundimonas sp. ZS04; assembly: GCF_001956865.1. NCBI lineage: Bacteria > Pseudomonadati > Pseudomonadota > Alphaproteobacteria > Caulobacterales > Caulobacteraceae > Brevundimonas > Brevundimonas sp. ZS04. The sequence goes on from NZ_MTHE01000003.1 coordinate 32,804, forward strand.
ACATGAACCGTCTTCTTTTCGGCGCCTCGAGCGCCGCCCTGCTCCTTGCGGCGGCCGCGCCCGCGGCGGCCGAGGTCGCGACCGAGCCTCAGGCCACCTCCGTTCAGGACATCATCGTCACCGCGCAGCGCCGCGAGGAATCCGCGCAGAAGGTCGGCCTGGCCCTGACGGTCGTATCGGGCGAAGACCTGGACAAGCGCAACATCCAGACGGTCAACGACCTGGAAAACGCCGTCCCCAGCATGGAGGTCGACAGCCAGCTGGGCGGCGGCCAGCCCCAGTTCCGCATCCGCGGCGTCGGCCTGACGGACTACGCCGCCAACAACACCTCGACCGTCGGCGTCTATATTGATGAAGTCGCCTATCCCTATGGCGTGATGACCCAGGGCCAGTTGTTCGACATCGCCCGCATCGAGGTTCTGCGCGGGCCGCAGGGCACGCTGTACGGCCGCAACACCACCGGCGGCGCGGTCAGCGTCGTCACCGGAGCGCCGACGGACTATGTCGCGGCCGGCTTCAACGCCAGCTACGGCAGCTATGACGCCGCCAAGTTCGAGGGCTTTGTTTCGGGTCCGGTCGCCGGAACCCTGAGCGCCCGCCTGGCCGTCGCGGCCGAGACGGGCGGCGGCTGGCAATACCACCGCGACACGGGCGAAACTCTGGGCGACAAGGACACCAAGGCCCTGCGCCTGCGCCTGAACTGGCGCCCCAGCGACCTGACCGACCTCGACCTGAACGTCCACTACAGCCAGGACAAGTCGGACGGTCGGGGCCTGCGCCTGATCACCACCCCCTTCACCTCGGGCGGCGGCAAGGTCTATCCGATCGACACGGCCCACCGGATCACCGGCTGGGGCATCTCCCCCTATTTCGCCCAGCTGATCGGCGTCTCGCCCAACGCCAAGCCGTTCCGCGACAACGAGGGCAAGGGCGTCAGCCTGCGCCTGAACCACGACCTCGGCTGGGCCGCCCTGACCGCCGTCGCCGCCTATGAGTCCTTCGACCGCAAGGAGTTCAACGACTGGGACGCCACGGCCTCGAACGAAGCCGGCACCTACTTCTTCAACGACATCGAGACGATCTCGCAGGAAGTGCGCCTGGCCTCGAACGGCGACGGTCGTCTGCAATGGCTGGCCGGTCTCTACCACGCGACCGAGGACATCGACGGCGGCTTCTACTCCGACTTCTCGGAAGCGAAGAGCCTCCGATTCTGGATGAGCACCACCTACGGCCAGAAGGTCCAGACGACAGGCGCCTTTGCCAATGTGGACTACCGCCTGACCGATCGCCTGACCCTGATCGGCGGCCTGCGCTACGAGGATGAGACCCGCGAGCTGAACGACTTCAAGACCGAGGTTCTGGCTCCGGTCCCGCGCGTCAACGCCACCGCCTCCAAGTCTCAGAGCATGGGCGAATGGACTGGCAAGATCGGCGCTGAATACGCCTTCAGCGACAGCGTCCTGGCCTACGCCAACGTCTCGCGCGGGGTGAAGTCCGGCGGCTTCACTACCTACAACAGCGGCCTGCCCGATCAGCTGGAGCCCTTCAAGTTCGAGGAGCTGATCGCCTATGAGACCGGCGTGAAGGCCAGCCTGTTCGACAACCGCCTCCAGGCGAACGCGGCGATCTACTACTACGACTACCGCGACCAGCAACTTCAGGGCGTGCTCTACACCCAGACGGGGCGCGTCGGCCGCATGATCAACGTGCCGAAGTCGCATATCCAGGGCGCCGAGCTGGAGCTGCGCTGGCAGCCCCTGGACAACCTGACCATCACCCAGGCGGTCGGCTACAAATACGGGGAGTATGACGAGTTCTTCTTCGTCAACGCCTCGGCCACCGAAGCCGCCAAGGATCCGGTGACGGGCGAATACAACACCATCATCTACAGCGATCGTGCAGGCGAGCGCCTGCCCTTCCCGCGCTTCGACTACAAGGGTTCGATCGCCTACGAGCACCAGATCGGCGACTGGGGCGTCGAGGCGGAAACCAACTACGCCTACCGCAGCGAGAAGTTCAGCACCTCGTCCAACTCGGTCATCGGCGACTACTGGCTGATGAACGCCAACCTGACGTTCCGCCCGATGAACGGCAGCTATGCCTTCGGCTTCTTCGTCAACAACCTGACGAACGCCTATTCGGAAGAGTCGCGCAACCGCTTCATCTCAGCGTCCACCGGCTCGCCCAACGCCCCGCGCACCTGGGGCGCCCGGGTTAGCTATCGCTACTGATCTCTGCCTGCGAGGCTTCGGGCCCGGCTCCGAAGCCTCGCGCTTTTCCTCGCGAAGAAAGATGCGTCCATGTCGATGATGCGTAAGCTGTTCCGTTCAGCCGTCCTGGCCCTCGGCCTTCTGGCGGCCGCCCCCAGCCTGGCCCAGCAGGCGACTGACGCCCGTTTCACCATCGCCGTGATCCCCGACACTCAGAACTATGTCGATCACACGCGTCAGCGCGCGGCCGGCTTTCCGTTCGACGCGCGGGACATGATGACCGAGCAGTTTCGCTTCATCGCCGACAACGCCGCCTCGCGCGGCGGCGACATCGTCTTCGCCACCGGCGCGGGCGACGTATGGCAGCACCCCGTCATCGACATCGACCCGGATCACGCCGCGCGCGGCTTCAGTCCCCGCGCCCTGCCGTCAGGCGTCGGACCGGCGAAATGGGCGCCGGGCGTGCGCGAGGTGGAGATCCCCGCCTCCATCGCCGCCTATCGCCTGCTGGACGGCGCCCTGCCTTTCTCGGCCGTGCCCGGCAATCACGACTATGACGCCCAGTGGTGGGAAGAGTCCTGGCCGCGCGACCTGACCGCGCCCGAGGGCGACCTGCGTCGCCTGGGCATGATCCATGTCGGCGGGCTGACCGAATGGGTCCGCGTCTTCGGCGCCGCCTCGCCCTTCTTCAGGGATCGCCCCTGGTACGTCGGATCGTTCGACGGCGGCGCCGACAGCGCCCAGGTGTTCGAGGCCGGCGGCTACCGTTTCCTGCACATCGGCCTGCAGTTCGCCCCTTCCGACGCCAGTCTGAAATGGGCCGAGACCGTCATCCACGCCCACCCCGGCCTGCCGACCCTGATCAGCACCCACGACTTCCTGGACAAGACGGGACAGCGCCGCGCCCATCCGGTCGTGGACATCAACGCCCTCGATCCCTTCGACAACAGCGCCCAGGGCGTGTGGGACAAGCTGATCAGCCGCAACCCGCAGATCTTCATGGTCCTGAGCGGCCATCACAACGGCCAGGCCTTCCGCACCGACCCGAACCGCCAGGGCGGCGCCGTCTATCAGCTGCTGTCCGACTATCAGGACCGCAACCGCGCCGCCGTCGACGCCGGGCTGGATGCGGCCAAGGCGCCGGGCCTTGGCGACGGCTGGCTGCGTTTGATGGCCTTCGACATGACGGGCGAGGTTCCGACCGTGCGCGTCCGCACCTATTCGACCCACTTCAAACGCTACGCCTCGGACGAGCCGAACTACGCACTCTGGTACAAGCCGAACGAGCAGCCTCAGATGACGGACGAGGAATTCCTGGCGCAGGACGAGTTCACCATCCGCCTGGAAGACTTCCGCGCTCGTTTCGGTCCCGGCCGCAGCGCCGTTCAGCAGTAGGCTGCCCTGTTCACAGTTCTGACTGGAAGACTGGTCTTTTTCGCGAAGCGCACTAGCGCCCAATTGCAAAGGGGTCGCCGTACGGCGACCCCTTCAAAGCCATTCCAAATCAAAGATTTAGATGGTCGGAGCGACAGGATTCGAACCTGCGACCCCTTGACCCCCAGTCAAGTGCGCTACCAGGCTGCGCCACGCTCCGAAGGCGCTCCGTATAGACGGCGGTTCGGTGCTCCGCAAACCCTAAAACGCTCTATCGACAACAACTTCCGTCTTAACGGCGCAGAACGCCCTCCAACCGGGCCTTGGCCGCTTCCAGCTCGCTCAACAGAGCCTCAAGGCGCGCCGGAGCTGCCGGAATCGCCGCCGCCTGCGACACCGTTTCAACCCGATCCCCCGAATCGATCTCGAGCGTCGCGGCCGGGTCGGCATAGGCCGTCAGGCGCGCCAGACCCTGATCCTGCACCAGGCGTTGCACCCCGCGAATCGTCAGCCCCTCGTCGTGCAGCAGCCGCCGCACAGCCTTCAGCACCATGATGTCGTCGGGGCGATAGAAACGGCGGCCGCCCGCACGCTTCACCGGGGCGACGAACTCGAACTTCGTCTCCCAGAACCTCAGCACATGCTGGGGGGCGCCGACTTCATCGGCCGCTTCAGAAATGGTGCGGAAGGCTTTGGGGCTTTTGGCCAATGGTCTCAGGTCTCGACGACGGCGTCGTGCACCCGGCTCTTCATGATCTGTGAGGCGCGGAAGCTGATGACGCGGCGGGGGTTGATGGCGGCCGGTTCGCCGGTCTTGGGGTTGCGGCCCATGCGGGCGCGTTTCTCGCGGACCTGGAAGACGCCGAAGCCCGACAGCTTGACCGTCTCGCCCTGCTCAAGAGAGTCGACGATCAGGTCCAGCGTGCGCTCGACCAATCCGGAGCATTCCTGCCGGGACAACCCGACCTCTTCGTGGACCGCTTCGCACAAATCCGCACGGGTAAGCGTCTGATGTCCGGCCACTTGCATCTCCCCGCAATCAATTGGCGGGGCATTGAAGGGCAAAACGGCCGGAAATCAAAGTCCTCAATGCAAATCTAGAATCGGAAGGCGCACGCGCCCCATGTCAGGCCGCCGCCCATGGCTTCGACCAGGACCAGATCGCCCTTCTTGATTCGCCCATCCTTGATGGCGACGTCCATCGCCAGCGGGATGGAGGCGGCCGAGGTGTTGGCGTGCATGGCCACGGTCGAGATGACCTTGTCCTCGTCCAGGCCCAGGCGATCGCCCACGCCCTTGATGATGCGTTGGTTGGCCTGGTGAGGCACGAACCAGTCGATCTCGGGAATGTCGACGCCCGCAACCTCGGCGGCGGCCGTGATGGCCTCGGCGATGTTCACGACGGCGTGGCGGAAGACCTGATTGCCCAGCATCCGCAGATGGCCGACCGTACCCGTCGTGGCCGGGCCCCCGTCGACATAGAGCATGTCAGCCTTGGCGCCCTCGCAGCGCAGGGCGAAGCCCAGCACGCCGCGATCATCCTTGGTCCCCTGCCCCTCGCCCGGCTCAAGCACGAAGGCTCCGGCGCCGTCGCCGAACAGGACGCAGGTAGTGCGATCCGTCCAGTCCATCAGCTTGGTCATTTCCTCGGCGCCGATGACCAGGGCGCATTTGGCCTGACCGCGCGCGACAAAGCCGTCAGCCACGCTCATGGCGTAGACGAAGCCCGAACAGACCGCCTGAACGTCGAAGGCGATGCCCACCGGCGCGCCTAGCTTGCGCTGAACGATGGCCGCTGTCGCCGGGAAGGTCTGGTCCGGCGTGGTCGTGGCGACGATGATCAGATCGACGTCCGCCGCCGTCTTGCCCGCGTCCGCCAGGGCGCGCTCGGCCGCCTTGAGCGCCAGATCGCTGGTCGGCTCGTCGTCGCGGGCCTTGTGACGCTGGCGGATGCCGGTGCGCTCGATGATCCATTCGTCGGAGGTGTCGACGATCTTGGTCAGGTCGGCGTTGGTGACGACCTGCTCGGGCAGGAAGGAGCCGACCCCGGTAACGACGCTGCGGATGACGCTCACTGTTCGGTCTCTCCCATGACGACGGGCGCGGGTTCGTCCATCGCGGCCGCCAGACGCGCGAAATTGGCGCTGACCTTGGTCAGATAGTCACTGCGGGCCAGTTCGACAGCCACGCGGATGGCGTTAGCGTAACCCTCGGCCGTGGCGCCGCCGTGGCTTTTTACGACGATGCCGTTCAGACCCAGCAAGGGGCCGCCGTTGACGCTGCTGGGGTCGATGCGGCGCGCCATCTTCTTCAGGGCAGGCATGGCGATCAGAGCGCCCAGCTTGGCCAGAGGCCCGGAGGTCAGCGCTTCCTTCAGCAGTCCCGAGATGAAGCGGGCCGTGCCTTCGGCCGTCTTCAGCGCGATATTGCCGGTGAATCCGTCCGTCACCACCACATCCACGGTTCCGGCGGCGATGTCATGTCCCTCGACAAAGCCGGTGTAGTTCACAGGCACGGCGTCGGTGCGCAGCACGGCGTGGGCCTCGCGCACCTCTTCGTGGCCCTTCATCTCTTCGGAGCCGACGTTCAGCAGGCCGACCGTCGGCCGCGCCACGCCATGCACGGCGGACTGGAAGGCCTCGCCCATGATGGCGAACTCAACCAACTGGCGCGCATCGCTGCCGATGTTGGCGCCGACGTCCAGAACGGCGGTGAAACCGCGCTTGGTCGGCCAACTGGCGACGATGGCCGGGCGCTCCAGCCCGTCGACCGCCATCCGCAGAACCAGCTTGGAGATCGCCATCAAGGCGCCGGTGTTGCCCGCCGAGACGGCGGCCTGGGCCTCGCCCGCCTTGACCGCCTCGATCGCGTTCCAGAGGCTGGAGCCCTTGCCTCGACGCATGGCCTGAGCAGGCTTTTCGTCCATGGCGACGACCTTGTCGGTGTGCCGGACCTGGCAAAGGTCGTCCGATACGTGCAGGCGCGCCATCTCGGGGCGGATCGCCGCCTCGTCTCCGTGCAGCAGGAAGCGCACGCCGTCGCCGCCATACAGCGAATAATAAGCCTTCACGCCGCCGACCACGACGGCAGGACCGTGGTCGCCCCCCATGGCGTCGAGCGAGATCAATGTGGATGATGCCAAGTGGAAATCGACTCCGTCGCCGTCTTGTCGCGGCGCTTCAATGTTAGGGCGTGCAGACGCAAATGTCGCACCCTGTGGATGCAACCGAGGCGCCCTTAGGTCAACTCTTGTCGCCGTCGTTCGGCTTCAAGGCCCGCAACACGCCGAAAGGCGAGATCTCGCCCGGCTCAGGCGGTTGCTCGAACACCGCGCCATCCTTGCGGGGATAGGGATCCAGATGCAGCGCCAGTTGCTCGACCGCATACTGGCCCAGGTCGATCTGACCGTTTTCCACCACGTCGGGCGAATCGTCGTCCAGCTCCAGGTCGATCTCCCCTTCGTCCGAAGGCGCCGTATCCACGGCCTCGACCAGATTGATCTCGAATCGATCGTCGACATGAACGGGCAGAGGCTCCAGCGTCAGCACGCAGGACTGGACCGCATCGGCAACGACACGCCCGGTCAGGCGCCAGCCCGAAACCGTCGCCGTCACCTCCAGATCCGCCTCGAAACGGTCCAGCGACTTCAGGTTCAGCGCGCGCGCAATGCGCTGACGCGCCTCGGCGTCCGGCTCCAGGCGCCGGGACAGGCTCGCCCCGATCTGATGCAGGCGGACGGGGTCGCTGTAAGGCAGGGCGGGAATCGTCATGCGACGATCATGGCCCAGTCAGGCGCCTTTTCCACGGCGGAAATAGGCTGACGCGCCAGGCGTTCGTGCGATTCCAGCGCATAACGGGTCAGTTCAGCGCCGGCGGCGGGATCGTCGCTCTCGAACACATTGCGCGCGATCGAAGCCTGAAAGCCGTCGCGGTCGCCTTCGCGCAGTGCCTTCTCATAGGCGCTCATACGGCCATAAAGGGCCTCGCCCAACTTGCGCATCTTCTTGCCGACAGACACGTCGCCGACGCCCAGTTCACGCAGAACGTTGTCCAGAGCCGAGACATAGGTGTCGAACATCTTCTGGGCCAGATCGGCCCCGCGCTCGCCCTCAGCCTTGGTCCGCACGAACAGCAGAAGGACGTGCAGGGTGTAGAGCTCGAACCGCGCATCGATTCGATCCGCCACGCCCAGGCGGGCGTAAAAATCGGGCTGACGCGCCTGTTCCACCGCCAGGGCGTATAGGCCCTGCGCCTGGCGCTCTTGCGTCTGTCGTCTGAAGAGTGTCTTGAACATAGGTTTTACGGCCCCTTTTCCGCCGCGCCGTTGCACTAGGACGCAGCGACGGTTAGGTCAAAGACCTTGTTTCTAGAGGCCCATCGCCGATGCCCCGTTTTACGTCGCTCATCATCGCCGCCTCGCTCGCCGCCGCTGCAGGCGCCTGCGCCCCGGTCGTCGCCACCCAGGGCTTCCAGGCCGTAGACGCCAAGCCCCAGGACATCGAGGCGGGCGTCGACACCCGCGAAACCGTCCTGGCCAAGCTGGGCACGCCCTCGACCACCTCGACCTTCGAGACCGACAACGTCTGGTACTACCTGACCCAGACGACCCAACGCTACACCTACAACAAGCCTGAAGTGTCGCAGCGGACGGTCACCGAAATCACCTTCGCCGACGGCGGTGAAAAGGTCGCCAACGTCCGCACCCTGGGTCTGGAAGACGGCCGCCAGATCGCCATGGAGCGCCGCGAAACCCCGACCCGCGGCCGTCAGCTGACCATTCTCGAACAACTGCTCGGCAACGTCGGCCGCGGCCAACTGCCGCGCACCGAGGACGACGTGCCCGGCCAGCGCCGCCCGGACTAAGCTCCAGAAGATAGGCGCCCTCAAGCCGCGAGCGACTGCGTCGCGAGCATAGGGCGCAAAAAAGACAACGCCCCGGAGATCGCTCTCCGGGGCGTTTTCCGTTTCAGCAAAGCGCGGTCAGACGATCTTGCCGCTCGCCAGCACCGCCAGCAGCAGCAAGGCCACGATGTTGGTGATCTTGATCATCGGGTTCACCGCCGGACCGGAGGTGTCCTTGTAGGGATCGCCCACGGTGTCGCCGGTGACGGCGGCCTTGTGAGCTTCCGAGCCCTTGCCGTGAACCACGCCGTTCTTGTCGGTGAAGCCTTCCTCGATCACCTTCTTGGCGTTGTCCCAGGCGCCGCCGCCCGATGTCATGGAGATGGCGACAAACAAACCCGTCACGATCACCCCCATCAGCATGGCCCCCAGGGCGGCGAAGGCGTTGGCCTTGTCCGGCTGGATGAACAGGATGACCACGAACAGGACGATCGGAGACAGCACCGGCAGCAGCGACGGCACGATCATCTCGCGGATGGCCGCGCTGGTCAGGATATCAACGGCTCGGCCGTATTCGGGCTTGGTCTGGAAGGTCATGATGCCGGGGTTCTCGCGGAACTGACGCCGCACCTCGGCCACGACCGCCTCAGCAGCGCGCCCCACGGCCGTCATCGACAAGCCGCCGAACAGGAAGGGCAGCAGCCCCCCGAACAGCAGACCGACCACGACGTAGGGGTTGGACAGATCAAACGCGACCGTCCCCAGGCCGTGGAAGAAGCTGCCCGGCGCCGCCTCGGCCGCGAAGAACTTCAAATCCTCCACATAGGCTGCGAACAGGACCAGCGCCCCCAGACCCGCCGAACCGATGGCGTAGCCCTTGGTCACGGCCTTGGTGGTGTTGCCTACGGCGTCTAGGGCGTCGGTCGAGACGCGGACTTCCGGCGGCAGGCCCGCCATCTCGGCGATGCCGCCCGCGTTGTCCGTGACCGGACCGAAGGCGTCCAGCGCCACGATCATCCCCGCCACGCCCAGCATGGTGGTGGTGGCGATGGCGATGCCGAACAGGCCCGCCAGTTGATAGGCCGCGACGATGCCGACGATGATGGTCAGAGCCGGAAGCGCCGTGGCCTCCAGCGACATGGCCAGGCCCTGGATGACGTTGGTGCCGTGCCCCGAGACCGAGGCGTTGGCCACCGACTTCACCGGGCGGAAGCCCGTGCCGGTGTAGTATTCGGTGATCACCACAATGGCCGCCGTGACCAGCAGGCCGACAACACCCGCCCAGAACAGATTCATGGGCTGGATCAATAGCCCGCCCGAGGTTTCGACCGCCCCCGGCAGAAGTTGGTTGATCACCCACCAGACGGCGACCAGCGACAGCAGGCCGGTCACGATCAGCCCCTGATACAGGGCGCCCATGATGTTGCCGCTCTTGCCCAGACGGACGAAGAAGGTGCCGATGATCGAGGTCACGATGCAGACGCCGCAGATCGCCAGAGGCAGCAGCATCAGCACGTCGACATAGGGCTGGTTGCGGAAGAAGATGGCCGCCAGCACCATGGTCGCCACCGTCGTCACCGCATAGGTCTCGAACAGGTCGGCGGCCATGCCGGCGCAGTCGCCGACGTTGTCGCCCACATTGTCCGCGATGGTAGCGGCGTTACGGGGGTCGTCCTCAGGGATGCCGGCCTCGACCTTGCCCACCATGTCGCCGCCGACGTCGGCCCCCTTGGTGAAGATGCCGCCGCCCAGTCGCGCGAAGATGGAGATCAACGAGGCGCCGAAGCCCAGGGCCACCAGGCCGTCGATGACTTCGCGACTAGTCGAGGCGTGGCCCAGCCCCTGCGTCATGAAGGCGTAGTAGCCGGACACGCCCAGAAGCGCGCCGCCCGCCACGAACATGCCGGTGATGGCGCCCGAGCGGAAGGCCAGGTCCAGACCCTTGGACAGGCTCTGCGACGCGGCCTGGGCCGTACGGACGTTGGCGCGCACGGAGATCAGCATCCCCGCATAGCCCGCCGCGCCCGACAGGACCGCGCCGATCAGGAAGCCGAGCGCGGCCCAGATCCCGATAAGAAAAAAGGCCGCGACCAAGATCACGACCCCTACAATGCCAATCGTTGTGTACTGACGCTTCAGATAGGCGGATGCCCCTTCCTGGATCGCCGCGGCGATCTCACGCATCCGTTCATTACCACTGTCGGCCTTCATCAGGGCGGCGGTCTGGACGGCGCCGTAAAGCACCCCCAAGGCGCCGGCCGCAATGACCAGCCAAAGATATGACGTCATGGCGTTTCCAAGCCCTATGCAACTAGACGCGCGGATCCATGGGCTGCGCTACGGGCGTTTTCGCCTCTCGGCCGCCTTCCGGTCCCCCCGTGCGCTTACGGACGCAAATTCACGCCCCTCGGGAATTGCGGCTAAATCGTGCCAAAAGCAGAGCCGTGGCGCAACAGCGCTCTTTTTAGACGGCGCGAACGGTCGTGCGGCGGCGCGCGGCCTGGCTGACGACCTCGACGCGGGCGATCGCGCCCTTGCCGATCAGCGCATCGGCCGAGCGGATCAGGCTGGCGCTCAGGGCCTGAGCGTCCAACTGGTTCCAGTCGTCGGCCAGGACGAAGGGCGTGCGATGCCCGGCGCGGACCAGGGCGTCGCGCAGATAGGGCTCCTTGGCCTTCACCGCGTCCAGAGCATGGCCTTCGCCCAGATGCAGCTTCAGCACCACGAAGATGTAGTTCCGAACCCGACCGCCCACGATGATCGGCAGGCCCACCCCGGTCAGGTTGAAGCTCGCCGGCTGAGCGGGCGTCTCCGCCGATGGCGAGGCTGCTGCGGCCGCCCCCGACAGGGCGGCGCCGGCGACGGCGAGGATCAGGGTGCGGCGGTTCATGGCGACAGTCTGGCCCTGTCCCGTTAGGATTCCGTTGCCCTCAGCCGTGGGTCCAGCCCGTGCGCGTCGGGGTGATGACCTGGCCCAGATAGCGTGGCGACAGCCCCCTGCCCTCGACCACCCGCCCGAAGCAGGTCAGACGCAGATGGCGCCGCTCGGCCTCACGGCGCAGGGCGTTTTCGGCGCCCGCCGGGACGGTCAGCAGGATCTCATAGTCGTCGCCGCCGCCGGCCAGCAGCTCCAGCGCCGCCTGCGGATCGACGCGCCCCTCGAACCAGGCCTGGGCCGCCGCCGACATGGGCAGACGCTCCAGGTCGATCTCCAGACTGACGCCGCTGGCCTCGGCGATATGCGCGGCGTCGGCCAGAAGGCCGTCGGACACGTCGGCGCTGGCGGTCGCCAGGCCCAGAACGACAGGTGCGAACTCCACGCGCGGCATGGGGGTGCGATAAGCGGCCTCCAGCGCGTCCATACGTTCGGGCTCCAGGCTCAGGGTCGCCTGGGCGGCCTGAAGGCCCAGCCAGCCGTCGCCGATGGTGCCGGTGACGAAGACCAGATCGCCCGGTTGCGCCCCGGCTCGGCTGACCGCCGCGCCCGACGGCGCCCAGCCCAGCAGGGTGGCCGAGAAGCTGGCCGGCCCCGGCGTCTTCACCGTGTCGCCGCCCAGCAGGGAAATGTCGAAGATGGCCTGATCGCGCCGCAGCCCGGCGACGAAGGCCTCGCGCTCGGGCCAGCCGCAGCGTGGGGACCAGTGGCAGGCCAGAAGATAGCCGAACGGCTCAGCCCCCTTGGCGGCGAGGTCGGACAGGTTCACGCGCAAAAGCTTCTGCGCCACCGTATCCAGCGGGTCGTCGGGCAGGAAGTGGACGCCCTCCACGATCGCATCCTTGGTCAGGATGAGGTCGTGCCCCGGACGCGAGGGCAGCGCGGCCACGTCGTCGGCCAGCCCCCGCGCCCATTCCGGGTGCGCCAGCGGCTTCAGCAGCCGCTGGATGGTCTCGAATTCGCCTGCGACGTCAATCGCGGGCATCGCGCGCCACGCCGTCAAGCGCCGCGTTCACGAACTTCGCCTCCGCATCGTCGAAGAAGGCCTTGGCCAGCTCGACATATTCGTCGATCACGATTTCACGCGGCACGTCGGGCTTGTGCTTCAGCTCCCAGGCGCCGCTGCGCAGCAGGGCGCGCAGGGTCGCGTCCAGACGCTCCAACCGCCAGTTGGAGGCCAGGCGCGCCTTGACCGCCTCGTCCACCGCGCGCTGGTCCTCGACCACGCCGTGCACGACGGCGGCGAACCAGTCCTCGTCCGCCTCGGCCAGGGGGGCGCCGTCGATATCGGCGTCAAAACGGTGATTGCGGAACTCGCGCACGACGCTGTCGACGCCCTCGCCCGCCAGCTCCATCTGGTACAGGGCCTGAACGGCGGCCAGGCGGGCGACCGTGCGGGCGCGGCGCTGGCGGCTGGTCAGCTGGGGCTCGGCGCGGGCTTTGTCAGCCTCGGCCAGTTGAGCCATGACTTCGGCGACGGTCGCCGGGGTGGTGTTGGTCGGTTCGCTCACGAGGCCAGTCCTCCGCGCAGACGCTTGCGGATGGCGATCAGGTCCAGGCAGGCGCGGGCCGCAAAGCCGCCCTTGTCGCCTTCGCTGAGACGGGCTCGGGCCCAGGCCTGGTCCTCGTCCTCGGTCGTCAGGATGCCGTTGCCGATGGCCAGCCCCTTGAGGCCCAGTTGGGTGATGCCCGCCGCCGACTGATCCGAGACGATCTCGAAATGATAGGTCTCGCCGCGGATGATGCAGCCCAGGGCGACATAGCCGTCATAGCGCGGCGCGGTCGGATAGCGTCCGGCCTCTTCGGCCATGGCGATCACGGTCGGCACTTCCAGGGCGCCGGGCACGGTCACGACGTCATACTGAACGCCTTGCGCGCGCAGGGCGTCCTTCGCCCCTTCCAGAAGGGCGTCGGCCAGTTCGTCGTAGAAGCGCGCCTCGACGATGAGGACGCGAGTGGGGTCGTTCAAGATTGGTCTTCTCCGTCCATGTCGCGCCAGCCGACGATGCGCAGGCCGTAGCCTTCCAGCGCCGTCGGATTGGGTCGCGTCGAACTCATCACGATCATGTCTTTGACGCCGAGGTCGAGCAGAATCTGCGCCCCGACGCCATAGGCTTTCAGCGAACGATCCACGGCGGCGGGCTTGGCGACGCCGCCCAGCCGCTCGGCCAGACCATGCAGGTCGGGATCGCGCAGGAAGACGACGACGCCCGGCCCGTCCTGGGCCGCCAGCGCCTGCATCGCCTTCGGAATATAGTCCTGGCGGGCCTCGACATGGCCCAGCAGATCGGCGGCGAAGTCGACCTGGTGCATCCGCACGACGGTCGGCTTGGTCGGATCGATGTCGCCGCGCACCAGGGCGACATGCTCCGCGCCCTCGATGGTGTTGCGGTACAGGATCAGCTTGAACGCGCCGCCGTGGACGCTTTCGAACGGCGTCTCCATCACGCGCTCGACAAAGCGCTCGGTGCGGCGGCGATAGGCGATCAGGTCGGCGATAGTGCCGATCTTCAGCCCGTGCAGCTGGGCGAAGGCGATCAGGTCGGGCATCCGCGCCATCGTCCCGTCGTCCTTGATGATCTCGCAGATCACCCCGGCCGGGATCAGGCCCGCCATGCGGCTGATGTCGACGGCCGCCTCGGTGTGGCCGGTGCGAACCAGGACGCCGCCGTCGCGCGCGACCAGGGGGAAGATGTGGCCCGGCGAGACGATGTCGTCGGCAGTGCGCGACGGATCGGCCGCCACCTGGACCGTATGGGCGCGATCGGCGGCCGAGATGCCGGTCGTGACGCCTTCCTTGGCCTCAATCGAGATGGTGAAGGCCGTGCCCATGCTCTCGCGGTTCTCGGCGGCCATCGGCGGCAGGCGCAGCTGCTTGGCGCGCTCGGCCGTCATGGCCAGGCAGACCAGGCCGCGCGCATAGCGGATCATGAAGTTGATCTGGTCCGGCGTGGCGAACTGGGCCGGAATGACGATGTCGCCCTCGTTCTCGCGGTCCTCGGCGTCCACCAGGATGTAGGGGCGGCCGTTGCGGGCGTCCTCGATAATGTCCTCGATCGAGCTGATCGGGCTGTCGGTGTTGTGGACGGCCAGTTTCATCATGCGGTCTCCTGCCACCGCGCGAGGTAGCGCGCCAGCATGTCGATCTCCAGATTGACCTTTTCGCCGACTTTCAGGCCGCCGAGGGTGGTCGCATCCCACGTGTGCGGGATGATGTTCACGTCGAAGCGGCGCTCATGCACCCCATTCACCGTCAGGGAAACCCCATCGACCGTGATTGAGCCCTTTGGGGCGATGAATCTGTGCAGGGGCGCCGGAGCCTCGATCACGATGCGGTGCGACCCGCCCTCGGGGGTGATGGACACAACCTCGCCCAGACCATCGACGTGGCCGGAAACGATGTGGCCGCCCAGTTCGTCGCCCAGCTTGGCGGCGCGCTCCAGATTGATCCGGCTGCCCTCGCTCCAGTCGCCCAGCTTGGTCCTGGACAGGGTCTCGCCCGAGACCTCGACGGCGAACCAGCCCTCGCCCTTTTCCGTGACAGTCAGGCAGCAGCCCGCATGGCTGATGGAGGCGCCCAGCTCGATGCCCGCCGTGTCCCACACGGTCTCGACCTCATAGCGACGGTCGCGGTTGGTTTCACGGACGCTGCGGACGCGGCCGATGTCGGTGACGATGCCGGTGAACATGAAAGCTCCGGTCCCTTCGGACCCAAAAAACAGAGTCTAATTAGTCTAATTCGTCTGAAATCGCGCCTGAGGAGGCGTCAGGCGCGGGCGTAGCGTTCCCACAGATCGTCTCCGACAGGCTCGACGCCCAGACGACGGAACTTGGGGGCGTCGGCCAGCTTTGCAAGCGCCAGGGAGGCGATGCAGGGCCGCCCTTCCCCGCCCAGCAGGATTGGGGCGCGGAACCACTCGATGGCGTCGACCGCCCCCGCCTGGATGAAGGAGGCGGCGACGCGGCCCCCGCCTTCGATCAGGATGGAGGTGATGGCGCGGGCCGAGAGGGCGTCGAGGACGGCGGAAATAGCGGGACGGCCGTCATCGGCGGCGACGGTGATGATTTCAGCCTGGCCGATGGGATGGGGTTGGGCTGTTGTGAAGATCAGGGTGTTGCCGGATGCGACCTTGGCTGTCGCGGGGGTCCGCAAGCGACTGTCGAGGACGACACGCAAGGGATGCGGCCCGGCATGATCAGGAAGGCGCACGGTCAGTTCGGGATCGTCGGCCAGCACCGTCTCGACACCGACCAGGATGGCGTCATGCGCCGCGCGCAGGCGGTGGCCCTGAAGGCGCGCCTCCGGGCCGGTGATCCATTGGCTTTCGCCCGTGGCCGTGGCGATGCGGCCGTCCAGGGAGGTCGCCAGCTTCAGAGTGACGCGAGAGCGCATCAGTCCTGGCCGGACTTGGTCTCGTCGAAGCCCTCGTCGCCGAGGAATTTGGCGAAATCGCTGGTGTGGCGGAAGTCCTTGTAGACCGAGGCGTAGCGGACGTAGGCGACCTCATCGACCGACTTCAGCGCCTTCATGATGAAGTCGCCGACGATGTGCGACGGGATCTCGGTCTCGCCCAGACTTTCCAGCTGGCGCACGATGCGGCTGACCAGAAGCTCGACCTGATCCGGCTGGACCGGGCGCTTGCGCAGCGCGATGCCCAGCGAGCGTTCCAGCTTGTCGCGGTCGAAGGGGGTGCGGCGGCCGTTCCGTTTCAGGATGACCAGTTCGCGCAACTGCACCCGCTCGAAGGTGGTGAAGCGCCCGTTGCACTGCGGGCAGGACCGACGGCGCCGGATGGCCGCGCCGTCGTCAGACGGGCGGCTATCCTTCACCTGGGTGTCGGCGTTTCCGCAGAAGGGGCACTTCATCCAGTCAGTCCCTTAGCGGTAGATCGGGAAGCGCGCGGTCAGTTCGCGCACCTGAGCCGCCACGCCCGCGACGACGGCCGGATCGGCTTCGTCGCCGCCGTTCATCGAGGAGACGACGTCGGCGATCCAGTGGCCGATCTGCTTGAACTCTTCCTCGCCGAAGCCGCGCGTGGTGCCCGCCGGGGTGCCCAGGCGGACGCCCGAGGTGACGGTGAAGGGCGCGGTGTCGAACGGCACGCCGTTCTTGTTGCAGGTCATCAGCGCCTTTTCGAGCTCATGCTCGGTGGCCTTGCCGGTCACGCCCTTGGGACGCAGATCGACCAGCATCAGGTGGCTGTCGGTGCCGCCCGAGACGATGGCCAGGCCGCGATCGACCAGAACGGCGGCCAGGGCCTGAGCGTTCTTGACGACCTGCTGGGCGTAGAGCTTGAACTCAGGCTTCAGCGCCTCGCCGAAGGCCACGGCCTTGGCGGCGATGACGTGCTCCAGCGGGCCGCCCTGCAGGCCGGGGAAGACGGCCGAGTTGATCTTCTTGCCGAGGTCCAGGTCGTTGGACAGGATCATGCCGCCGCGCGGGCCGCGCAGGGTCTTGTGGGTCGTGGTGGTGACGACGTGGGCGTGCGGGACCGGGTCGGGATAGACGCCGCCGGCGATCAGGCCCGCATAGTGCGCCATGTCGACCATCAGATAGGCGCCGACCGAATCCGCGATCTCGCGGAAGCGCTTGAAGTCGATGTGGCGGCTGTAGGCCGAGGCGCCGGCTAGGATCAGCTTGGGCTTCTCCTTCTGGGCCATCTCAGCGACGTGATCATAATCAATCAGATGGTCGTCTTCGTTCACCTTGTAGGTGACGGGACGGAACCACTTGCCCGACTGGTTGGCGGGCGAGCCGTGCGTCAGGTGCCCGCCGCAGGCCAGGTCCATGCCCAGGAAGGTGTCGCCCGGCTGCAGCAGGGAGAAGAAGACCGCCTGGTTGGCCTGGGCGCCCGAGTGGGGCTGGACGTTGACGAAGGCGGCGCCGAACAGCTCCTTGGCGCGCTCACGGGCCAGGTCTTCGGTGATGTCGACGAACTCGCAGCCGCCGTAGTAGCGACGACCCGGATAGCCCTCGGCGTATTTGTTGGTCAGGACCGAGCCCTGCGCGTCCAGCACCGCCTGGGAGACGATGTTCTCGGAAGCGATCAGCTCGATCTGCTCCTTCTGGCGGCCAAGCTCGCCCTGGATGCCCTTGAAGATCGCCGGATCGGCGTCGGCGAGGCTCTTGGAGAAGTAGGAGTCGTGGGTGAAGGCGGTCACAGGCAGGCATCCCGAAGGCTGAAGGCGGAAACGGCGCTCCCTTCTAGGCCGCGCCGCCGAACACCACAACATCTAGGGGGATGCGAGGCCGCCGCCCACGTCATCGCGGACGGCGGCGAAAATCGCCTACCAGTTGTTGCGGCCGTCCATCTGCTCGATCTTGATCGAGGACAGGTCCAGGTCGGGCGCCATGCGCAGATTGACCGCCGCGATGCGCGTCGAGGGCATGGAGCCGGGCTGATGCCCCTCTTTCGGCGTCCCGTCGGCGTTGTAGACAGAACCCCAGTCCGGCGAGAAGCCGTGGGTGTTGCCGCCGCAGGTCGCACAGAAGTGATGGTGGTTCATGCCGTTGGGAGCATACTCGCCCACCGGTCCTGTCGCGGTGATCGTCAGTTCATCCGGACTGTAGTAGCCCCAGACCGCACCGGTCCGATGGCACCACGTGCAGTTGCAGGATGCGGCCTGCTTGGGCAGGTCCGGCGCCTCGATCTTCACGGCTCCGCAGTGGCAGACAGCGGTCAGGGTCATGTGGGGCTCCTCCTTCATATCAAGAGGATACTGCCTTCTGCTGTCAGAAAACGGCAGCGGCGCTCACATCTGGGTCAAGGCGCGCTTCAACTTGGCCAGGGCGACCCGTTCGACGGACTTCGGCTCGTTGACCGGCCCCATGGCGCTGACCTCGCGGCCAGTGGCCACGTGGATCGCCGAACATTTCACATAGGGGCCGTTGCGGACGAACTCGACGATGACTTCGCCGAGCTCGGGGTCGTGCGTCATGCGGCGGCCGGTTGACGCGCCACGTTGCAGTGAGACCAGAGCTTGTCCATCGCCTCGACCAGCTTGTCGATCATGGCGTTGTCATGGTCGGGCGAAGGGGTGAAGCGCAGGCGCTCGGTCCCCTTGGGCACGGTCGGATAGTTGATCGGCTGGACGTAGATCCCGTGCTCTTCCAGCAGCATGTCCGAGATCAGCTTGCAGTGCACGGGATTGCCGACGTGAACCGGAACGATATGGCTGACGCTGGGCAGGACGGGAATGCCCGCCTCAGACAGACGGCGCTTCAGGGTGGCGGCGCGCTCCTGATGGG
Source organism: Brevundimonas sp. ZS04 (assembly GCF_001956865.1). Lineage (NCBI taxonomy): Bacteria > Pseudomonadati > Pseudomonadota > Alphaproteobacteria > Caulobacterales > Caulobacteraceae > Brevundimonas > Brevundimonas sp. ZS04. The sequence continues at coordinate 51,414 of NZ_MTHE01000003.1, forward strand.
CGGCGCGCAGTTCCGGATGCGCTTTCAGATGGCGGACCGAGGCCAGCGCGCCGGCGGTCAGGGCCGGCGGCAGGCTGGTGGTGAAGATGAAGCCCGAGGCCCAGCTGCGCACCGCGTCCACGATCACGGCGTCGGCGGCGATGTAGCCGCCCATGACGCCGATGGCCTTGCCCAGGGTGCATTCGACGATGTCGATGCCGTCCAGCACGCCGTCACGCTCGGCCACGCCCGCGCCGGTCGCGCCGTACAGGCCCACGGCGTGAACCTCGTCCAGATAGGTCAGGGCGCCGTATTTCTTGGCCAGGGCGATGGTGCCGGCGATGTCGGCGATGTCGCCGTCCATCGAATAGACGCTCTCGAAGGCGATCAGCTTGGGCGCATTGACGGGCGCGGCGGCCAGCAGTTCCTCAAGGTGTTCGAGGTCGTTGTGGCGGAAGATGTGACGCTCGCCGCCGCCGTTACGGATGCCCGCGATCATGGAGGCGTGGTTCAGGGCGTCGGAAAAGGTGATCAGGCCCGGCAGTATCTTCTGCAGGGTCGACAGCGTCGCCTCATTGGCCACATAGCCCGAGGTGAACAGCAGGGCCGCTTCCTTCTGGTGCCAGCTGGCCAGCTCGGCTTCCAGATCCACGGCCGAACGCGTCGTGCCCGAAATGTTGCGCGTTCCCCCTGCCCCGGCGCCGGTCTTTTCGATCTCGGCCTGCATGGCGTCGATCACCACCGGGTGCTGGCCCATGCCCAGGTAGTCGTTGGAGCACCAGACGACGACGTCCTGCTGGGCGCCGTCCTCGCGACGACGAACCGCACGAGGAAACTGGCCGCGCACCCGCTTCAGATCGGCGAAGACGCGGTAGCGACCTTCGCTGCGGACCTGATCCACAGAGTTCTGAAAGGCGGACTTATAGTCGAACAAGGCGGCGCTTCTTTCGCTTATGCAGCTTTCGCGGCCTAATTGCGCGCGCTGCCCTGTCTTGTCCATGTCAGGAGCCGGACAAAACGTCCCAACCCCTTAATTGATAACGGTTCTCAGCTTCATCAACGCCTGCATCAAGCCAGGGTGTCGATGCGGCCGCGCAACATCTGCACCATCGCGGAGAAGTCCTTGCCGCCGTAGCCGAGGCCGTTGAACAGGGCGTAGAGGGCCTCAGCCTGCGCGCCCAGCGGCGTTGTGGCGCCCGCCTTGGCGGCGGCGTCCTGGGCCAGTTTCAGATCCTTCAGCATCATGGCGCTCGCGAAACCGCCTTCATACTCGCGGTTCGACGGGGCGGTCGGCACTGGACCCGGCCAGGGGTAGTAGTTGCTGACGCTCCAGCACTGGCCCGAGGACTTGGAGGCGATCTCGAAGAAGCGTTCCGGCTCCAGACCCAGCTTCTCGGCCAGGGCGATGGCCTCGCACGTGCCGATCATCGAAATGCCCAGCAGCATGTTGTTGCAGATCTTGGCCGCCTGCCCCGCGCCGTGGTCGCCCGCGCGGATGGTGATGCGGCTCATGGGGTCCAGCGCCGGTTCGACGCGGGCGAAGTCGGCCTCGTCGCAGCCGACCATGAAGGCCAGAGTGCCGGCGTCGGCGGCGGCGGTGCCGCCCGAAACGGGGGCGTCGGCGAAGGCGTAGCCCGCCTCCTTGGCCAGACCCGCGACCTTGCGCGCCGTTTCCACGTCGATGGTCGAGCAGTCCAGCAGCAGGGCGCTGGCCGGAGCCACGCCGATGATCTGGTCGGAATAGACGCCGAGCACGTGCGGCCCGGCGGGCAGCATGGTGATGACCACCTCGGCGTCCTTCACGGCCTCGGCGACCGAGGCGACGGTGCGGCACCCGGCCTCGGCGGCGCGCTCCAGCGCGGCAGGCGACAGGTCGAAGGCGGCCACGTCATGCCCGGCCTTGGCCTGATTGGCGGCCATGCCGCCGCCCATGTTGCCCAGGCCGATGAAGGCGATGCGAGTCATCTGTGCGTTTCCCTTATGGATTTTGGCCGAGGGTTAGCGCCGCCCGTCCCGCTTCGCCAGTCACCAATTTGAGACGAGACGCCTCAGTTAGGTTTGCGGAAGCGGTAGACGAACTGATCCGTCTTGCCCCGGATCGCCTCGTCGAAGACGTTCAGGCTGTGGTCGTCGGCCGGGTTGGCGACGGCTGTGCTCTCTCCGTCGAAGACGAAACCGGCGGCCTCGACCTCCTTGCGGAGCTGGGCGCCCTCGATGCGGTGCAGGCTTTCGACCACGGTGTTGGCGGCGCCCGGCGCGGCTTGGTGGTCGATGACGACATAGAGGCCGCCGGGCTTCAGCGCCTTGAAGATGTCCGCGTTCATCTTGGCCACGTCCACGCCGAAACGGGGAATGTGGAAGTCGTGATATTCCTGGCTCATGAAGACCAGGTCCAGCGGCGCATCGAAGCTCATGGCGTCCAGGTCGCCGTTGACGCGGCTGATGTTGGGATAGGCGGCGACCAGGGCGTCGGCGCGCGGGTTCTCGCGCTCGGCCGTGCGGTTGGGCACGAAGGCGTAGACATGGCCGCCCTCGCCTACGACCCGTGAAAACAGGCGGCTGAAATAGCCCGCGCCGGGACGGATGTCGGCGATCCGCTGGCCCGGCTTGACCTGGGCGAAGGCCAGCATCTCGGCCGGATGACGCAAGGGGTCGCGGGCCACTTCGTCGGCCGGGCGCAGGGTGTCGGCGACGGCGGCCTGATAGGCGGGCGCGGCGGCGTTCTGGGCCAGGGCGGGCGCGGCGCTGAGGATGGCGGCGACGACGGCGGCGGCGAGCAGATGCGGCTTCATGATGAACTCCTTGATCTCTTGCTGTCCCGGTCGGGGCCTTCGGACGGCATAAGGCGCGCAGACGGGACGGCTGGCAAGCCGCCCCGGCGTGCGATCAACCGGCGGACATAGAGGCCGGGGTCTGCTTCTCTTTCAGGGTGACAAGCTCCTCGGCCATGGTCGGGTGGACGGCGCAGGTCGCGTCCCACTGGGCCTTGGTCAGGCCCGCCTTCACGGCGATGGCGGCCAGTTGGATCATCTCGGGGCTGTCGGGGCCGACGATGTGGCAGCCGACGACGCGCTGGGTCTCCCCATCCACCACCAGCTTCATCAGCACCCGTTCGTCCGAGCCCGTGAAGGCGTATTTCATCGGCCGGAAGCGGGTGACATAGACGTCCACCTCGCCCGGACAGGCGTGGCGGGCCTCGGCCTCGGTCAGGCCGACGGTGCCGACTGGCGGCTGGCTGAAGACGGCGGTGGCGACGGCTTCATAGTCGAAGCTCTGCGGATTGTTCCGATAGACCGTCTCGTGGAAGGCCACGCCCTCGCGGATGGCGACGGGGGTCAGGTTCATGCGATCGGTGACGTCGCCGATGGCCCAGATGTTGGCGGCCGTGGTCTGGGAATACTGGTCGACCTTGACGGCGCCGTCGTCGTTCAGTTCGACCCCGGCGGTCTCGAGGCCCAGACCCTTGACGTAGGGAACGCGGCCGGTGGCGAACATGACCACATCGGTTTCGATCTTCATGCCGTTTTCGAGGTGGTTGACCAGGCCGGTCTCGGTCTTCTCGATCGAGGAATGCTGGCAGCCCAGGATGACCTTGACGCCGCGCTTCTGGATCTCGCCCGCCAGATGGGCGCGCACGTCGTCGTCGAAGCCGCGCAGGATGTTGGGGCCGCGATAGATCAGGGTCGTTTCGACGCCGAGGCCTGCAAAGATGCCCGCGAACTCCACCGCGATATAACCGCCGCCTGCGATCAGGATGCGCTTGGGCAGTTCCGGCAGGTGGAAGGCCTCTTCCGAGGTGATGGCGTGTTCGACGCCCGTCAGGCCTTCCGGCTTCCACGGGCGGCCGCCGGTGGCGATCAGGATTTTCTCGGCGGTGATGGTCTGGCCTTTTCCGACGATCTCGACGGTATGGGCGTCCTTCAGGATGGCGCGGCCATGGACCAGATCGACGCCCGCCTTGGCCAGGTTGGCGGCGTAGATGCCCGACAGGCGGGCGATCTCGACGTCCTTGGCCTGCAGGAAGGTCGGCCAGTCGAACTTCGCATTGTCGAAGGACCAGCCGTAGCCCTCGGCGATCTCCAGCGCGTGGCTGACCTCGGAGGCCATGACCATGAACTTCTTGGGCACGCAGCCCCGCACGACGCAGGTGCCGCCGACGCGATACTCTTCCGCGATGGCGACCTTCTTGCCGCCCAGCGCCGTCAGCCGCGCCGCCCGCACCCCGCCCGAACCGGCGCCGATGACAAAGAGGTCGTAGTCGTATTGGGCCATCGGGCTCTCCGGCAATGGACCCGAAAAGATGAGTCCAATTCGTCTGAATCGTCTGAAATCCGCGCGGCCGAACCGCGGCGCTGACCCGACTTAGGCGCCGGGGCGCGAGGGGGCAAGGCGCTTGGGCGCCACACGGTTGAGCAATCCCAGAACAAGTCTGTGTGCGAGCGACTTTGAAGCTTTGACAAACCACAACTCTTGAATAGAGTTTAAAGAACATCACTACGTCAAAGGGCGCGGCATGATTGCTCAAATTTTCGCTCTGGCTCTCAGCGCGAGCATGCCGCTAGACCAAGCGCCCGCACAGGCGAACTCTACCGCTGAAGATCAAGCCGTTCGCCTGGAGGACATCCAAGTCTCAGGGCGGCGCCTGGACGCCCTGATAGAGAACTTTGTGAGCGAGGTCGCCGCGCCCAATCGCGGTCGCGGCATCGCACGATGGGATCGCAGCGTCTGTGTCGGCGCCGTCAATCTGCGTCGTGAAGCCGCGCAATATCTGGTGGACCGTGTTTCGACCGTGGCGGAAGATCTTGGTCTGAATACAGGCGATCCCGGGTGCACGCCCAATCTGCTGATCGTCGCAACCACGGATGGCGACGCCTTTGCGCAGGAACTGGTTGAGCGCCGCCGTCGGGCCCTACGCATGGGCGGCTCCGGCATGGATCGTGGCGCTGCTGCACTGAGAGATTTCCAAGAAACCAGCCGCCCCGTCCGCTGGTGGCAGGTCAGCATGCCGGTCGATTCTGAAACGGGTCAGCGCGCGGTTCGCATCCCCGGAGAGTGTACGAACGATTGCTCGGGGCCGATGGACTATGCCCCGGTAATCAATGTGTCCTCGGCTTCACGTCTGACGACACAGATCGTCGACAACATTTTCCGCGCCATCATCGTCGTGGACATCAGCAAGACCGGCGCAATCAATTCGCTGCAACTGGCCGATTACGTCACTATGGTGTCGCTGGCGCAGATCGACCCAACGGCGGACACTAGCGCTTATGCGTCGATCCTGAACGTCTTCGACGACCCGGACAGCGCCCCACACCTGACCGAGTGGGACAAGGCGTATCTTCACGGCCTCTACGGCGCAGAGCGCACCCGTCAAAACGTACGGGCGGGCAAGTCAGAGATCCAGTCCTCCATCCGTCGCGCGCACGCCCGACTGGCCGATGAGGCGCCGACAACTACGGATTAAGCGTTTCGAACCCCTCGTTCGTGCCGATGACGGCTAGGTCCGTCAGGTCGAGGAAGAGGCCGTGTTCAACCACGCCGGTCAGGCTTTTCAGGTCGGCGGCGAGACGAGCCGGGTCCGCGATCAGCTTGCAGGCCGCGTCGTAGATCAGGTTGCCGCCGTCGGTGCGGATCAGGCCGCGCTCGGCCTCGCGCACGCGGGCGGGCGAGCCGATATCATGATCGGCCAGAACGTCGGCGATGCGGTTGGCGGTCGTCTTGTGGCCGAAGGCGACGACCTCTATCGGCAGGGGGAAGGTTCCCAGCGCCGGAACCACCTTGGCCGCGTCGGCGATGCAGATGCAGCGGGCGGACGCCTCCCACACCAGCTTTTCGCGCAGCAGGGCCGCGCCGCCGCCCTTGATGAGGGCGAGGCCGGGGCCGATCTCGTCAGCGCCGTCGACGGTCAGGTCGATCTTCGGCGTGTCTTCCAGCGTCGACAGGGTCAGGCCCAGCTCGCGCGCCAGATCGGCGGTGCGCTCGGAGGTCGGGACGCAGCGCAGGTCCGGCAGGTTGCGGGCGGCCAGCGCCTTGACGAACCAGGCGGCGGTGGAGCCGGTGCCCAGGCCGACGACCATGCCGCCCTCGACGTAAGCGGCGGCGGCTTCGCCGGCGTTCTTCTTCTGCAGGTCGCTCATTGGGATTTCGCCGCCTTCTTTGCGCGCATGGCAGCCATAAACCGGGCCGCCCAACCGGGTTTCATTGTCTGTTCCGCGCGGCCGAGCGCCAGATCGCCGGGCGCGACATCCTTCGTCACCACCGAGCCGGAGCCGACCATGGCGCCTGCGCCGATGGTCACGGGAGCGACCAGCGACGAGTTCGAGCCGACAAAAGCGCCTTCGCCCACCGTGGTGCGCTGTTTGAAGAAGCCGTCGTAGTTGCAGAAGATCGTGCCCGCGCCGATGTTGGCCTTCGCCCCCACCTCGCCGTCGCCGAGATAGGCCAGATGGTTGGCCTTGGCGCCCGCATCCATGCGGACGTTCTTCACCTCGACGAAATTGCCGATCTTGACCCCCTCGCCCAGGTCCGCGCCGGGACGCAGGCGGGCGTAGGGACCGACCTCGGCGCCCGTCGCGACCTTGGCGCCCTCGATATGGCTGAAGCTGCGGATGCGCGCGCCCTCGGCCACCTTGGCGCCGGGGCCGAAGACGACGAAGGGTTCGATGGTCGCGCCCGCTCCGATGTCGGTGTCCCAGGCAAAGTGGACGGTGTCTGGGGCGCTCATGGTCACGCCCTGCGCCAGGAAATGCTCGCGCTGGGTCTTCTGGAACAGGGCCTCGGCCTGGGCCAATTCGCCTTGCGCGTTGACGCCCATGACAGAGTCTTCGGCGGCGAAGACGGCGCGGGTCGGGGCGCCGCGCTTGCGGGCCAGCTCGACCACGTCGGTCAGGTAGTATTCGCCCTTGGCGTTGTCGTTCGTCACCTCGGACAACAGCTCGAACAGCAGGCCGACCGGGGCCGCCATGACGCCCGAGTTGCAGGCGGTGACGGCCAGCACGTCCGCCGACGCCTCCTTGGCCTCGGTGATGGCCAGCAGGCTGTCGCCGTCGAGGATCAGGCGGCCGTAGGCGCCGGGATCGCGGGCCTCGAAGCCGATGACGGTGACGCCTTCATGGACGGCGAAGACCGGCTCGATGTCGGCGGCCTTCAGCAGGGGCACGTCGCCATAGGTGACGACCACCTGGCCGATGAAGTCGCCCAGCACGGCCTCGGCGGCGCGGACGGCATGGCCGGTGCCCAGCGGCGGATTCTGAACGGCGATGCTGTCGGCGCCGAGGCGCTTTTCAACGTGAGCGCGGACTTCCGGCGAGTGGGCGCCGACCACGACGACGATGCGTTCGCAGCCCAGAGCCTCGGCCGCATCGATGGCGTGGTCCAGCATGGCGCGCGCGCCGACCGGGTGCAGCACCTTGGGCAGGGGCGACTTCATGCGCGTGCCCTGGCCGGCGGCGAGGATAATGGCGGCGCGAGGATGGGGTGCGGTCATGAATCGATCCGGCGGCTTGTCGTTGCCTGCGATCTAGCCCATTGCCGGGTTCTTCGCGAGCCGGGAGACAGATGAGTGAGCATTGAGCGCGACCTGGAAGGCTGGACCATCGCCTTCGACCTGGACGGCACCCTGGTGGATTCGGCGCCGGATCTGATCGGCACGCTGAACCGGATGCTGGCGGAGTATGAGCTGCCGCCCGTGCCCATGTCCTCGACCCGGCATCTCGTGGGGCACGGCGCCATGGCCATGCTGCGCCACGGTTTCATGGAAGCGGGCGCCGCCTGGGACGAGGCCCACGCCCCCGGCCTGTTCGAGCGCTTCATCGAGCATTACCTGGCCCACATCGCCGATGAGAGCCGCCCGTTCGACGGCTGCGTCGCCGCGCTGGATCGGCTGAGCGCGCGCGGGGCGACCCTGTGCGTGGCGACCAACAAGCGCACCGACCTGTCGGTGGCGCTGATCGAGGCGCTGGAGCTGACGCGCCATTTCGCCTTCATCGCCGGACCGGATGCGGTCTCGGCCCGCAAGCCCAGCGGCGCCCACATCATCGAAGCGGTGCAGAAAGCGGGCGGCGATCCGGCGCGCTGCGTCATGGTCGGCGACAGCACCACGGACACCAAGGCGGCCAAGGATGCGGGCGTGCCCTGCATCGCGGTCAGCTTCGGCTACAACGACGTGCCGCACGCGGAACTGGGCGGCGACGTGATGATCGACCACTACGACGGGTTTGAAGAGGCGCTGGCCGAGGTGATGCGCTGAATCCTTCTCCCCTTGTGGGAAAAGGTGGCAGGCGGAGCCTGACGGATGAGGGGTTGCGCCGACCCGCAAATCATCGCTCGTCAGTCTATGCCGAGAGGCCCCTCATCCGGCCCTGACGGGCCGCCTTCTCCCACAAGGGGAGAAGGAAAACTAAAGGCGGCATTAGAACTTCTACCCCTCAACCGCCCCTGCGGCTGTTGCGGTCTTTGCGCCTGCGAAACACATAGATCGACCCGTTCCTCCTCCCAGGGTCGTCATGCTTCGTCGCTTCTTCGCCATTCCCTTGTGGCAGCGCACCGCCGCCGGGTTCGTCCTGGGCATCATCGCCGGTCTGATCCTGCGCGAGCAGGCGACCGTCTGGCTGCAGCCGATCGGCGACGTCTATCTGAACCTGATCCGCATGGTGGTGGCGCCGCTGGTGCTGTTCACCATCGCCAGTTCGATCGCCAAGCTGGGCGAAGGGGTCGGCGCGGTGCGGCTGGGGGTGCGAACGATCATCTGGTTCGCCATCACCTCCCTGCTGGCCGTGCTGGTGGGTTTCGCGTTCGGCCACATCATCAATCCGGGCGTCGGCCTGTCCGACCTGCCGCTGGGCGAGGTGAAGGCGCGCGAGATTCCTTCGCCCCTGCAGGTTCTGCTGGGCGTCATGCCGACCAATCCCTTCGCCTCGCTGGCCGAGGGCAAGGTGCTGCAGATCATCTTCTTCTCGGCCTTGCTGGGAGCGGCCCTGGTGGCGCTGGGCGACCGGGCGCAAAACGCGCGCAGGCTGGTGGATGAAGGCGCGGCCCTGGTGTTCCGCATCACCCGCTGGGTGATCCAACTGACGCCTTTCGGGGTGTTCGGCCTGATCGGCTCGGTCGTCGGGGGCTATGGCTGGGAGGCGCTGTTGCCGTTGGGCAAGTTCATCTTCGCCATTTATGCGGCCTGCCTGTTCCACATCTTCGTCGTCTATTCGGGCCTGCTGAAGCTGCACGGGCTGAAGGTCGTCAGCTTCTTCCGAGGCGGAGCTGCAGCCATGCAGACGGCCTTCGCCACCTCGTCGTCGCTGGGCACCCTGCCCGTCACCCTGCGCCAGACAGTCGAGCGGCTGGGCGTGCCCCAGGCCTACGCCGCCTTCGCCGTGCCGCTGGGCGCCAATGTGAAGATGGACGGATGCGGCGCCATCTATCCGGCCATCGCCTCGATCTTCATCGCCCAGTATTTCCAGATCGACCTGACGCTGACGCAGTACATCCTGATCGGCCTGACGGCCGTGCTGGGGTCGCTGGGCACGGCGGGCGTGCCGGGGACCAGCATCGTCATGCTGACCCTGACGCTGTCGACGGCGGGCCTGCCGCTGGAAGGCGTCGGCTACATCATCGCCATCGACCGCATCATCGACATGATGCGCACGGCCACCAACGTCACCGGCCAGATGGTCGTGCCGGTCCTGGTCGCCAAGGAAGAAGGCATCCTGAATCAGGACATCTATGACGGCCATGTCGCCTGGCTGCCGGGTGATCCCGAGGATGAAACTCCGGAAGGCGCGCGGGCGGCGGGAATCTGAGCAAGCGACGCTGCTATTTGATGAATTGAGGCTTGCCGTCGTCGGAAACGCGGGCTATGTCCCCGCCTCCCGACGGCGCAGTCACTGACCGCCCCGTTCCAGGCGGACGCGTAGCTCAGCGGGAGAGCACCTCGTTCACACCGAGGGGGTCACAGGTTCAATCCCTGTCGCGTCCACCATTTTTCCAACTAAAATTCGAAGCGTCATGGCGATCATTAGTTCCCGTTTAGGGGGTGCTAGCGGGGCGCCAGGGTCGGCGAACAGGCCGAAATCAACGTCAAGGCGACGCCCACGTCGGTAGTCAGTCGATCTGAAAAGCTCGTCATCAAGCGCTCATCAGATACTCACAGATTATCGAACCATGCGTGGATCCGGCAGCAAGACAACCTTGCCGACGATCCCGCCCGCTTCGAGCAAGCGATGCGCCGCATTGGCTTGGCTAAGCGACATGGTCTCAGCAACGATCGGGGTGATTTTTCCTGCCGCAACATCGGTGAAAACCTCCTTTGCGGCGTAGCTCACAACGCTAGGAGGATAGCTATCCAGGCTGAGGGTCATGAGCGACCGAGAGCGCCTGAAGTCCGTAAGGAGCGGACCCGCGAAATCCGCAGGCGGCATGCCGGCGGAAATTCCGGCAATGACATAGCGGCCATTTGCATTCAGTTGTTCAATGCAGGCGCGAGCGCCTGAACCCGCGACGAGATCTATCACCACATCAGCGGGAACTGGCGGGCTATTTTTGCGGCCCTCAATTACCTGAGCTCCAAGGATTCTCGCCATCTGAACGACCAGATGCCCGATGCCACCCTGCGCTCCACGCACAAGAACAGTCTCGCCTGCAATCAACTGCGCCTTCGCAATGCAAAAGCGAGCGACCAGCGCATTAACGCCCGAAGCCACAGCGGATTCAAAGGCCACGCCGTCCGGCAAAGCGACTACGTCATCTTCGCTGACGACTACCTGCTCAGTATAGCCGCCCGCTTGCATCCGGGCGAACACGCGTCGATCGCCCCATCGCGGATCCACATCCGCCCCTACAGACGTGACGATACCCGCAACCTCGATCCCAGGGATAAAATCTGCAGGCATGAGCTGCCGCATGATCAGGTCGACGCGCCCAACGCCAATCGCGCGCACATCGACGACTACCTCGCCGGAACCGGCAGTCGGCGGCGCGATGTCCATGGCTATGAGTTCGGCCTGCGCCCCTTTGGAAACGATGGCTCTCATGTTTGCTTTTCCTTTGAGCGACACACGAGATACCAGCTATATTCAGTATACTAAGCGTACAAGAACGCACCCATGGATCATATAGTAGCCATGACGATACCGCCGCCCTACGAGGGCCCTCCGCCGGAACTATCGGAAGGTGCAAGGAGCCTGATGGCGCATCTGTCGGAAAAATGGACCCTGCTGATCCTCGTGCAGCTTTGCCATGGCCCTCTGCGGTTCAACGCTTTACGACGATGCGTCGGCTCAGTAACGCCCAAGGCTCTGGCCCAGACCCTGCGCCGGCTGGAACGAAGCGGACTTGTCTCACGGCAAATTATCCCCGGCTCGCCGCCCGGAGTCGAATATCGCGGCACAGACCTAGGCTTCGCGCTTGCGCCAGCCATTAGGGCATTGGCGCAATGGGCCTCGACCAATTTCGAGGAAATCGAGCGAGCGCAGGCGCGGTACGACGCCTGCACTGCAAGCCAACGCGAATTTCATAGACAGTGATTTCAAGCATCATCGCCGCCTAGATAAGAAAATCTGTCGCGCCCTTCATCTGGATGAGCACATAGATCGAGCACAATATCGATAGGACCAAGCATCTGTTCGGCGCTATGCAACAACCAAGCGTGTGCGCCTCGCCCCTCGGCGTCCTGCCGAAGCGCTACGATACGTCCTCCGCTGTCCCAAAGCTCTTCAACCAACCCATTCATTTGCGCGGGGCAGCATCTGAAATGAGCAGCCACCCCTACCCCGGCTTCGACCAACAGGCGGATAACGGAGAAATCCGCCGTCCGCCTGACATTGAGAATCAATGAAGTCTTCCAAGGCGGATTCACGAAGACGGCCAAGTCACCAGCCTGATCGGTCCGCTTCATCGCGGCGACTGCTCATCGCCCTTCACCGGCCTTCCGCTCCCCGCCACCGATGGAACGTAGAGACCGGTGGCCGCCCCGACCAGACGGCTGCCGATGAACCGCTGGACATCGCGGCGGGGGCCGAAACGGGCGCAGGGATCCGGCTCCGGGATCGACCTCACCTTCCTCGCATCTGATGCAAAGGCGTCCCCCACAGCGTCGCCCAAAGGCTCCGCGAGTTGAAGCGCATCACCTACAGGCGAAAGCGAGGGATCCGTTCTGCTGACGACTTCGACGGAACGCGACCAGATTATCGCGGCGGCCTGCTGACCGTCCGACGTCATTAATTCCGATTCGACGGCAAGCCCACCGGTCGCCGACGGCACTCGAAATTGCACGACAGGCACTGGGATAAAGAAGCCGGCTACGGCGCTGACTGCCGATCCCACCCGGCTCGTCGGTTCCACCCTGGTAATTACGCTGCGGATCAAGCCGACGCCGGCTACAGGTTCAGGCGCCAGGTCAAACCGCTCGCTGACTTCATAGCAGATCTGGCGATCCACCTCATTGCGCACCCGCGTCAAGTCTTCGAGCGCAATCCCACTCTCTTCCTCCAGATCAAGAACGCTAGGAAGTATATAGACGATTGAAATTTCATCAGAAAGAACGTCGTCTCGAATTGACTGGGGGCCGTCTATGCCCGCCGTCCTATCCGCCAGTCCCTCGTAGCTGGATAGGAACCCTGAGTGACCTATGGGAGACGACTGGCAGGCGGCGGCGGCAAGTGGAAGGACCGCAGTCAGCAATTTGGCCGTTATTGAACCTGCCCGACGGGCGGTACGAGCGGGGATCGGGGAAAACATGGCTGGCGTCTCCGTCTAGCGAGATCGCCACACTGCTGAGCGTTTCTTCCGCCAAGCTTTCAGGATGATGGGCACGGCGGACTCGCAAATCGCAACGAGGCCATCGCCATGAAAGACTGGTGAAAGCCTTGGTCGCGAGAATGGAGACCAGCAAGGAAAAGCCGGATAGGCTCGACTTGGCCCGCGGCGACACGACGCGAAGTCGGCGTTTCGCGCCAGACACACAGGCGATCAATGCGTATTCTCCTTATTGAAGACAACGTGCTTCTTGCTCGCAGCACGGCGCGGTCACTGACTGCTTCCGGCTTCACGGTCGATGTCTTCCACAATGCGGACGATGGATGGATCGCGTGGCGCTCAACCGAACATGATGTCGTCGTCCTTGATCTGATGCTCGGCCAGGACAATGGACTGGATCTCTTATCGCGTGCGCGCCAAAGCGGGCTGACGACTGCAGTTCTCGTACTGACGGCCCTGGGCGAAATAGACGAGCGTGTACGCGGGCTGGACCGTGGAGCTGACGATTACCTCGTCAAACCCTTCGCGATCAATGAGTTGATTGCACGACTTCGCGCGCTTGGCCGACGTCCGGAAACCCTGCTCGACCCCATCCTGACACTCGGACCTGTGACTTACGTCCCCGGAGCTCAGACGCTTTCCGGCCGCACGGGCCAGCTAAAGCTGTCTCGGGCTGAAAGCATAGTGGTTGAGCGGTTCTTCCGGCGGCCCGAGCGTGTGTTTTCCAAGGAGCAACTCGGCGACGCGCTTCATCCGCTTGAGGGCCATTACAGCGAAAACTCGCTTCACATCTTGATCCACCGTGTTCGCCGGCGGCTCGTCGCCATAGGGGGCGGCGTGACGATCGATTCGTTGCGCGGCATCGGCTACATCGCAACGGTGGAACGTCCCTGATGCTCTGGAAAAGACGGTCGATCCTGCAGACCTTGCTGGTCTCGATCGCTGGAGCCGCCCTGCTCGCCTATCTGGTGACACGCCTTCTGATACCCGAGAACGCCGCCTACGGGCTCAGCCTGCGGGACCGGCTAGCCTCCGATTATTTGCTCGCTCGCCTCAACGATGCTTGGCGCCCCTTAGCTGTCTTTGTTCTAATTTCGATGGCCGGCATCTGGTTGGTCCTCCGCAAAGTTTTGGCTCCAATCAAAGAACTGTCTCTTCAGGCGAGGCGGATCGGCCCCGCCAATCTCAATGAACGGCTGCCTTTGGCCCGGGCGCCTGTCGAACTCGCCCCCCTCGTGCACGCCTTCAACGCCTCCCTGGACCGGCTCGAAGAGGCTTGGAAATCCCAACGTTCCTTTTCCGCCAACGCCGCTCATGAACTCCGCACTCCCCTCGCCGCGCTGAGAGCGTAGGTCGAAAGTCTATTGGGACCGGAAGAGCGCAAACAGGCGGTTGCGGAGTTCGACCGGCTGTCACGGACGATCAATCAGCTATTGATCCTGGCCGATGGCGAGCACAACCCGCAGCGGCGCAGCGACCCATTCGATCTGGCGGCTCTCGCGCTGGCCACGGCGAGCCAGACGGCAGCGGAGTTTGTCCAAAGCGGACGGCGAATCGAAATGATCCGTCCCGAACGAGTCATTCCCTGTTTGGGCGACCATGTCCTGGTGGGTCTTGCGATCCGCAACCTGCTGGAAAACACCTTGCGGCATACCCCCGTCGGATCCACGACGACCGTCATGTTCGACGATCAAGACGTTTTACACGTGCTGGACGACGGCGATGGCGTGGCGCCCGAATTCGCCGCTCGCGCGTTCGAACCCTTCTCGCGAGGCGACCCCCACGGCGAAGGTGCAGGCTTGGGCCTATCGATCGTATCCCGCATCGCTCTGGCCCACGGCGGACGAGCTTGGCTGGCTGATCGATCCAGCGGCGCCTGCTTCTGTCTACAGCTTCCTCTCGCCCATGATACGGAACGGTCCCGATCCGTCTGAAGCCCTGCTAGCCCATGGTCTTATCTGGCCTGAAGCTCAAGCTTCTCCCGGTGGACACGGTCGATCGAATTCTTGCTCGAAGAAGCAGCCTCAAAGGCGATAGCTATCCGCCCCATTCGCCGCCAAAACACCAGTTGCGATCTGGAAGGTGAATCAGCTGGCCTATAAGGCCGTGTTTTTAGGGAAAATGGTACGCCCCCTCGGGCTCGAACCGAGGACCCTCTGATTAAAAGTCAGATGCTCTAACCAACTGAGCTAGGGGCGCACATCGCGTTTGCGAAGAGGCGCGGAACATACGGATGAGCTTCGCGACGGGCAAGTGGAAATTTCAGGAAATTTTTCACTGCACAAACAAAGCCCTGACGACCCCATCCATCGCGATATCAAGGCGCTTTGCAGCATGCGATTCATTCCAGGTTCACCTGAGTCCTTTAAAGGCGCGACCAGAGGAACCGGCTCCGCCCCTCCACGTTTCCAGCCCCTAGAGGGGGATCAAGAATGAATCGATCCATGTTGAATCGTCTGACGATCGGCGCGGCGCTGGCCGCCACCGGCTTGCTGGCCGCTTGTGAACAACCTTACAGCGAACCGCCCCCCGTCGAAGCGCCGGCGCCTGTCGAGGCGCCCGCCGCAGAAGAAGCCGCTGCGCCCGCGGTCGCCGAGGCTCCCGCCACGCCCGAAACGGCTACGCCTGTGGAAACCCTTCCGCCGGACCAGCGTTCGTCTGAAGAGACAGTTCAACCCGAAAGCGATACGCTGTTTTACTGATTCCTCCGGCGAACGGGGCTAAGCGCCCTTTGATCGTCTCGTAACCAGGGTTCGGATTTGACGTCGAGGCTCCCCCTCCTTCTTGCTGGCGCAGCTGTATGCGCGCTCGCAAGCCAAGCCGTCGCCGAACCTCGCGCCCAGATTCGCGGTGAAATAGACGGCGACCTCAAACGCCAGCTGGAACAGGCGATCGGCGATGTCGACGGCGCCCCGTCCAGCCGGTTCGAGGCCCGTCGTCGCGCCCGTGCGGCCGTGACCTCGGCTCAAGCCTTGTTGCGTTCGGAAGGCTATTATCAAGCCACGGTCGAGGATCAGGTCGAGGGCGACGACAAGCCCGTCGCGATAGTCCAGATTGCGCCGGGTCGCCGCTTCGTCCTGGGCGAAACCACGATCAACTGGACCGCTCCCGCGCCGGACGCAGAAACCAGCGCCGCGGTCATCGAAGACATCCGTCTCAAGCCGGGCGAGCCGGGCCGGGCCGCCGGCATCCTGGAAGCCGAAGGCCGCGTCGTCGCCGGCCTGACCCGACGGGGCTATGCGGACGCCGCCGCCCTGCCCCGCCGCGTGGTCGTGGATCACGCCACCTTCCTGGTTCAACCGGGCTTCAACATCAACTCGGGCGAGCTGGTGCGGCTGAACGGCATTCAGCTACGGACCCGGGGGCCGACCAAGGAAAGCTGGCTTCAGAGCCTGGTCCCCTGGGAGGAAGGCGACCGCTACGATCCCGAGGACGTGGCCGAACTGGAACGGCGCCTGCTGGACACCGGCGTCTATGACGGCGTGGGCGTGGCCCTGTCGCCGCTCGACGACATTCGACCGGACGGCTTGCGCCCGGTCGTCGTCACCCTGGCCGATCGGCCGGTCAGCCTGCTGGAAGCCGGCGCCAGCTATTCGACTTATGAAGGCGTCGGCGCCGACGTTTTCCGGACCCGCTACAATCGCTTCGGCCGGGCCGACACCCTGCGCTACGGCGCACGTATCGCCAGCATCGACAGCCGCATCGGCGGCGAGTGGTCGCAACCGCACTGGCGCAGGGCGGGACGAACGCTGAAACTGTCGTCCTATATCGTCAACGAACAGACCGACGCCTACGACCGCAGCGCCATCACCCTGGCTGCGGACCTGTCGCAACGCCTCGGCAAGACGTCGTGGTTCAGCTACGGCGTGGGCGTCGATGCGGGCCGCTACACGGAATATCGGTTCGACCCGGTGACCCAGGCGCCGATCACCTTCGATCGCGACCTGGCGATCGTCACCCTGCGCGGCGGCGCCTTCATGGATCGCTCGAACGATCCGCTGAACCCGACCTCGGGCTATCGCCTGTCGCTGTCGACCCAGCCCACGGCCGTGACCGGCGAGGATACGGTGCTGTTCCTGCGCACCGAAGGTCAGGCGAGCGCCTATCTGCCGATCCAGGATGACGCCAAGACCGTGCTGGCCGGCCGCGTCCGCATCGGGTCCATCATCGGCGGCCAGGAACTGACCGTGCCTTCGGACCGACTGTTCTATTCCGGCGGCGGCGGCTCTGTGCGCGGCTATTCCTATCAGAGCATCAACCCTCGCCTGCCCAACAACCGACCGCGCGGCGGCCTGTCGCTGTTCGAGACCTCGATCGAGGTGCGACGCGACATCGGCGAGAAATTCCAGGCCGTGGCCTTCGTCGACGGCGGCGCCGTCGGCTTTCAGGAAACGCCGAACCTGACCAATATGCGCTACGGCGCGGGCGTCGGCGTACGTTACAAGCTGCCCTTCGGTCCTGTTCGCGCCGACATCGCCTTCCCGCTGAACAAGCGAGAGGGCGACTCCGGATTCCAGCTCTATCTCAGCATCGGCCAGGCGTTTTGACCGACACACCTCCGCCTCAAGAAACGGGCGCAGACGTCGCCGATACGCCGGCCGAGAAGGCCAAGCGCAAGCGCACGCGTCTGCAACTGGCGGCCTTCGTCGCGGGCATGACCTTCGCCGGTCTGCTGGCGCTTATCGTCGTCGCCCTGGTGGGCGGACGGATGTATCTGGTGTCCGACGCGGGGCGCGAACTGATCACCAGCTTCGTCGCGGGTAAGAAGATCAGCCGCTACGGCCGGATCAACGTCGAGGGACTTCAAGGCGATCTGTTCGACGACTTCCGTCTGAAGCGCGTCACCGTGACCGACGAAAAGGGCGTCTGGCTGGAAGCGACCGACGTCCGCGTCGACTGGTCCTACTGGCCTCTGCTGGCGCGGCGCTTCCATGCGACGGAAATCAGCGCGGGCCAGATCCGCCTGTTGCGCCGTCCCGAGCTTGAGCCGCCGAGCGAGCCGGGCGGGCCGCAGGCCATCTCCATCGACATCGACCGCTTCAGCGCCAATGTCGAACTGCTGGAAGGCTTCTCCAAGGAGTACGGCCGCTGGACCCTCAGCGGCGACGCCGCCATTCCGCGCAAGGGCGTCAAGACCGCCAACGTCAACGCCTACAGCCTGAACCGCAAGGGCGACTATCTGCGTCTGGCCGCCGCCTTCGGCGACAAGCCCGAAGACCTGCGCGTCAATCTGCGCGCCAATGAGGCCCAGGGCGGCCCGATCGCAGGGTCGCTGGGCTATTCGCCCGATCAGCCTTTCTCGGCCGTGGCCGTGGTCAACGGCGAGGTCATCGACGTGGCCGTCCAGACCGGCCAGTTCCGCCCCCTGCTGGTGCAAGGAAGCTATGGCGATAACGGCGCCAAGGTGTCGGGTTACGCCGACTTCTCCGGCTCCGACCTGCTGGAGCCCTTCGTCGAACGCATCGGCCGCACCGCCCGCTTCGGCTTCGCCATGACGCCGGACGCCAAGCGCGAAGGCTATCAGGGCGTGGCCTGGCGCCTGTACGCCGACAACATCGAATCCAGCGCGCGCGGCCTGATCCGCACTACGGACAACACTTCGCCCGACGGCATCAGCCTGGAGGTGAACACCCCCTCGCTCAGCCGCCTGGTGGGCAGTCCGATCGCCGGTCCCGCCGCCTATACGGGCGTGTTCAAGGGCGACGCCCAGGTGTGGAGTCTGCAAGGCTCGGCCAGTCTGCTGAACGCCGACATCGCTTCCTATCGCGCCACGCGCATCTCGGGCCCGGTCAACATCGCCGCCAACAAGGGGCGTATCGACGTGACGACCGACGTGCGCGCCGTCGGCGGCTCATCGGCGGGCATCATCGGCGGCCTGCTGGGCTCTGCGCCGCGCATCCAGATGGAAGGCGCGCGCATGGCTGACGGCGCCATGCTGCTGAAGAAGATCGACGCGCGCGGACAGGGGCTGACCCTGACCGGCTCGGGCGGGCGCAGCCTGAACGGCGCACTGAACTTCAGCGGCCGCGCCGACCTGACCGATCTGTCGCGCATTCAACCCGGCGCGCGCGGCGCGTTCGGCGGACCGATCCGGGCGGCCTCGGCCAAGACGGGCGCGCCCTGGACATTGAGCTTCGACGGACGCGGCTCGCGCATGGCCGTCGGCATGGAAGAGCTGGACCGTCTACTGGGCGCCGCACCGCGCCTGCAACTGGCTGGTTCTCTGAACAACGGCGTCGTCTCCATCGATCGCGGAGAGCTGACCGGCGCCGCCGGGCGCGCGGGCGCCAAGGGTCTGATCGAGGGCGCCAAGCTGCGGCTGGCGCTGGACTGGAACGCCCATGGCCCCTTCGGCGTCGGCCCGGTCGCCATCGACGGCGCCATGTCGGGCGACGGCGCCCTGACCGGCACCCTTGCCCAGCCGCGCGCCGATCTGCGCGCCGCCTTCGACAAGGTGGCGGCGGGCGGCCTGATCCTGACCAACGCCGATCTGATCCTCAGCTTCCGCAAGGGCGCCGACGCTTCGGACGGGCGCGTGGTGCTGAACTCAGGCTCCAACTACGGACCGGCCCATGCTTCGGGCAACTTCTTCCTGGGCGGACCGCGCCTGCGTCTGTCGGACGTCGATGTGAACGCGGGCGGCGTGGCGGCCCAGGGCGACGTCGCCCTGTCGAACAACTTCCCCTCCAGCGCCGACCTGACCTTCACGGCACGCCAGGGGGCCTTCCTGGCCTCGGGCGAGGCCAACGGCCGCGTGCGCCTGACCGAGGGCGCGGGCGACCAGACGGCCGTGCTCGACGTCACTGGGCGCAATGTGCGCCTGACCGGCCAGGACTGGACCCTGCGCACCCTGTCGCTCAAGGGCCAGGGCACGCTGGATCGCCTGCCCTTCACCCTGGCGGCCGACGTCGGCGGCGCCAATCCGGTGCAGTTCAACGGCTCGGGCGAATACGCCCGCCAAGGCCAGGCCCAGAGCCTGACCCTGCGCGGCGGCGGCCGCGTGCGCGAGATCGCCTTCACCACCCGCGCGCCCGCCGTTTTCGCTCTTAACGGCGACGGCCGCGTCGCCCGCCTGGACCTGGGCGTCGGCGGCGGCGTCCTGACCGGCGAGTTGAAGCAGGACAGCGAAGGCAGCGTCATCCAGGCCGACATGAGCAACGTCGAAATGGGCTCGCTGATCCCCGATCTGCGCGGCCAGGTGACGGGTCGCGTTTCGATGCAGGGCCAAGGCGACACGCTGCGCGGCTCCGCCAATGTCGACCTGAAGCAACTGCGCAGCCTGGACGCGCCGCGCGGCCTGGCCGTCGACGGCACGCTGAACGCCGACCTGACGGGCGACGCCCTGCGCCTGCGTGCAGAAGCCCACAACGGTACGACCGTTCAGGCCACAGCCGATGTCACCCTGCCGGTCGAAACCTCGGCCGCGCCCCTGCGCCTGGCTATCGCCCGGACCGAGAACCTGTCGGGCCAGGTCGCCATCCGCGGTCAGATCCAGCCCATCTGGGATCTGTTCCTGGGCGGCGCTCAATCCCTATCGGCTCAGGTGAACGCTCAGGCGACCCTGGCCGGCACCCTGAACGCGCCGCGCCTGAACGGTCGACTGGATCTGAGCGAAGGCTCGTTCCGTGATGGAGCCTCGGGCCTGCGCCTACAGAACATGACCCTGGCCAGCCGCTTCAACGACAGCCAGGCGGTGATCGAACGATTCCAGGCCACCGACGGCCTGAAGGGCGAAGTGTCCGGCAGCGGCGACCTGGGTCTGCGTCAAGGTTCGCCCTCGACTCTGCGCCTGGAGCTGGCGCGCTTCCAGATCATCGATAACGACATCGCCAAGGCGCGGGCCAACGGCCGACTGACGGCCGTGCGCGGCGCCGACGGCAACATCCGCCTGACCGGCAATGTGAATATCGACGACGCCGAGATTTCGCCCGACCTGCCCGGTTCGACCGGCATCGTCAAAATGGACGTGGTCGAGATCAACCGCCCCGGCGGCGACGTCGTCGAGACCGAAAAGAAGGCCGCCGCCGGCCCGCAGATCGGCCTGGACCTAACCCTGACGGGACGCGAGATCTACCTGCGCGGACGCGGCCTGAACGTCGAACTGCGCGCCGACGCCCGCGTGCGCGGCACCATCACCCAGCCCGAACTGAGCGGCACGGCCAATGTGGTGCGCGGCGACTATGAGTTCGCGGGCAAGCGCTTCGTCTTCAACGATCGCGGCTCGGTCATCCTGTCCACCGATCCGGCGCGCATCCGCCTGAACCTGGAAGCCGTGCGCGAAGACCCCGCCCTGACGGCCGTGATCAAGGTGACGGGCACCGCCGTCTCGCCCAAGATCGAGCTGACCTCCACGCCTGACCTGCCTCAGGACGAAATCCTGTCGCAGGTGCTGTTCGGACGTTCGGCGGCCCAGTTGTCGCCGTTCGAAGCGGCGCAACTGGCCTCGGCCGTGGCGTCCCTGGCGGGCGGCGGGGGTTTCGATGTCATCGGCAACCTGCGCGAACTGGCCGGCCTGGACCGCCTGTCCTTCAGCGGCGAGGCCTCCAGCCTGACCGTCGCGGGCGGTCGCTACATCACCGACGACATCTATCTGGAGGTCATCGGCGGGGCTGAGCGCGGCGCAGCCGTCAATGTGGAGTGGCAGGTGCGACGCAACCTGGCCATCACCTCCAAGTTCGGCGGCGAAGGCGACACAGCCCTGTCGGTCCGCTGGCGCCGCGAAGGCCCCCGCCCCGGCGGCGACCGTCGCGACCGCCGTCCCAACGCCGCCGCCCGACGCTAACCCGAGCGAGGCCGGCTAGAAGCCAGTCTCGTTCTATCGTCCATTTTGTTCTTGATTTGTTCTAATTCGTTCCCCATCCTGCGGGCATGAGTAAGGCGATCAACGGACGCGGCGCACGCTCCAACGCCTCGGGTCGGTATGAAGCCGATCGGCGCGAGGCCTACGACGACGGCTGGACGGATCAGGACGAGGCGGCGACCCCGCTTCGCACCACCCTGTCCCCGGAACACGCGCGCACCATCATCGCCAAGAATACGAGTCCCGACGTCGGCTTCGATCGCTCCATCAACCCCTACAAGGGCTGCGAACATGGCTGGGTCTACTGTCCTGTTACACTCCCATGATCGCCGCCGCCAAAACTAGGCCGGTAGCGCGCGGCCGAGGCGCTCGATCGAACGCCAGCGGTCGTTTCGAAGCCACCAAAGTCGAGGCGTTCGATGATGGCTGGACCGACGACGACGACGCCCTCCCTGCCCAAATTCCTACTACGGTGACGCCGCTTCGGTCGCGGACCATTATCAGCAAGAATCAAAGCCCGGACATCGGTTTCGAGCGTTCGATCAACACTTATAAGGGATGCAGCCACGGTTGTATTTATTGCTACGCGAGGCCGTCCCATGCCTATCTAGGTCTGTCCCCTGGCCTGGATTTTGAGACCAGAATCTTCTCCAAACCCGAAGCGGCGCGACTTCTGGAGCAGGAACTCAGCGCTCGCAAATACGTCTGCAAACGCATCCACATAGGCGGCGACACAGACCCTTATCAGCCTGACGAGAAGTCGTTGCTGATCACGCGCAGCGTGCTGGAGGTTGCGGCCAAGTTCAACCAGCCGATCTCGGTGATCACCAAGTCAAACCTGATCACCCGCGACCTCGACATCCTAGGTCCAATGGCCCGAGAGAGACTGGCGACGGCCTTCGTCTCGCTCACCACCCTGGACCGTGGGTTGGCCCGCGCCATGGAACCGCGCACCTCGACCCCGACAAAGCGCCTGGAGGCGATCTCACGTCTGGCCGAGGCCGGCGTTCCCGTAGGCGTCGGGTTCGCCCCCGTCATCCCAGGGCTGAATGACCACGAACTCGAATCCATCCTAGAGGCCGCCGCCAAAGCCGGCGCCACCACGGCAATGTATGTCACCCTGCGCTTACCCCTAGAGATCAAAGACCTCTTCAAGGAATGGCTGGCCGATGTTCGCCCAGATCGGGCCGCGCGGGTTATGTCGCTGGTTCGCCAGACGCGCGGCGGCAAGGAATACGACGCGGACTGGGCGCAACGCATGAAGGGCACGGGGCCGGTAGCCGAATTGATCGCGGCACGTTTTAAGGCGGCGGTGAAGCGATACGGCCTCGACGGCCCCAAACACGAACTGGACCTGACGAAGTTTCAGGTGCCCGCGTCGGCGCGTGCCCAATTAGACCTGTTCGCCTAGCTGACGGCTGCAACGCTCTATGTTGTGTCTACTTTCAGGCCAGGCGTCTATTTCCGCTTCCGACCCCTTGCTGACGTTCGGGGCATTTTTTCTGGCGTTGTTTTTATCGCCCGTTTTTAGCCTGCCCATGACTGGCGAACACACGCAGCCCGTATAAAGTTACAGTGCCAGCATGGAGCCAAGTGTGAACGTTTTGCCATTCACCCTGATGATAGCGTCTATCCTCGGATATCTATTCTTGAGCAAGAGCCGGTCGATCATCGAAGCGCGGCCCATGGGAGCCGCCCTCTATCGCGGTTTGCAGACTGCGTCTTTGCTGGTGTTGATAGCGCTGTTTAGCTGGCAGGTATTTTCTATGGGGTTCGAAATGGGCGGTGACGTGGCCCGTCGCGACGCGCGCGCCGAGACGCGGGCCTTGGCCTCCTAGTATCGATACGCTGGACTATCGGCGCTTGACGCAAGTCCAATGTCCGCTTTCCACCCTTCTCAGACATTCGGCAGGTCCGCTTCAGTCAATTGTGGGTCGGGGGCGTAGCAGTACCGTCCATGCGCCATGGCTACATTGCCCAAAAATCGCCTTAAGCCATTGATTTTACTAAATTCATGCGCGGGAGTTACGAAATCTGCATCTACTGCTACGCCCGTCCGTCCCATGCCTGGATGGGCCTATCCCCGGGCCAGGATTTCGAGAGCCGGATCTTCTTCAAGCCGGACGCCGCGCGTCTGCTGGAACAGGAACTCTCAAAGCCCCGGTACGTCTGCCGGCGCATCCACATAGGCGGCAACACCGACCCCTATCAGCCGGTCGAGCGCGAAACGAATTCGACCCGTTCGATCCTGGAGGTCATGCAGCGCTTCAACCACCCGTTCAGCATCATCACCAAGTCGGTGCTGATCGCGCGCGACGCCGACATCCTGGGCGACATGGGGCGGCGCGGTCTGGCCTCGGCCTTCATCTCCATCACCACGCTGGACCGCAAGCTGGCGCGGGCGATGGAGCCGCGCGCCTCCACGCCCGCCAAGCGGCTGGAGGCGATCAGCCGCCTGGCAGATGCGGGATGCCCGGTCGGCGTCGGCTTCGCCCCCGTCATTCCCGGCCTGAACGATCACGAACTGGAAGCCGTGCTGGAGGCGGCGCAGAAGGCGGGCGCGGCCTCGGCCATGTATGTGACCCTGCGCCTGCCGATGGAGATCAAGGATCTGTTCCGAGAATGGCTGGCCGATGCTCGCCCCGATCGGGCGGCGCGCGTCATGTCCCTGATCCGCCAGACGCGCGGCGGCAAGGATTACGACCCCGACTGGTCCCAACGCATGAAGGGAACCGGCCCCGTCGCCGAACTGATCGCCACGCGCTTCAGGGCGGCGGCCAGGCGCTATGGTCTGGACGCGCCGCGTCAGGCGCTGGACCTCACCCAGTTCCGCGTTCCCGCCGACGCCCGGCCGCAGCTCGATCTGTTCGACATTCCCGCCTGACGCCGCCTAGGATGACCTTTCAGCAGGCAGGGTGAGGACCATCTCCATGCGCGGAACCCGGATGATCATCGTCGCAGTAGCGGCCATCAGCGCCGGCGGCTGTTCCGTCAACGTGCCGGAGAACGCCTTCCTCTACCCCGATGCGCGTATCTTAGCCGAGAAGATCGAGCTCACCCCTGGCCCCGCCATGCCGCCATCCGCGCAGACTCTGACCCTGCCCTATGCCGGCGGCCAACTGGCCACGACCCGGCTGTCCTCCACGAAGGACGATCAGGCGCCGCTGATCCTGTTCTGCGGCGGCAACATGTTCCGGCAATCGGCCTATGGCGGACTGGTGGGCGGACAACTCGCGACTTTCGGCGACGTCCTGCTGTTCGACTATCCCGGCTACGGCGCATCGACCGGCGCGTCCGACATCGCCGGCATGAAGGCGGCTGTCGCCGCCATGGCAGCTCGTGCACGGGCGATAGCCGATCGGGAGCAACGGCGGCTCATCCTGTGGGGGCACTCCCTCGGCGGAACCGTCTGCGCAGAGGGGGCGGTGAACGCCAAGGCCGACGTTCTGGTGCTGGAAACGACGACGCCGTCAGCCAACGCCGTCATGCAGGAGACCCTGGGCTGGAAACGACTGTTGGTTCGCGTTCGCCTGGCCCCGCCCCTGGCCGAAGTCGATATTCCTTCGACCCTCGCCGACTATCCCGGCCGGATCATCGTGCTTGAGGCCGGGCGCGACACGGTGCTGCCTCCCGTCCTGAGCCGCCGCCTGGCCCAGGCGCTGACGGCAAAGGGACGATCTGTCGACCACCTGGTCTTCGCCGAGGCGGGCCACAACGAC
Organism: Brevundimonas sp. ZS04; assembly: GCF_001956865.1. Taxonomy (NCBI): domain Bacteria; kingdom Pseudomonadati; phylum Pseudomonadota; class Alphaproteobacteria; order Caulobacterales; family Caulobacteraceae; genus Brevundimonas; species Brevundimonas sp. ZS04. The sequence goes on from NZ_MTHE01000003.1 coordinate 76,659, forward strand.
GTGCACAGCCAACCCGACTTCACGTCCCGAATGGCCGAAGCTCTCGCCCGTCCGTGATCGGTTCGACCTAATCTCGCCTAGCGCCGGAAGACGCCAACCAGTTCAATGTGCGTCGACCAGATGAACTGGTCGATCGGCGTGACCTTCTCCAGTCGGAAACCGGCGTCGACCAGCACCCGCGCGTCGCGGGCGAAGGTCTGGGGATTGCAGGACACCCCGACGACGACCGACGCCTTGGTCCCCGGCAGTTGCTGCGTCTGTTCCAGAGCGCCCGCGCGCGGCGGGTCCAGGACGACGGCGTCGCAGCCCTTCAGGTCATAGGGCGACAGCGGACGGCGGAACAAATCTCGCGCCTGGGCTTCGATCCCCTTCAGGCCCTGAGCGGTACTCAGACCCGCCTTCAGGGCGGCGATGGAGGCGGCGGCGGAATCGGCGGCTGTCACGCTGGCGATCTCGGCCAGAGGGAAGGTGAACGTCCCCGCCCCGCAGAACAGGTCCGCCACCTTCTTGGCCCCCCTCACCGCCTCGACCGCGCGTTCGACCATGGCGGCCTCAGCGGCGGGCGACGCCTGCAGGAAACCGCCCGCCGGCAAGGGCACGGACGCGCGCCCGAACCGCACGCGCGGCTGACGCGCCATGACCAGCGTATCGCCGTCCAGGCTGAGACGCGCCAGATCGGCCTCGGCGGCCGCCGCAATGGCCAGCGCCAACTGGTCTCCATTCAGGCCGCCCGAACGCTTCTCGACCCCGGTCACATCGACGTCCAGACCGGTGTCGGTCAGGGTGACGTGCAGGGTCGGCGCCGATTTCGGATGCCCCAGGAAGGGCGCCGCCACCTTGGCCAGGGCGGGCAGAGCCGCCGTCAGATGCGGGTCCGACAGCGGGCAGTCCGTCAGTTCGACCACCCGCCACGACTTGCGCGCCTTGAAACCCAGGATGACGCGGCCGTCCGCGCCCTGCCGCGCATGCAGCGCCAGGCGGCGACGACTGGCCAGCGGCGTCGCCACGGTCGCCTCGACCTCGGTCTCCAGCCCCTCGCGCGCCAGGGTCTGGATCACCACCTCGCGCTTCCAGGCCAGATAGGGCTCATCGGCCCAGTGCTGCAACGGCGCGACCCCGCATTCGGCATAGGTCCGCGAATGGATCGGACGGCGGTCGGGGCTCGCCTCGATCAGATCGAACCGCTCGGCCCGTCCGTCCTTGACCTCAGCGGCGATCACCTCGCCCGGCAGGGCGCCCGGCACGAAGACCGAGCCGTTGGCGGTGTCGGCGATCCCGTCGCCCTGATGGCCCATGCGGGCGATGGTCAGCGTCTGCATCATGCGCGGCTTCTAGCGGTTTCCGCGCAAAAATCGAAACATGAACGAAGATGAACGACGCGATCAAAAGCCGTTCAGCTTCGCGACCCTATCAATGGCTGCAACAGACGGCGGCCTGATCCGTTCAGGTGCGGCATCCGTCGAAGGAACAAAAACGATGATCGCTCTCATCTCGAAAAAAGCCTCGGCCGCCGCCATCGCCGTCCTGGCCTGCGCCTCCGCTGTCGCCCTGCCCGGCGTCGCTTCGGCTCAGAGCTACGGCTACGACTATCCGCCCGCCTATGGCTACGGGAACGGCGGCTACAGCCAGGGCACCTACTACGATCCCTGCGCGCGTGATCAACGCCAACGCGCCACGACCGGCGGCCTGCTGGGCGCGGCCATCGGCGCCGTCGCAGGCTCTCAACTGGCGGCGCGCGGCCGCCGCACCGAAGGCAGCGCCCTGGGCGGCGTCCTGGGCGCCGCGATCGGCGCGGGCGTGGGCAACAGCTCGGCCGCCTGCGACAGCAACTATCGCCGCGACACGCGCTATTCGAACTCCGGCTATTCCGGAACCTACGTCCCGCCCGCCTACGGCTACGACAACCGCGGCTACGATCGCCGCTATGATGATCGCCGCGACGGCTACGACTACTACCGCGACTATCCGCAAGCCATCGATCCGGGCTTCAGCCCCCAGACCAGCGGCTATCAGGGCTATGGCGACGAATGCCGCCTGGCCGAAAGCAACATCCGTCTTCCCGACGGTCGCATGGAGACGCGCTATGTCCGCTCCTGCCGTGACCAATCGGGCCGCTATCGCGTCGTCGATTAAGTTTCAGCCCCCCTGTCAATCGACGATGTGAAGAGGGCCGCCGGATATCCGGCGGCCCTCAAATCGTTTGAGCTCAGGCTTTCTGCGCCCAGAGCAGAAACTCGACGTTGCCGTCGCCGCCCGTGATCGGGCTGTCGGCGACCTCGCGCACGGCCCAGCCGCTCTCGTCCAGCCATTCGCGCACCTTGGCCACGGCGGCGGCGTGCGCCTCCGGATCCTTGACCACGCCCTTCTTGCCGACCGCCTTGGGGCCGTCCGCCTCGAACTGCGGCTTGACCAGGGTGATCAGGTCCGCCCCCGGCGTCGCCAGATCGAGCGCCGTCGGCAGCACCTTCGACAGGCTGATGAAGCTGACATCGCAAACGAGTAGGGACGGCGCCTCGGTGATGACGGCCGGCGTCAGATCGCGAGCATCGGTCTTCTCCAGGTTCAGCACGCGCGGATCGGCGGCGACCTTCGGATGCAGTTGCCCCGTGCCGACGTCCACGGCAAACACCCGCGCCGCGCCGCGATCCAGGCAGACCTCGGTGAAGCCGCCCGTAGAGGCGCCGACATCCAGCACGACGCGGCTGTCAACCGCGACCGGCCACAGGTCCAGCGCCCATTCCAGCTTCAAGGCGCCGCGTCCCACCCAGCGAAAGGCGTCGACATAGGTGACGACAGCTTCTTCGCTGACTGCCTGAGACGCCGCCCTGGCGGGCGCGCCGTCCACGGTGACGCCGCCCGCCTCGATCGCCGCCTTGGCCTTGGCCCGGCTTTCGGCCAGGCCGCGCGCGACCAGGAGCTGATCCAGCCGGAGCCGGCTCAAACCATGGCGTCCAGACGGGCGAGAGCAGCCTGCAGCCTGGCCTTGCCCTCTTCGGCCTCGGCCAGCTTGGCGCGCTGTTCCTCGACCACCTCGGCAGCCGCGCGGGCGACGAAGTTGGGGTTGCCCAGCTTCTTGTTCACATGGCCGATGTCGCTGTCGAAGACGGCGATCTCCTTCTCCAAACGCGCGCGCTCGGCGGCCAGGTCGATGATTCCGGCCAGCGACAGGGCGACCGTCGCTCCGCCTGAGACGAAGGTCACAGCCCCGGCCGGCGCGGCCTCGGCCACGGCGACATCGGACACGCGGCCCAGCGTCAGGATCAAATCGCGGTGGCGCGCGATGCGCTCAGCCGTGGCTGCGTCCGGCGCAACAAAGGCCAGCGGCGGCTTGGCCGACGGCGGCACGTTCATCTCAGCCCGCAAAGCGCGGATTTCACCGATCAGGTCGACCAGCCAGCCGATCTCGGCCTCAGCGCCGGCATCGACAAAGGCGTCCGGCAGCACCGGCCAGGTTTCGCCCATCAGCAGGCCGTCGCGGCCAGAATCACGGCCAGCGCCTTCCTTGCCCAGTTCGGCCCACAGCTCCTCGGTGATGTAGGGCATGACCGGATGCAGCAGCTTCAGCGTCTGGTCGATGGTCCAGGCCGTCATGGCGCGGGTCTCGGCCTTGGCGGCTTCGTCGGCGCCGTTGAACACCGGCTTGGCCAGTTCCAGATACCAGTCGCAGAAGACGTTCCAGATGAAGCGGTACAGGGCGCCCGCCGCATCGTCGAAACGGCCGCCCTCGATGGCGTCCGACACCTGGCGCTCGGCCTTGGTCAGTTCGCCGCGGATCCAGCGGTTGATCGTCTGCTGCACGCCAGCGGGGTCGAAGCCCTCGACGCGGCGCGCCTCGTTCATCTGGCTGAAGCGTGCGGCGTTCCACAGCTTGGTGCCGAAATTGCGATAGCCTTCAATGCGCTGTTTCGACAACTTGATGTCGCGCGTACCTGATAGGATCGCCATGGTGAAGCGCAAGGGATCGGCGCCCAGTTCGTCGATGATGCCCAGGGGGTCGATGACGTTGCCCTTGGACTTCGACATCTTCTGGCCCTTCTCGTCGCGGACCAGACCGTTGATGATGACCCGCTTGAAGGGAACTTCGCCGTCCATGAAGTGGATGCCCATCATCATCATCCGGGCGACCCAGAAGAAGATGATGTCCGCCGCCGTCACCAGATCGCTGGTCGGATAGAAGCGCTCCAGATCCTCGGTCTTTTCCGGCCAGCCCATGGTCGAGAAGGGCCACAGGGCCGAGCTGAACCAGGTGTCCAGAACGTCCTCGTCCTGGGTCAGCACGACCTCGGAATCATAGTCCGACATCGCCTGTTCGCGAGCGTCCTCTTCCGTCTCGGCGACGTAGATCTCGCCGTTCGGGCCGTACCAGGCCGGGATGCGATGGCCCCACCACAGCTGGCGCGAAATGCACCAGGGTTCGATGTTGCGCAGCCATTCGAAGTAGATCTTCTCGTAGGACTTCGGCTCGAAGACGGTGGCGCCGTCCTCGACCGCCTTCAGGGCGGGCTGGGCCATGACCTTGGCGTCGACGTACCACTGATCCGTCATCCACGGCTCGATGACGACGCCCGAACGGTCGCCGTGCGGGACCATGTGCTTGGTCTTCTCGATCTCGCGCAGCCAGCCCTCTTCCTCGGCGCGGGCGACGATGGCCTTGCGCGCGGCGAAGCGGTCCATGCCCTCGTATTCCGCGGGCACGTCGGGCGTGTCGGCGGCGGTGATGCGGCCGAAGGCGTCCATGACGTTCAGCGCTTCAAGTCCTGCACGCTTTCCGACGCCGAAATCGTTGAAATCATGGGCAGGCGTGATTTTGACCGCGCCCGAACCCTTGGTCGGATCGGCATAGTCGTCAGCGACGATCGGCACGCGGCGGCCGGTGATCGGCAGGGTCACGAACTTGCCTACCAGACCTGTATAGCGTTCGTCTTCCGGGTGAACGGCCACGCCGGTGTCGCCCAGCATGGTTTCGGGCCGGGTCGTGGCGACGACGATGAAGTCGCGCGTCTCGAACTCGGTCGCCTTGCCGTCTTCGTCGAAGGCGATCGGATGCTGATAGGTCACGCCGTCGGCCAACGGATAGGCGAAGTGCCAATAGGCGCCGTCGACCTCCTTCTGCTCGACCTCAAGGTCGCTGATGGCGGTCTGGAAATGCGGATCCCAGTTCACCAGCCGCTTGTCGCGATAGATCAGGCCGTCCTTGTGCAGTTGCACGAAGACCTTGCGGACGGCGGCGTTCAGCCCCTCGTCCAGGGTGAAGCGCTCGCGCGACCAGTCGCAGGACGAACCCAGACGGCGCAGTTGGCGCACGATGGTCCCGCCGGACTCGGCCTTCCACTCCCACACCTTCTCAATGAAGGCGTCGCGGCCCATGTCGCGGCGGCCGATGTTGCCCTCGGCGGCCAGCTTGCGCTCGACGACCATCTGGGTGGCGATGCCCGCGTGGTCGGTGCCCGGCAGCCACAGGACGGCCTTGCCCTTCATGCGGTGATAGCGGGCCAGGATGTCCTGAAGCGTGTTGTTCAGGGCGTGGCCGATGTGCAGGCTGCCCGTTACGTTCGGCGGCGGAATGACGATCGAATAGGCGTCGGCGGCGCCGTCAGTCGGCTTGGCCGCGCGCGGGGCGAACAGCCCGCTGTCCTCCCACTGGGCGTAGATGCGCGGCTCGGCAGCCTTGGGTTCGAACGTCTTCTCAAGCATGGTCATCTCGTTTCCCCGAGGCGTCGCGCGAAAGCGCCGCCGATCGAGGCTGGAATTCTTCGGTAAAGCAAAGGGCGGTCCCGCCGGAACCGCCCTTAGACGACTTAATGATCGCCGCGTCCCACGGCTAGGCCAAATCAGTGTCGTCGCGGCGAGAACCAGCCCTCGTCCGTGTGCTGGACCGACCCCGCCACCGCCAGAACCGCCAAGGTCTGTTCGATCCGGTCCGTCTTGCGGCGACCGATCCGCCCCTCGAAGCGACGCGCCAGCTCCAGCGGCTGCAGCGGCCGCCCTTCGCGACGCAGCTCTTCCAGCAACACGCCCGCCAGGACCGCAGGCGCATCAGGCAATGGCGCTCGTGTTCTCATCCTGTCCAACGGCGCCTCGATCTGCACGGCGCGTGCGGACGACTTGATCCGTCCCGCTTGATAGCTCGGTCGCAGGAAACGGATCTCGCCCTTCTCCTCCTGCACTCGCCGCGCACGGTTCAGTTCCAGCAGTGCGCTGAGCGTCGCTTGATCCGTCATGCCGTCGCGCCAGCCGTAAGCCGACGCGACCTGCTGATCCAGCCGCTCGTGCAGATGATGCAGCAAGCCGATCTGACCACGATCATAGAGATCGCGTTCGTTCCCGATCAGTTCGCCGCCTTCCTGAAGGCGACGCCGGACATTGTAGAGCCCGGTCATCGTCAGATCCTCGTGCTGGCTCAGAACCTGACGGCGACGGTCATCGATCTCTTCGGCCAGAACGCCGATCTCCTCGCCTGCAGCGCTGTTCAGATCCGGAAAGGGAAAGGCGTCGAAGCAGGCCTTCTTGTTATAGACGGGCCGATCCTCCAGCCGCCCGCCGCGCGCCAGGGCCCAAACCCCATGCACATGCGACGACAGCACGCCCAGGATGCGCGGATCGTCCGAGGCGACGGCGATCAGGGCGTTGTCCGGCAGGATGTCCGCGTCCAGAAAACGGAACCACCGGTGCTTGGCCGTCTCCACCGTGGCGATATAGCGGGACAGCCCCTCCAACGCCGGGCGGAACTCGCTGCGCGGCTCGCCGAACATCCACCAGTTGTCGCGATAGGCGGCGCGATTGTTGCGGTCACGCTCGGGCTTCACCGCCTCCAACAGATGCTGGAAGACGGCGGGGTGACTGCGACGCGCCTCTTCCTCGCTCCAGCCGAACAGGTCGATCACCTTCACGCCGCGCGGTCGTGACGCCAGATCGCGTCCGTTGCGGTAAGCGCGGATCGGATTTTCCGCCTCGTCATTGGACGCCGCCAGCAACTGCTCCGCCCGTTCCGGCGACACCATGAAGCCCGCACCATGCAGCTTCACCCCCGGCGAGCACAGCAGGGCATTGGCCTTGAGCGGCTGCGCCTCGGTGATGGGAAGACCGATGCTCAGGCCCGGCCCGATATCGCCGCGCTGTTCGCAAAAGAGGATCTCCGGCGTCTCGCCTTCGCCCATCGACTCATCGACCACCGTCAGCAGGCGGCCCTGACCATTCGGCTCGCCGCGCTCAGCCACGGTCATGGCGATGCGCACGTCGGCGCGGTCGGAGCCCTTGATCCACGGATGGTCTGGGATGGCGAAGGTCAGACGCATCGACGGCGCGCCGTTCAGATGATGCTCCAGCACGCGCCGGGAAAAGGTCTGGGTGATCGAGTTAGTGGTGATGAAGCCGAACCGTCTCAGCGTGCTGTTCTTAGCCGTCAGGATCTCCGCCGCACGGTCCCACCAGGCTGTGACCAGGTCCGCCGAGCGGAACCGCCCCTGCCGCACCCGCCACAGGGCGTCGACATAGCCGTCGCCCAGTTCGCCGCGCACGTCCTTGCCCCCGATGAAGGGCGGATTGCCGATGATGAAGTGCGCCGTCGGCCAGACCGTAGGGCGCGGATCAATATATCGCGTAACTTCTCTCTCCTCGTGCGCCACAACCGCCGAGAGACCGCCGCCTCGGCTCAATACCCGCACGTGGGTAAGCGGCCGCCCCTGTTCGTCGCGCACCAGTTCTTCGCGCGTCCACGTCAGCAGCGCGTCCATATGCTTGATGCAGTTGAAGTTTCGCAGGATCGGTTCGGTCGGCTTGGCGTCGCCGGCGTTTCTGAAGTGCCATTGCAGATAGCCGATCCACATCACCATCTCGGCGATCCAGACAGCGTGGACATTCTTCTCCAACCCCCAGAACTGTTCAGGGCTGACGGTATGCCCCTCCAGGCCGAGCGCCGTTTGGGCGTCCCCCAGATCGGTCAGGGCGGTCAGAACCTCGCTCTCGAGATCCTTCATCATGTCCATGGCCACATAGAGGAAGTTGCCGGTGCCGCAGGCGGGATCCAGCACCCGTGTCGTGCACAGCGCATGGTGGAATTCGCGCATGGCGCGGCGCGCCCGCACGACGTCGCCGCTGGCGTAATGGCCGACCGCCAGCCCCGCGACCGCCTCCCACTCGGCGCGCAGCGGCTCCATGATCGTCGCCTCGACCAGTCGCCGCACATAGGCCTTTGGCGTATAGTGAGCGCCCAGCTCGCCGCGCTCCGTCGGGTCCAGCGCCTGTTCCAGCAAGGCGCCGAAAATCGCCGGCTCGACCGAAGCCCAGTCGCGCTGGGCGGCGGCGATCAGAGCCTCCAGCTCCGCCTCCGTCACCGGCACGGCCGCCTCTTCCTTGAACAGGCCCCCGTTAAAACGGCGCAGATCCTGGCGAACCGCTGAGCAATGTCCGCCGCTGTCCATGCGGCGAAAGAAGTCCGCCGCGCTGACATGAAAGCGATCCGCCATTCCGCGATAGCTTTCCAGCAGGCGCAGAAATCCCCGGTCGTCGATCAGTCCCACGCTGTCGGCGAACATGGCGAAAATGCACTGCATGACGAACAGCGAAGTGCGCTTGTCCCATGCCGCCCGCGTCACGACATCGACGCAACCGCTGGAATCGGTCGGCGCCCGCTTGCGGATCGAGCGCACCAACCAGGCCAGCCGCTCGGCGATGTCGCTGGTCACGGCCGCCACATGGCTCGCCGGGTCCAGACTCATCGGCTCGTCCCACACCCGGCGCAGACGCTCCCGCACCGCCGGATCACGCAGGTCGTCCATGGAGATGCGGCAGCGCGCCAGGTCGGGAAACGGCACATAGCCCTTCCCCTGCCGATCGAAGTCGGCCCACAGGTGGATGGAGCGTCCAACGTCCACGACGACGATGAAGGGCGGCCATTCGTCCAGCGCCTTTGCGTAGGTCTCGGCCTGACGCTTGGCGTCCAGCATCAGCCGCTCGATTGCGCCCGCGTCGCCCTTCGGCGGTTTGCGCCCGCGCCCGTTGAACAGGGCCAGATGCCGCTGCGGGTCCAATTCGCCGCCGGGCGCCCGCTTCTGCGACTGCTTCGCCTCCAGCACGAAGGCGCCGCGCCGATAGCAGTCGATGAATCCCCGGTGCGCGCCGCCGTCATGAAAGCGGAACTCCACCCGCCGCTCGAAGCAATAGCCGCGATCTCCAGCGATCTCCTGATCCGGCGCCGGCGCTCCGATCAAGGCGCACAACTGGCTGATGAATGTCTGATAGTGCGAACGCTCGCTGATCGTCGCGCCGCTCCAGCGCGTGATGAACGCTTCGACATCCATGGACTGTTCTCCCACCCCTAAGAGAACAATATTAGGTTGAATTTTAGCAAAAACACAACTTTACATTATCGCAGACAACCTGGACGCGACAGGCCTCAGCGCCTGCCGAAATCCTTCAGCACCGCGTGCGCCGCATTGTGTCCTGGCGCTCCCGTAACCCCGCCGCCCGGATGAGCGCCCGATCCGCACAGATAGAGCCCAGGCACGGGCATCCGATGATCGGCGTGGCCCAGCACCGGCCGCGCGCTGAACAACTGATCCAGCGTCAGTCGCCCGTGGAAGATATCGCCCCCGATCAGGCCGAAGCGCCGCTCCAGATCGCGCGGTCCCAGCGCCAGCCGCCCGACCACGGAAGCCTTGAACCCCGGCGCGTGAGCCTCGACCGTCTCGATCATCAGGTCAGCCACCGTATCGCGATGCGCGTCCGCCAGATCCGGTGAAACGTGCTGGCAGAACAGGCTGGCGACGTGTTGTCCCCCCGGCGCCAGACTGTCGTCCAGGGTCGAGGGGATCAGCATCTCAACGATCGGCTTGGACGACCAGCCGTTCAGCCGCGCCTCGGCGTGGGCGCGGTCCATATAGGCCAGCGTCGGCGCGATGATGATGCCCGCCGTCAGGTGATCGCCCACCCCCGGCAAAGCGGTGAAGCGCGGCAGTTCGGACAGGGCCACATTCATGCGGAAGGTGCCAGAGCCGGAGGCGTAGCGGCTCATCCGCTCGGTGAAGTCCCCCGGAACCACGGCCGGATCGACCAGCCGGTCGAACAGCAGACGCGGGTGCAGGTTGGAGACCACGGCCCGGGCGCGGACTGCGTCGCCTGCCTCGGTCACAGCGCCGACCGCCCTGCCCTTTTCCGTCAGCACCTCGGCGACCGGCGCGTCCAACCGGATGTCGACGCCCTGCTCGGCGCAGGCGGCGGCCATGGCCTGCGTGATGGCGCCCATGCCGCCGATGGCATGGCCCCAGGCGCCCTTTTTACCGTTCACCTCGCCAAAGACGTGGTGCAGCAGGACATAGGCCGAACCGGGCGTATAGGGGCTGGCGTAGTTGCCGACGACGCTGTCGAAACCGAACAGGGCCTTGATCGGATCGCTCTCGAACCACCCGTCCAGCCAGTCGCCCGCCGACTTGGCGAACAGGTCCAGCAGATCGCGCTGCGCCGCCAGACCCAGGCCCGAGACCCGCCGCCCCAGAGACGCCGCCTTCAGCATCTCCGGCAGGGCGGCCAGCCAACCACCCTCGACGACATTGGGCGGCGTGGTCAGGATCAGGTCACGCAGGATGGCGGCGACCGTCTCCAGCCGCGCCTCATAATCGGGCAGGCGCTCGGCGTCGCGCACTGAGAACTTGGCGACCTCGGCCTGGGTCTGGCCCTCGCCGGTCAGCAGATAGCGGCCGTCGTCAAAGGGCAGGAAGTTGGCCGCGCGGCGCTCGACCACGCACAGGCCGTGGCGCGCCAGCTCCATATCGGCGATGACGCGCGGGTTCAGCAGGCTGACGGTATAGCTGGCGGTCGAGTTGCGAAAACCAGGATGGAATTCCTCGGTCACCGCCGCCCCGCCGACGACGCCGCGCCGCTCCAGCACCGTGACCTTCAGACCGGCCCGCGCCAGATAGAAGGCGCAGACCAATCCGTTGTGCCCGCCGCCCAGGATGACGACGTCCGTTTCCGTCTGCGCCATGCGCGCTCCCTCCCGCTTGAGAGAGCGACGCTAGTCCTAGGCCGCGCGTCCCGCCAGATAGCGACGATGCAGCAGCGGCTTGCCCAGCCAATAGGCCAGCTCCGCCGGGCGGCTGATGTCCCAGACGGCCAGATCGGCGGTCTTGCCCGCCTCAAGCGTGCCGATCTCGTCCTGCAGCCCCAGCGCGCGGGCCGCGTTCCGCGTGGCGCCCGCCAGAGCCTCTTCCGGCGTCAGGCGGAACTGGACGCAGGCCAGGTTGATCGCCGCCGTCATGGAGGCGACCGGCGAGGTGCCGGGGTTGCAGTCCGTCGCCACCGCCATGCGCGCGCCGTGCTGGCGCAACAGGGCGATCGGCGGCGCCTGCGTCTCGCGCAGCATCAAGAAGGCGCCCGGCAGCAGCACCGCCACCACGCCCGCCTCGGCCATCGCCTTCACGCCCGCCTCGGTCGTGTGCTCGATATGGTCGGCCGACAGGGCCTGATAGCGGGCGGCCAGCGCCGCGCCGCCGCCATCCGACAGTTGGTCGGCGTGCAGCTTGACCGGCAGGCCCAGTTCCTCGGCCTTGTCGAACAGGCGGCTGACCTCATCCACCGAGAAAGCGATGGGCTCGCAATAGGCGTCGACGGCGTCGACTAGACCCTCGGCGTGGGCGGCAGGCAGGATTTCATCCACAGCCTTGTCCACATAGACGGCGCGGTCGGCCTTATGCTCCGGCGGGACGGCGTGCAGACCCAGATAGGAGGTGCGGACCCGCACCCCAGCGTAGCGCCCAATGCGACGGGCGACGCGCAGCATCTTCAGTTCGCTGTCGTGATCCAGACCATAGCCGGACTTGATCTCGACGGTGGTGACGCCGGTCGCCTTCAGCCCCTCCAGACGCGCCAGGGCCGAGGCGTAGAGTTGATCCTCGCTCTCTTCGCGCGTAGCGCGCACGGACGAGACGATGCCGCCTCCGGCGCGGGCGATCTCTTCATAGGTCGCGCCTTCCAGTCGCCGCTCAAACTCGCCGGAGCGGTCGCCGCCGAAGACCAGATGGGTGTGGCAGTCGACCAGCCCCGGCGTGACCCAGCGCCCGCCCAGACGGTCGGTTTCCACAGCCTTGTGCACAGGCAGGTCGGCGCGCGGCCCGACCCAGGCGATGCGCCCGTCCTTGATCAGGATGGCGGCGTCCTCAATCGCGCCATAGGGCTCGCCGCCTTCGGTCATGGCGGCGACGTGGCAGTCGGTGATCAGCAGATCGGCGTCGATCATCGCGCGGCGACTCCAGCCAGAATTTCACAGAACCAGCGGCCCGCCGTCAGGGAGCCGAGGTCGCCGATTTCCAGCGACGGGTCGTATTCGGTCAGGTCGACAGCGCGCACCTTGGCATGGGCGCCGATGGCGCGGGCGGCATCGAAGAAGTCGTGCACCGACACCCCGCCCGGCCGCGCGCCGGGGCTGGCGGGCCACTGGCTGCGGTCGATCACGTCGATGTCGAAGTCGACATAGATGACCTCGCACAGGGACGACAGGCGCTCCAGCTCCTCGACCACGACATTGACCAGACCGCGCTGGCGGCACTCGCGGGCGGTGCGAACGCTGATCCCTGCGGCTTCGGCCTTTTCATGAGCGCGACGGGTGTTGGCGAAGGGTGCGAGGCCGACCTGGCTGATCCGACGCCCGTCCATGCCGTCATCCAGCAGCGCCTGGATCGGATTGCCGTTGGTCAGGCCCTGGTCCGTGTCGCGCAGGTCGAAATGGGCGTCCAGCGTCAGGACGCCGACGCGGTCCAGCCCCAGAGCGTGAACGCCCGGCCGGGTGATGGCGTTGTTGCCGCCGACCAGAATGGTCAGGTCGCGATGGGCCTGCGCCGCCACGGCGTCGCGCACGGGCTCGAAGGAGTCGAACGGCGAGACGGCCTTCAGCGCCACATCGCCAACATCATGGACCTTGATATCTAACTCCAGACCCGTCTCGACGTCATAGGTCGACAGACGCGGCAGAACCCCACGCAGCACCTTCGGCCCCAGGTCACAGCGGCCCGGCGTCAACGACCGCTCGTTCAACGGCGCGCCGATCAAGGCGACGCGGGCGTCGGGATGACGCCCCACCAGATCGCCGACAGAACGCCACCCCAGGGCTTCAGACGGTTGGCTCATGGGTGTCATCCTTTGGTCGGAGAGAAGCGCGCGACCAGATCATAGGCCGCGCCGGGGAAAATCTGTGAGGCCCAGGTCACGCCCTGGCCGTCGCGCCAGGTGCGGCGCTCCAGACGCAGACAGGGCGCGCCGTCGGCCAGACCCAGGCCCGCCGCCGTCTCGCGATCGGCGCCGACGGCCGAGATGCGATGCTCGGCCTCGGTCCAGGGCATGTGGGCCAGCAGCCAGCCGCCCGGCGGCTGGGTCGTGAAGTCGGCGGCTTCCGCCTCGGGCGCGGCGGACAGAGAGACCAGGCGGCGCTCAAAGACGAACGGCAGGCCATCGGCCAGATGCAGGGTCTGCAGCTCGATCACCCGCTCGCCCAGCCCGTCCTCCTCCCCGCTCGCCGGGCGGACGATTCGGCCCAGCAAGCGATGAGAATAGGCCAGGCCCCGGCTCTCGATCTCGCCTTGAATGTCAGGGATGGACACCAGGGCCGAGGAATGCAGCGGCGGGTGGGCCACCACTGTCCCCGCGCGGCGGCGTCGCACCACCAGCCCGCGCGCCGCCAGGTCGGACATGGCGCGCGACACCGTCATGCGCGCGCAGCCGTATTCCGCCGTCAGTTCCGCCTCGGTCGGGATGCGGAACCCCGGCCGCCACTCGCCCGAGGCGATGCGGCGTTCGATGTCGCCCGCGATGCGACGATGAAGCGGCTCCTGATCCATGAAACGAAAATGCCTCTTGCACGCGATATTGTCTAGACATAACAGTACGACCAACACACGACGGCGGCTGACGCCGCATGGAGGATTCGATGGCCACGCCCAATACCCGTATCATTCGTAGCCCGCGTGGGCCGGAAAAGACCGCAAAGACCTGGGCGGCCGAAGCCGCCATGCGCATGCTGATGAACAACCTCGACCCCGAGGTGGCCGAGCGTCCCGAAGACCTGGTCGTCTACGGCGGCATCGGCAAGGCGGCGCGCAACTGGCAGGCCTTCGACACCATCGTCGACCAGCTGCAGAAGCTGGAAGCCGACGAGACCCTGATGGTTCAGTCGGGCAAGCCGGTCGGCGTGTTCCGCACCCATGTCGACGCCCCGCGCGTGCTGATCGCCAACTCCAACCTGGTGCCCAAATGGGCGACCTGGGACCACTTCAACGAGCTCGATAAGAAGGGCCTGGCCATGTACGGCCAGATGACGGCCGGCTCGTGGATCTACATCGGCACCCAGGGCATCGTTCAGGGCACCTATGAGACCTTCATGGAGGCGGGTCGCCAGCACTATAACGGCGACTGGTCGGGCAAGTGGATCCTGACGGCGGGTCTGGGCGGCATGGGCGGCGCGCAACCTCTGGCCGCAACCATGGCCGGCGCCTCGTGCATCACCATCGAGTGCCAGCGCAGCCGCATCGAGTTCCGCCTGCGGACCCGCTACGTCGACGTGATGGCCGAAACCCTGGACGAGGCGCTGGCCCTGCTGGAGCAATCGTTCAAGGACAAGAAACCCTTGTCGATCGGCCTGTTGGGCAATGCGGCTGACCTTCTGCCTGAAATGGTCAAGCGCGGCGTCCGCCCCGATCTGGTGACGGATCAGACCAGCGCCCACGACCCGGTCAACGGCTACCTGCCTTCGGGCTGGACCGTCGCCGAGTGGGAAGAGAAGCGCGTCAGCGCCCCGGCGGCCGTCGAGACCGCCGCCCGCGCGTCGATGGCGACCCACGTCAAGGCCATGCTGGACTTCCAGAAGATGGGCGTCCCCACGACCGACTACGGCAACAACATCCGTCAGGTCGCCTTTGACGAGGGAGTCGAGAACGCCTTCGACTTCCCCGGCTTCGTGCCCGCCTATATCCGCCCGCTGTTCTGCCGCGGGATCGGCCCGTTCCGCTGGGCCGCCCTGTCGGGCGATCCCGAGGACATCCGCAAGACGGATGAGGCGATGAAGAAGCTCTTCCCCGACAACGCCGGCCTGCACCGCTGGCTGGACATGGCGGGCGAGCGCATCGCCTTCCAGGGCCTGCCGGCGCGCATCTGCTGGATCGGTCTAGGCGACCGCCACCGCGCGGGCCTGATGTTCAACGAGATGGTGGCCTCGGGCGAACTGAGCGCCCCCATCGTCATCGGCCGCGATCATCTGGACAGCGGCTCCGTCGCCAGCCCGAACCGCGAGACCGAGGCCATGATGGACGGCTCGGACGCCGTGTCCGACTGGCCCCTGCTGAACGCCCTGCTGAACACCGCGTCGGGCGCGTCCTGGGTGTCGCTGCACCATGGCGGCGGGGTCGGCATGGGCTATAGCCAGCACTCGGGCGTCGTCATCGTCGCCGACGGCACCGACGAAGCCGCCAAGCGTCTGGAGCGCGTCCTGTGGAACGACCCGGCCACCGGCGTCATGCGCCACGCCGACGCCGGATACGACATCGCCAAGGACGCCGCGCGCGAACATGGGCTCAATCTGCCGAGCCTGAAATGACCGTCCTTCTCCCCTCGCGGGAGAAGGTGGCCCGCGCAGCGGGTCGGATGAGGGGTTGCACCACCGCTCCCCTCATCGCTCTTTCCACCCGTGCCGACTTCGCCGGTCGGCGCAACCCCTCATCCGTCGGGCCGTTGGCCCGCCACCTTCTCCCGCATGGGGAGAAGGGAGAGACAGCATGACCCAGATCATCATCGGCCAATCCCCCCTCACCCTCGCCCAGCTACGCGCCGCCCTGAACGGCCCGGTCACGGTCAGCCTGACCGACGCCGCCTGGGCCAATGTAGAAAAGGGCGCGGCGACCGTCGCCGCCATCCTGGACGAAGGCCGCACGGTCTATGGCATCAACACCGGCTTCGGCCTGCTGGCCAACACCAGCATTGCGGCGGAAGATCTTGAAACCCTTCAGAAGAACCTGGTGCTCAGCCATGCCTGCGGCGTCGGCGAGCCGCTGAGCGCGGACACCACACGCCTGCTGATGGTGCTGAAGATCGCCAGCCTGTCGAAGGGCGCTTCGGGCGTGCGTCGTCACACGCTGGAGACGCTGATCGGCATGGTCAACGCCGAGATTCTGCCGCTGATCCCGTCCAAGGGGTCGGTCGGCGCCTCGGGCGACCTGGCGCCGCTGGCCCATATGTCGTGCGTTCTGATCGGCGTCAGCGAAGCCCGCTATCAGGGTCAGACGCTGGACGCCGTGTCGGCCCTGGCCAAGGCCGGGCTGAAGCCGGTCGTCCTGGGCCCCAAGGAAGGCCTGGCCCTGCTGAACGGCACCCAGTGCTCGACGGCCCTGGCCCTGACCGGCCTGTTCGCGGCCGAAGACGTCTTCGCCGCCGCCATCGCCGCAGGCGGCCTGTCGGTCGACGCCCTGCTGGGCTCGGACGCGCCGTTCGACCACCGCATCCACGCCCTGCGCGGCCAACCGGGCCAGATCGACGTGGCCCGTCGCCTGCGCGAACTGCTGAGCGGCAGCGCCATCCGCGAGAGCCATCGTCACGACTGCGCCAAGGTGCAGGATCCCTACTCCCTGCGCTGCCAGCCGCAGGTCATGGGCGCGACGCTGGACGTTCTGCGCAACGCCGCCGCCATGCTGGAGCGTGAAGCCAACGCCGTAACCGACAATCCGCTGGTCTTCATCGAGGACGGCGACGTCATCTCGGGCGGCAACTTCCACGCCGAACCCGTCGCCTATGCAGCCGATCAGATCGCCATGGTCCTGTGCGAGATCGGCAATATCAGCGAGCGTCGCACCTCCATCCTGGTCGACCCCAAGATGACCGACCTGCCCGCCTTCCTGGTCAAGGACAGCGGCGTGAACTCGGGCTTCATGATCGCCCAGGTGACGGCGGCGGCTCTGGTGGCCGAGAACCGCATGGTCGCCCACCCCTGCGTCATCGACACCGTGCCGACCAGCGCCAACCAGGAAGACCACGTCTCCATGGCCACCCACGGCGCGCGTCGCCTGCTGGACATGGCCGCCAACACGGCGACCGTGGTCGGCATCGAACTGCTGGCCGCCGCGCAGGGCATCGAGTTCCGCCGTCCGCTGACCTCGTCGCCGGAACTGGAGCAGACCTACGCCATCGTGCGCGAGGCCTGCGGCGCCTATACGGAAGACCGCTACTTCGCGCCGGACATCGCCCGTGCGACGGAAGGCGTGCGCGCGGGTCGTTACCGCGCCTTCGCCGGCGATCTTCTGCCTTCGGCTTGAACCGGACGGCGGTTGAACGCTTTCGTATCCAGAGCGAACGCAGGACGCCGCCGACCATGAACAAAAGCGCCGTGATTCTGGCCTCCGCCGCCCTGGTCCTGACCGGACTGGGCGCGGCGGGCTGGGCCGCCTGGAACTCGACCTCGGCGGCGCATGGCGGGCGGGCATCCGGTTCGACCGTCGCCATAGACGTCGTGCCGCCCGTCGAACCCGATCTACCGGTCGGCTCCATCATGGCTGTTGGGGAGTTGCGGGACGGATACGAGCACGACCCCGACCGGCTCGCCGCCCTGCCCGGCGAGGACGAACCCTATGTCGAAAGCGCCTGGCTGGAGCTGACGCCCGACCTGCCGCCGCTGCCCGAACAGGAAGCGCCGCCGACCATCGTCCGCCCCTCGCCGCCTCCGCCCGCGCAACAGCTGGAACGAGACGACTACGGATTCGGGTTCGATGCGCCTCAGCCCGACTACGCCGCTGAACGCGAGGCGCGTCAGTCGGCGCTCAATGACCCGCCATCGGAAACGCGCCCTACATCGGACAGCGTCTTCTATTGAAAAAGGCCCCGGCGAAACCGGGGCCTTTTCCTTGTCAGCGCATCGTCGTGACAGAGACGGTGTAGTCGCCTTCCTGCGCCGAGCTGAGGCTGTTGGCGCGGAAGGAATAGGAGCCGGGACGCAGATCCTGAGTGACCAGGGCGCTGGTGCCGCCGCCGCTGTCATCGTCAGAGGCCAGGCTGTCGCCGTCGCACTGCGGACCTTCATGGAGCGAGAGATAGGCGTCGAACTGCGCCGAATCCATGCGCACCGACACATTGCCACCACGGCTGACGTTCAGCGCGTAGCAGTCGTAGAAGGAGCCGTCGTCGGCCTGACGATCGCTGGCCTCCAGACGACCCTGACGGCTTTCACCGACCGAGATCGGCACGATCTGAGTGGTCGGGCGCAGGCGCTGGCCTTCCGAGACGCTGAGGCGGAATGCGCCGGTCTGCCCCTCGCTCAGAGTGTTGGCCCGGATGATCCAGTTTCCGCCGTTGGAGACAAAACGCAGTTGCGAGTCCGTACCCATGTCAGGGCCGTCGTCATTCGTCACCGAGGTCTCGTCGCAATCCGTGCCGGCGCCCGCCATCAGGAAGGTGTCGAAGTCCGACGACTGCATGGTCACCGTATAGGCCTGGCCCGCCTGGGTCTGCACCACATAGCAGCGGTAGTGCGACCCGTCGTCCATGCGGGCGTCCTTGCTGCTGAAGTTGCCGGTCACGGTCTGCCCAGGCCGGATGGAGCTCTGAGCCGCGGCGGCGCCGGCCAAGATCAGGGAAGACGCGAGGACCGACGTCATCAACAGGGCGCGCATGGGAATCTCCTTGGGTGCGACGCAAAAACGCAGGGGCGAAATGCCCAGCTTATTTGACAGGAAGCAACGGCACTCGTTTCAACGCTGCTAAATTTGAAGCGTTTACGCAAAAACACACGGTTCTCAGCTGCCTAACGGCGAGCTGAAACTGTTCGATGACCGCCTCGGTCGAAACGGTCGCCGCCTGGATCACGCCCGAAGCCATGCCCACGATGTCAGCGCCCAGGCGAATCGCCTTGGCCGCATCCACCCCGTCGCGCACGCCGCCTGATCCGATCAGCAGGGCGTCCGGCAAGGCGTTGCGCGTTTCGGCCAGGGCGCGCGCAGTCGGCACGCCCCAGTCGGCGAAGGCCAGGGCGTGCGCCTTGTCCGCCGGATCGGTCGCCCGCTCGCCTTCGATCAGGCCCCAGTTGGCCCCGCCGGCTCCGGCCACATCCACGCCCGCCGCGCCCATGGCGATCAGACGCTGAGCAGTGACGGCGGAGATGCCCGCGCCCGTCTCCTTGATGATGACCGGCGCGTCCAGATCGCGGATCAGGGCCTGAAGCGCCGCGCCGACGCCCCACCAGTCGCGGTCGCCTTCCGGCTGGCAGGCCTCCTGAAGCGGATTCAGGTGAACAACCAAGGCGTCAGCGCCGATCATGTCCAGCGCCCGGCGCGCCTCGTCCCGGCCGAAACCGCGCGTGAGCTGGGCCGCGCCGATATTGGCCAGGATCGGCGTGTCCGGCGCCTTGAGGCGCAGCGAGAAGTCCAGACCGCCCGCCGCACCGCCTTCCAGCGCCGCCCGCTGCGAGCCGACGGCCAGGGCGATGCCCAGGTGCTGGGCCGCCTCGGCCAGGCGCGCGTTGATCGCCTCGGCGCGCGCGGGGCCGCCGGTCATGGCGCTGATCAGAAACGGCGCCTTCAGCCGTCGCCCCAGAAAGTCGACGCCCAGATCGATGCGCGCATGATCCAGGTCCGGCAGAGCCTCGTGCACGAACCGCCAGTCGTCGAACCCCGCCGACAGGGCGTGACGCCCGCCGCCGGCCAGCACCACGTCCAGGTGCTGGTCTTTCCGGCCCAGGATCAGGGCCGAGGCGGCGGCGTCGTCAGGTTCGCTCAGGGCTGCCGCTCCGTGATCAGCACATAGTCGCCGGTCGAGTTGGAGCCGAAGCTGCGGGCGCGCAGCACATAGGAACCGTCGCGTGGCGCGGTCCAGTTCAGGCGGGCGTGGGTGTCCGACAGACCGTCGTCGTCCTCTTCCAGCTTGAAGTAGTCCCCGTCCTTCTCCTCGCCGACCTCGACCACGGCGTCGAAGCTGCTGGCGATCAGGGTGAAGCGCAGCTTCTCGTCCGCCTTGGCCTTGAAGTGGTAGGCGTCGTAATAGATTCCTTCGTCGGTGATGCTGGCGCGCTCGGTCAGACGGGCGCGCACGGTGGAGCCGATCAGCAGGCTGCCCGGCGAAGGTTCGCCGCCCAGATCCTGCAACTCCAGCGCATAAAGACCCTTGGCGTCGCGCGACCATGAACGGGCGCGCAGCACATACTCACCCGTTTCCGGCAGGGTGAAGATCAGACGCGCGTCAGTGCCCTGGCCCAGACCGTCGTCGTCGCTGGCGATCTCGCTGAACTCCTCGCCGTTTTCGCCCAGCTGCAGATAGGCGTCGAAATCGCCGGACCGCATCACGGCCTGAATGCGCTGCCCCTCGGTTCCGCTGAAGACGAAGGCGTCGTACCGGCGTCCGTCATCGTCGGTGGCGTCGCTGTCAGTCAGTTCGCCCTCGACCGTCTGGCCGAATGCGATGGCCGAAGGCGGCGGCGGCGGCGCGATTTCCTCGATGTTCAGCGTATAGGGGCCCTCGCCGCTGGAGAAGGCGCGCGCCTCGATCAGGTAATCGCCGTCCTCGGCCAGGGTGTGGGTCAGCCGGGCGTTCAGGTCGCCGGCGCTGTCGTCGTCGGTCGCCAGGCTGTTGTGGTTGGCGTCGAACAGTTCGAGGTAAGTGTCGAATCCGTCGGCTTTCATGGTGATGGCCACGCGCTGACCGGCGCGACCGCTGAAGCGGTACAGGTCGGCCGGAGCGCCGGAATCGCTGGTCGCGCTGTCTGAATTCAAGCGGCCCCGCGTCTCTTCGCCGATCGTCACCGGCGCGGCGGTGGGCGCGGGCGGTCCCTGCTCCATCGACAGGCGGTAATCGCCCTCGGCCGAGCCGTTATAGGAGGTGACGCGGATCAGATACTCGCCCGCCTGCGGCGCCGTGAACACCAGGCGCGCATTGAGGCTGGAGCCGCCGTCGTCGTTCTCGGCCATCTGGACGAAGGCGCCGTTCACGATGCGGCCGACGCGCAGGAAGCTGTCGAAGTCGTCGGACTCCAGGTCGATCTTCACCCGTTCGCCCGCCGAGGCGCGGAAGGCGTAGGCGTCGTAACGCTTGCCGTCGTCATCCTCGGCGCTGTTGGCCCCCAGGCTGCCCGTCTCGTCGCGACCGACGGCGATGCGGCCCGGCCGCGGCATCCGCGGCGCGGCGCGCTCCTTCAGCGACAGCTGATAATCGCCGGTCTCGATGCCGGAGAAGGTGCGGGCCCGCACGATATAGACCCCGGCCTCGGGCGCGGTGAACCGAAGGCGCGCGTTCAGGTCGCCCGCGCTGTCGTCGTCGCTGGCCAGCGACTGCCGCAGGGAACCTTCAGCATAGACTTCCAGATAGGCGTCGAAATCATCCGACGTCATCTGGGCCTCCAGCCGCTGACCGGCGCGCAGGTTCACGCGGTAGTCGTCATAGCGATAGCCGTCGCTTCCGCGCGTGCGGGCGTCACCGTCTTCCAGCCGACCGCGGATGTCATCCCCCAGCCGGGCGTCAGCCGCCGATTGGGCCCAGGCGGCGCCGGTGGACAGAAGAGCGACAGCACTGACCGCCGCGAGCAGGGAATAACGCATAAAAACCTCTTTGCTGGCGTCATCATAGACGCCGAACCGCAGCGCCTGTAAATCGCGGCAACGCTTTCCAGTTCCCGGCAGATGGAGCCAATTATGGCTGTCGAACCCGCCCGCGCCTCGCTGATCGACGGCAAGGCCTTCTCGCAGACCCTGGTGGAGCGCGTCGCAGCGGCAGCCGCACGGCTGGAATCCGCCCACGGCGTCAAGCCCGGCCTGGCCGTCGTCATCGTCGGCGAAGACCCCGCCAGCCAGCTCTATGTCCGCAACAAGGGCGAGACGACGCTGAAGGCCGGGATGCGGTCCGACACCCACCGCCTGCCCGCCGAGACGACTCAACACGAACTGCTGGCCCTAATCGCATCGCTGAACGCCGATGCGGGCATCCACGGCATTCTGGTGCAGCTGCCCCTGCCCAAGCACATCGATTCGGCCGCCGTGCTGGACGCCATCTCGCCGGACAAGGACGTTGACGGCTTCCACGTCGTCAACGCCGGACGCCTGGCGGTCGGCCTGCCGGGCATGATCCCCTGCACGCCGTTGGGCAGCCTGATGCTGCTGAAGGATCAACTCGGCGATCTGTCCGGCCTGAACGCCGTGATCGTGGGCCGCTCCAACATCGTCGGCAAGCCGATGGCGCAGCTGCTGTTGGGCGAAAGCTGCACCGTCACCGTGGCTCACTCGCGCACCCGCGACCTGCCCGCCCTGTGCCGCACCGCCGACATCCTGGTCGCCGCCGTCGGCCGCCCGGAAATGATCAAGAGCGACTGGATCAAGCCCGGCGCGACCGTCATCGACGTGGGCATCAACCGCGTCCCCTCGCGCGATCCGGTCAAGGCGGCCGATGGCAAGACCCGTGTGGTCGGCGACGTGGACTTCAGCGAGGCGGTCGAGGTCGCCGGCCGCATCACCCCCGTTCCCGGCGGCGTCGGCCCCATGACCATCGCCTGTCTGCTGGCCAACACCTACACCGCCGCCTGCCGCGCGGCGGGCGTGGAGCCGGAAGACCTGAACGGCTGAGAACTGCGTCAAAAATCCAGCCTTGAAGCGGAGCCTTTCGGGCCCGATAGTCTTTAGCGATCAGCGGTCATGAGGACCGCCCGCAGGAGCTTCTTCATGGCTGGATTTTCGCCTCGCATCGCGGCCGTCGCCGCTGTCGTCGTCCTGGCCCCCGCCGTGGGCGCCTGCGGCTACAACACCATTCCGACCAAACAGGAACGCGCCGAGGCCGCCTGGGCCGACGTTCAGAGCCAATATCAGCGCCGCGCCGACCTGGTGCCGAACCTGGTCGCCACCGTCCAAGGCGCGGCCATTCAGGAACGCACCACCCTGACCCAGGTGATCGAGGCCCGCGCCAAGGCCACCAGCGTCAACATCGACGCCTCCAACCTCGATGACGCCGCCGCCTTCCAGCAGTATCAGCAGGCGCAGGGCGAGCTTTCCAGCGCCCTGTCGCGGCTGCTGGTGACGGTCGAGGCCTATCCCCAGCTTCAGGCCAACCAGAACTTCCTGACCCTGCAGTCGCAGCTGGAAGGCACCGAAAACCGCATCGCCGTGGCGCGCCGCGACTACAATGAGGCCGTGCGCGACTACAACACCACCCTGCGCACCTTCCCGAACGTGATCTGGGCCAAGACCCTGCACGGCGGCTCCAAACCCATGCAGTTGTTCACCGCCACGGCCGAGGCTCAGTCCGCGCCCAGCGTGAACTTCGACCTGGGCGCCCAGCCCGGCGGCGGCGCGCCTGCGACCACGCCCGGCGCCGCGCCCGGATCGACGCCGCCTGCGGCTGCGCCGGCCCCGGCGGCGCAGTAAGCCTGAAATGAACCCTTCCGCCCTCTCCCCGAGGGAAGGCGCGGCGCGGGGCCTGCTCCCCGCGCTTTTGCTGGGCCTCGTCCTATGGCTGGCCGCCCTGCCCGGCGCCGGCCTGGCCGCCGAGATCAAGTTTCCGGCGCTCACCGGCCGCGTGGTCGATGACGCCCAACTGCTGACGCCCGAACAGGAACAGGCCCTGACCGGCAAGCTGGCGACGCTGGAGCAGCAGACCGGCGACCAGTTGGTCGTCGTCACCCTGCCCTCGCTTCAGGATCAGGAGATCGAGGACTTCGGCTATCAGTTGGGTCGTCACTGGGGCATCGGGCAGAAGGAAAACGACGGCGGCGCCCTGCTGATCGTCGCGCCGAACGAGCGCAAGGTGCGGATCGAGGTCGGCTATGGGCTGGAGGGCGTGCTGACCGACGCCTATTCCTCGCTCATCATCCGCAACGACATCCTGCCGGCGTTTCGTCAGGGCGACTACGCCGCCGGCATCATCACCGGGACTGACGCCATCATCGCCCAGCTGACCGCCGATCCGGCCGAGGCCCAGGCGCGCGCCGAAGAGGCCAAGAGCGCGGCGACCGCGACGACCAAGCCGGTCCTGCCGGCCGTCGTCATCCTGCTGGTCTTCGCCTTCATCTTCTTCAGCATGGTCGGCGCGGCCGCGGGCGGGCGCAAACGGCGCGGCGGACGCGGCGACGGCCTATCCCCCATCCTGATCTGGGCCGCCAACGAGGCTCTGCGCAACCGCGACGACGATGATCGCGGCGGCTGGGGCGGCGGCGGAGGCTGGGGCGGCGGCGGCGGAGGCGGCTTCGGCGGCGGTGGTTTCGGCGGAGGCGGCGGCGGCTTCGGCGGCGGCGGCGCCTCGGGGGGATGGTGATGCAGTTCACGAACGACGACCACGCACGGGTGGCCCAAGCCATCGCCCAGGCCGAGGCGGACACCTCCGGCGAGATTTTCTGCGTCGTGGCGCGGCAGGTGTCGTCCTATCGAGACGTCAGCCTGGGTTGGGCGGCGGCGGCGGCCTTGCTGCTGCCGCTGGGCCTGATCCCGCTCGGCTTCAACGGCGACTGGCTGACCTTCGGCGGCGGTTGGGAGGCCGCCCACGCCCCCGCCGCCTCGGCCGAGATCGGCCGCGCCCTGGCGGCCTATGGACTGGTGCAGGCCGGCGTCTTCGTGGCCGTCTTCCTGCTGTCCTTGATCCCCGTCGTGCGGCGACTTCTGACGCCCGCCGCCCTGCGCCGCACGCGCGTTCGCCGCGCCGCCATGCAGCAGTTCCTGGCCCACGGCCTGCACGTCACCGAGGCGCGCACCGGCGTCCTGATCTTCGCCGCCCTGGCCGATCATCAGGTCGAGGTCGTGGCCGACGAGGGCATCCACTCCTGCGTCAGTCCCGAAGTCTGGGCCGACGCCGTGGCCGCCCTGACCGGCGCCCTGCGGCGTGACCGGCCGGTCGAAGGCTTTGAGCAAGCCATCACCCTGTGCGGTCAGGTTCTGGCGGAACGCTTTCCGCCCAAGCCCGCTGATGAAAACGAGATCCCCGACAAGCTGGTTGTCATCTAGTCCGGCTATCAGGATCGCTATCGGGGCCTCGCGACCGCCGCATTGAGGCGCGACAGTCGCTGCGATCGCAGGCAAGGAATTCATGCCGAGACTTCTGACCTACAACGTCCATCGCTGCGTCGGCGTCGACCGCAAGCTGGACGTGCATCGCATCGCCGACGTCATCGCCGAACACGAGCCGGACGTCGTCTGCCTGCAGGAGCTGGATGTCGGCCGCGCCCGCACCGGCTGGGTCGACCAGGCCGACGCCATCGCCCAGCGCCTGGCCATGAGCGTGCAGTTCCATCCCGCCATGAAGGTCGAGGCCGAACTTTACGGCGACGCCATCCTGACCCATCGCCCCGAGCGCCTGGTGCGCGCCGCCGCCCTGCCCACCCTGCCCAGCCTCAAGGGGCTGGAGCCGCGCGGCGCCCTGTGGTCGGCGGTCGATTTCGACGGCGTGGTCGTCAATATCCTGAACACCCACCTGGGTTTGGTCCCTCGTGAACAGCGGCTTCAGGTCGCGGCTCTGGTCGGCCGGGACTGGCTAGGTGATCCGATGTGCGACGGACCGACCATCCTGACCGGCGACTTCAACGCCACCTCTATCACCCGCCCCTATCAGGCCCTGACCCGGCGGCTGGACGACGCCCAGCGGCGGCTGGGGCTGAAGCCCTCGATCAAGACCTTCCCGTCCAGCTTCCCAGCCATCCGCATCGACCACTGCTTCGTCAGCCGCGAAATCCGCGTGACCGGTGCCCGCACGCCGTCATCGCCTCTGGCGCGAGCCGCTTCGGACCACCTGCCGCTGATCATCGACTTCGAGATCGATCAGCCCAAGGGTCAACCCGGCGCCTGACCGCCCTCTGACTTAGGCCGAGTGCGGTGCGAGCGGTTCAGCCGTTTCCACGGCCGCCAGGCGTCGGTGGAAGACATCGGATCGCCGAACTGCCACTCGGCGAACATCCGCTCCACCCGCGTCGGCTCGGTCGCGCCCAGCGGCTTCATGCGCTCATGACCGAAGGTCTGAATCGCCTGACCGACTGAACCCAGCAGCGTCTCAGCCTCAGCAAAGGCGTCGCCGGACACGCCGATGAAATGGCCGAGAGAGTGACGGCGGAAACGCTGGATCACCTCGCTCTGCTCTTCCGTCTCAGCCTCGACCGAAACGTCGCACTCCGTATCCAGCCCCATCGAGCGGTTGTTCAGATTGCTGGACCCGATCCGCAGCAGCTTGTCGTCGATGATAGTCATCTTGGCGTGAACGATGATCCGCTCGCCCTCGTCCGTCACTGGGTAGAAGGCGGTGAAGCGATCATGCCGGTCCGCCTGCTCCAGCCGATACAGAACCTCGGCCCGCGCCGTATCCATGGTCATGCCGTCGAACCAGCTGGGGCTGCGCCCGGTCGAGACCAACACCACCTCCGGCCCGTCCGGCTCGGCCAGGCGCTCGGCCAGCGCCGCCGCCAGCAGGGGCGAGGTGAAGTACTGGTTCTCCATATAGATAAGCGAGCGCGCCCGCCGGATGGCCTCCAGATGCAGAGCCTCGTTTTCGCGAACCTCGGGCCGGCCGCGCACCTGAGGTTCTGTGCGGGAGATTCCGACCGACACCTGCGTCAGCGCGGGCGCCACGCGCTCCGGCCACGAATCCGCGCATTCAGCCGTGATCGGCGCGATCACCTCGCCGGTGGCCCGCCTCCACCGCTCACGCGCCAGTTCGCCCAGAGCCTGCGCCGCCGGGCC
This sequence comes from Brevundimonas sp. ZS04, assembly GCF_001956865.1. NCBI lineage: Bacteria > Pseudomonadati > Pseudomonadota > Alphaproteobacteria > Caulobacterales > Caulobacteraceae > Brevundimonas > Brevundimonas sp. ZS04. The sequence continues at coordinate 103,310 of NZ_MTHE01000003.1, forward strand.
GTCCATCACGCACATGACTTCGTGCCTCGGCGCCGGAATGACGCCCGTCGGCTCGCACCGGCGCGGGTCGCCCGAGAAATGCTCTTCGGTGTCCCAGCGGTCGGTCGAGATGTCGCCGCCGCCGCAGAAGGCGATCTGGTTGTCGATCACCACCACCTTCTGATGATGACAGGCGCCCAGTATGCCCGGCCCGTCCAGTCGAAACTCCACGATCCGGCGCCGAAACCACCTCTGGGCCTTGTGCGGATAGAAGCCCTGCGATGCGGCGATCAGCAACGGCGAACGCCAGATCAGCAGGCGCACGTCCAAATCGGGCTTCTGGCGCACCAGAGCCTTCAACTGATGGCCGATCTCGGCGCGCCGATCGGTCAATGGCCCCTCGGGGTCCAGGCGCGTGCGCGGATCGAACTGCCAGCCGAGAATCAGGATGGAGCGTTCGGCCTTGTGCAGCGCCGACGCCAGGGCGTCGAAATAGGCCTTGTTTTCCATCAAGGGGGCGAACCGATGCGCCTTTGCGGACCGCCACACTGCGGTGGCCGTCTCCAGCAGGCTGCCCTCATAGAAATGGTCTGCTCGCATACCCCCCGCAATGGCTGATTCGCGTGACGGCCGGACGGGCCTCCTGATCTCACTCAGACGCCGATGAGGTCGGATCGTTCCATTTTCGCATCAATCGGGTCAATGGCGCCGCTTCATCTGTTCGCCGCATTGTCGCCCGAAGATGTTTCTGGCATACTGTGAATATGCAAGCTTTGATCGAGATGCTGGCTGGTTTGATCGCCCTGCTCGCCGCAGCGGCGTTGTCGCAATTCGGCGTCGATATGAAAGCGCCGCAAAAGTCGGACCGCGAGATTCAACGGGTGCAGGATTGCGGCGATACAAAGCCCGCAACCACCGTCCACCTGACCGCTCCCTCGTCCTGCTGATCCACAGATCACCTTGATCCGCGTCGGCAAACGGCGATCTAATCCGCGCTCGAGCCTTTTCGCCTTACGATCCAGCCGTTAGGGTCCATGCCTTGCGCCCTTCGCCGCCTATCCTGGCGATCAGTGATCGAGACCGACGCCCATGAAATCCCGCCATCGGCCGCCGCTCAATCTGACCGACCCCGAGCCCGTCTCCACTGAGACGGAGGCCTCGCTCACGCCCGAAGCGGCCGAGACCCCCGACGAAGCGACGCCAGAGGCCGGCTTGGAGCCGCTGCCTGACGCACCCCAGCGCCCCATGTCCGAGCGCCAGCGTCGACGCCTGGCTGAGCAGCAGGCGCTGGCCGAAGAACGCGCCGCCGAAGCCGAAAAGGCCGCGCGCGCCCTGTCGCCGTTCGCTGAATCCGCCGACGCCCCGCCCGCTACGGTCGCGCCCATCTCGCCGCCGGCCAAGACCTCGGCCAAGCGCAAGGGCAAGAGCGCGGGTTCAAACGGCGCCGCTAACGCCTATCTGATCGCGGGCTTGGCCTCCGCCCTATGGGTCGGCGGCTTGGCCTCCTGGTTCGCCTATGAACTGGGCTCGGGGATGATGGAGATCGATCCGCTGCGCCTGGCGGTCTACGCCCTGATCCTGCTGGCGCCGGTGGGTCTGTCCGTCCTTCTGGCCCATGCCGTGCGCCAGGGCGCGGGTCTCGTCCAGGAAACGAAGCGCGCGCGGGAAATGGCTGACGCCCTAGTGGGACCGACCGCCCTGGCCGCCAATCAGGCCGGGCATGTGCTGAACACCCTGCGCGAAGACATCGACCGCGCCGCGCAATCGGCCGAGCGCGCTCGCGGCGACCTGGCGTCCCTGCGCGAGGCCCTGGTCAAGGAATCCAACCTGCTGAACGAGGCCGCCGAACTGGCCGGCGGCACGGCGCGACGTCTTGCTGAACAACTGTCGCACGAACGCGAGCAGATGGGCGTTCTGGGCGGCAAGCTGGAAGGCCAGGCTTCGGCGGTTGTCGAAACGGTTGAGCGTCAGTCGCGCATGGTGGCCGACGCCTCCGACCTGGCCCAGACCCAGTTGCGCGAGGCTGAGGCCGCCCTGGCCGCCCGCGCCGCCGACCTGGCCGCCGCCGCCAACGAAGCCCAGGAAGCCGCCCGCGCCGCCTCTGACGATCTGGCCCGCCAGACCCTGCGGCTGGAGACGGCCGGCTCCGGCGTCGCCGAACAGATTCAATCCGTCGAGGAAGGCCTGGGCCAGCAACGCGCCGCCCTGGTCACGGCCGCCTACGCCCTGCGCACCGATCAGGAAGACTTCTCGGCCCAGATCGAAAGCCAGCGCGCCCAGCTTCTGGACCACCTGTCCCAGACGCGCACCGCCGCCGACGACCTGAACCAGCGCGGCGATGAGGCCGCCGCCGCCATCAAGGCCCAGGTCGAGGCCGTGGTCGACCAGTTCAAGGCCCTGGTGGAGATGTCCCAGCGCGAGGCCGACGGCTTCGACCACGCCACCAAGCTGTCGCTGGATCGCTTTGAAAGCCTGGCCGCCGAGTCCCGCGACCTGCTGGTCGAGGAGACCCGCCGTTCGCTGGAGGCGCTTCAGGCCACGGCCGACGAACAGCGCGCCGCCGCTCAGGCCGCGATCGAACAGGCCCAGATTCGCGCCGACCGCCTGGGCGAATCCCTGTTCGACGCCGCCCAGAAGGCCGATGAGGCGGCCGAGGCGCGGATCGACGGCGCCCGCCGCATCGTCGCCCAGACCGCCGACATGGTCGATCTGACCGGGCAGAAGCTGGTCGACAGCCTTCAGGCGACCCTGGCCCAGGTCACGGACGCCCTGGCTTCGGTCGAACAGGCCGTCGCCGAAATGGACCAGCGCGCCGCCCGCCTGCCCGACGAGGCCCGCGCCCGCGTCGAATCCGTGCGCCTCAGCGTCGAGGAGGGCCTGAACGCCCTGACCGCCGCCTCGCGCAAGGCGGCCCAGGACACCGAGGCCCTGGACGCCGGGTTCCAGGATCGCGTGCGTCGCAACTATGAAATGTTGACCGAGGCTGTGCGCCTGATGGGCGCCGTCTCCGCCGAGGGCGGCCAGCCGCGCCGCCGCCCGACGACCGTCCCCGCCCCGCGCCAGGTCGCGCCCGCGCCTGAGCCCCGGCCGACGGCGGCGCCGGGCCTCGCGTCCGGCGTGACTTCTGGCCTACGGGGCCGCATGCGCCCGCAACACCCGGTCGAATCCGAGATCGAGCCGATCCCCACGGCCCCGACGCCGCCGCACACGCCTGAGGCGCCCCATGCCGAGCCGACTCGCATCGGAGACGCGCTCAGCTGGCGCGATCTGGTTCAACCGGAACCGGCGCCCGCCGCGCCATTGGAGCTGAACGCCGCCATCGGCACGCCTGAAGAGATCGACGCCCTGGCTGGACGCGTCACCTCGGCCATCCGGCGTATGGGCGTCGATCCCAACGCTCTGCTGCCCCGGCCCCGCGTAGAGGAGGCCGCGCAGGCCTTCGCCGGCCACGACCCGGCGCGAGCGCGTCAGATCGTCCGCCGCGTGGCGCCGGCCGCCGTCCGCAGCGTCTCTCGCCGGGTGCTGAGCGACGACGCCCTACGCGCCGACGCCGAGGCCTATGTCCGCGCCTTCGCCCATGGGCTGAAGCTCCAGGCGGAACGCGACGACGCCGAGGACGTGCAGATGCGGCTGGCGACCGACGAGGGCCGCGCCTTCATGTTGCTGGACGCAGCCGTAGGCGACCTGAGCTGACCGCCTCGCCCTTTCATCACGCCATCGCGGCGCCGGTCAGGCTTGACCTGACGCCGCATTTCAAAGCACCGTTCACGCTGCGGCGCGCCACGACGGCGCTAGAGGGGGTCTATTTCCTTTGATGGGTCTGGATTCCAACGGCCGTCCTGATCGACGCCCCGTCATCTCCATCTGCGCCTGGTCGCCGTCCTATCGGGCCTGGGATCCCGTCGAGGATCTGTCCGGCGAGCCCTGGAACCCGCCCGGCGCGCGCACCCTGGCCACGCCTGGCGACGCCTCGGCCGAAGCCCTGGCTGAAACCCTGACGGGCTTGCTGTCGCGCGGCGAATGCTCGGCTCTTTTGCTGGTCGGACGCACCGTTCACGCCGGTCCGATCCGGGTGCAGATGCGCGCCGAAAATCGTCGCCTAGGCGAGCCGGGACGCCTGGACAGCACCGGCCCCAGCATCGCGCGCGTCACGGCGCCGGTCGCCGACATCCTGCGCGACCTGGCGGAGGCCGGGGTCTCGGCCATCGCCGACTCTGACGCTGAAGAGGATGCGGGAAGCTATATCCTGTATCGCATTCTGGCGGACCTGCCTGACAGCCTGGAATCTCCCTCCATCGGCCTGCTGCGGATTCCTGACGGCGAGAGCGAAAACACGGTCCGGACGGCGGTCAAGACGGCCGCCTCGGCCATGGCGCGTCGCCTAGCGCCCCTGCCCCGTTCAAACGTGGCCTGACGCCGCTTCCTTCGATCGCACCCACAGGCCGACCAGCCCCCCGGTCAACGCCAGCGCCGCCATGGCCAGGTAAGCCTTCAGCCCAACGGCGTCATACAGCGGCCCGCTGGCCAGGGTCGCCAGACCGATCAACACCCCGGCCGACAGAGCCGAGCTCAAGGTCTGGGCGGCGGTGTGGCTGTCCGGCGGACACAGGCGTTCGACAATCTGCACCCCCGCCAGATAGGTGGCGGCGAAGGTCAGGGCGTGCAGCATCTGCAACGGGATGAGCATCCACAGCGGCGGAGCGAAGGCCATCAGGCTCCAGCGCAGAACCGCCGCCCCTGCGCCGATGAACAGCATGGTCCATGGGCCGATGCCGATGCGGCGACGCCACGGCTCGATCCACCACATGAAGCCGATCTCGACCACGACGGAAAAGGCCCACAGCATCCCCGTCACGCTCTCGGCCAAGCCCTGCGCCCGCCAGCTGATGGCCGAAAAGCCGTAGTAGAAGGCGTGCGTCGCCTGCACCGCGCCGATCGAGAAGATCGCCGCCATGAAGACAGGGCGGCGCAACAGCCGCCCCAACCCCTGAAATCGCTCCAGCTTCGATACAGGACCGCCTTCAGACACAGGCTCAGCCGGCAGGACGCGCCAGGCCGTGACCGCGATCAGCAGGGAGGCGGCGACCGCCCAGAAAATGACGGCGTCCGAAGACACGCGCGTCAGCAGCGCCCCCATGACCAGATTGGCGACGACGAAGGCCGCCGAGCCGCACCCGCGCGGCAGCGAGAAGGCGAATCCTTCGCGCCCCGCGACGCGCAGGGTCATCACGTCGCTGAGCGGAATGAGGGCGGCCGCCGCCGTCGCGCCCAGCAGCCAGAACAGCGCCCAGAGGACAAAGCCCTCGACCAGACCCGCCCCGCCGTAGCCGACCGCCATGACCAGCCCCAGAAGGGCGATGGGCGTTCGCCGCAGCACGAAACCGTCGGCCCAGACCGCCAGCAGCGGCCCTGTCACCGCCCGCGCCAGCATGGGGATGGCCAGCAGGGCGCCGATCTGGGCGCCGCTCAACCCCTGATCACGGAACCATAGGCCGGCGAACGGCAGGGTCACGCCGCTGGCGCTGAACAGCAGGACATATTGCAGCGCCATGCGCGATGCGGCTTTCATCGGCGGGCGATAGCAGACTTCGGGGTTTTTGTGGTCTAGACATTAGACATGAGCCCTGACCGCAAACTGCTCGCTTTCGCCGGTTTCAACGGCGCCATGGCTGTCGCTTTGGGCGCCTTCGCCGCTCACGGCGCCGCACCCGCCGTCAAAACCCTGCTGACCACGGGCGGTCACTATCAGATGGTGCACGCCGTCCTGGCCGCCGCCCTGGCGCTGTTCGGCCCGAGCCGACTGCTGAGCCTGGCCGGATGGCTGGCCAGCACGGGCGGACTGATCTTCTGCCTGGCCCTGGCCATGATCGGGCTGTTGAGCCTGCCGGTCATGGGCGCTGTGGCGCCGGTCGGCGGCGCGCTGATGATCGCCGGATGGGCCCTGCTGATCTTCGCCGCCTTCCAGTCCAATCCCCCCAAGGCCTGACCGCTTCAGACCTGACCGATCCTTTTCTCAGAAGGGCATCTCTCGTGACCAACACTGCGCGCCGCGACCTCTACCCGGAAATCGAAGCCTACGCCTCAGGCTGGATGGCGACCGACAGCGTCCACGAGATCTATTACGAGGAAAGCGGCAACCCCCACGGCGTGCCGGTCATCGTCCTGCACGGCGGCCCCGGCGGGGCGGTCAATCCGGGGATGCGGCGCTATTTCGATCCGGCCAAATACCGCATCGTCATGTTCGACCAGCGCGGCTGCGGCCTGTCGCGGCCGAACGCCTCTCTTGAGAACAACACCACCTGGGATCTGGTCGCCGATATCGAGCGCCTGCGCGAGATGCTGGGCATCGACAAATGGGTGGTCTTCGGCGGCTCCTGGGGTTCGACCCTATCGCTGACCTACGCCATCAAGCACCCGGAACGGTGCCTGGCCCTGCTGCTGCGCGGCATCTTCCTGCTGACGAAGAAGGAGTTGCACTGGTTCTATCAGGACGGCGCCTCGATGATCTTCCCCGACGCCTGGGAGCGTTTCCTGGCGCCCATCCCCGAGGCCGAGCGCGGCGACCTTATGGCCGCCTACTACAAGCGCCTGACCGGCGACGACGTCGAGGAGCGCAACCGCTGCGCCGTGGCCTGGGCGACCTGGGAAGGCGAGACCGTCAGCATCCAGGGCCCGTCAGGCAAGCCGGACAAGTTCGCCGATCCCGACTTCGCCGTGGCCTTCGCCCGCATCGAGAACTGGTACTTCACCAACGGCGGCTTCTTCGACAGCGAGCACTGGATCCTCGAGAACATCGAGACCATCCGCCATATCCCCTGCTGGATCGCGCAAGGGCGCTTCGACGTGGTGACGCCGATCTCGGGCGCCTGGTCCCTGCACCGCGCCTGGCCCGAGGCCAAGCTGGACATCATCGGCGACGCCGGCCACGCCTCCAGCGAGCCCGGCATCATCGACAGCCTGATCCGCGCCACCGACTGGGCGGCGACGCTCTAGGCGTCACCGCGCGTTGAGGCGCTATTTCGGGTTGGTCTTCTCGACCATTTCGCTGAGCTGGAAGCCGATGCGGCGCGCCTCGCGCTCCTCCGGCTTCTTCATGGCGCTGAGCACCACATTGATCTGGCTGTAGTGCTGGATCAGGCGCACCGGCTTGCCGTCGGCGTTCCGGCCGAAGAACATGATCAGGTCCGGGCCCCAGAAGCCCACGTCGATGACCTGCATGGCCCCATCGCCCGGCAGGCCGACGACCCGCGCGCCGATCTCCTCGTCCTTGTCGAGGTTGGCCTCGAACTCCTCGATCAGCTTGGACAGGCGCACGAAGGCCCACTCGGCCGGGTTGTCGCGCATCCGCAACCCCTCGGCCTGGACCGCCGCCTCATTCTTCGGATCAGCCAGAACGGGTTGCGGACAGGGCGTGTCGCCGCAGTCGGAGAACATGGCCGGATCGGCCTTTGGGATGTCGGCGGCTTCGGTGTCGGGCGTCTGAACAGTCATGACGACAGCCTAACGCCCGTACAGCCGATTAGAACAGCCCCTGGCCCTTCGGCAGTTCGACATAGCGGTGCACCCGCATCGACAGGATCAGGCCGAAGCCGATCATCACCGTCATCATGGTCGACCCGCCATAGGACAGCAGCGGCATGGGCACGCCCACGACCGGCGCCAGCCCCATCACCATCGCCCCGTTGATCAGCACGAACAACGCCAGGAAGGCCGTCATGCCCGCCGCGCTGATCCGACCGAAATGGCTGTGCGACAGGGCCGCGATCCGCAACGAAATCAGGATCAGCGCGACATAGCAGGCCAGTACGGTGAAGGAGCCCAGGAAGCCGAACTCTTCGGACACGGTCGAGAAGATGAAGTCCGTATGGCGTTCCGGCAGGAACTCCAGCTGGCTCTGACTGCCCAGGCCGTAGCCCTTGCCCATCAGCCCGCCGGAGCCCAGGGCGATCTTGGACTGGATGATGTTGTAGCCGGTGCCGGAGGGGTCGGCCTCCGGATTCAGGAAGGTCAGCACGCGGTTGCGCTGATAGTCGTGCATCACGAACATGACGAAGGGCGGAATGACGGCCACGGCGGCGGCCACGGCGGCGGCGATGACACGCCAGCTCAGTCCCGCCATGAACATGACGGCGGCCCCGGTCAGGCCGATGATCATGGCCGAGCCGAGGTCTGGCTGCTTGGCGACCAGCAGGAAGGGCACGCCGATCATCCCCACGGGGATCAGCAGCTTCCACGACCAGCGCGCCTCCTGCGCCGAATGGCCGTGATACCAACGCGCCAGAGCCAGCACGAGGCCGATCTTGACGAACTCGGCCGGTTGGATGCGGGTGAACCCCAGGTTCAGCCAGTTCTTGGCCCCGCCCGCCGTATAGCCCAGCGGCGTGAACTCGATCATCAGCACCAGCACCAGCAGCACGCCGTACAGCGGATAGGCCGCATGGAACCACCACTTGGGGTGAACCATGGCCATGCCGATCATGGCGACCAGCAAGACGCCGAAACGGATCAGATGCTTGGCCGCCCAGGGCTGCCAGTGGCCGCCCGCGATGGAATACAGCATGGCCGTGCCGATCCCGGCCAGGATGCACAACAGGCCGATGACGCGCCAATCCAGCTCGGCGAACTTGCTGGACAGGCGATCGCGTTCGCCGGGGCGGGTCAGGGCGGATGCGGTCATTGTCCGGGCTCCGTAAGCGGCGGCGGCGCGACGACGTCGACGCCGGCGCCGTCGACCGGCTCGCCTCGCGCCTCGGCCTCGCGCGCGCCGGCGTCCTCCTGCGCCTCAAAGCCTGCCGATTCGATGCGAGCGCGGATTTCGGGATCCTTCAGCAGGGCGACCTTCATCACCTCGCGCGCGCGCGGCGCCCCGGCCGTGCCGCCGCCCAGACCGCCGTGCTGAACGATGACCGAGACCGCGTAGCGCGGATTATCGGTCGGCGCATAGGCCACGAACAGGTTGTGGTCCTTCTGATTCCAGGGCCGCCCTGCGCCCTTGCGTGAGCCGGAGCCGTAGTTGCGAGCCTGGGCCGTGCCGGTCTTGCCCGCCATCTTGACCGTACCAAGACCTAGCTGGCTGTTGCGGAAGCCCGTGCCCCCGGCGGCCGTCACCGCCTCCATCCCGTCGCGCAGAACCTGCAGCATCTGAGGGTCATAGGGCAGGTCGGCGAAGGCGCTGCCGCCCTGCTCCACCCCGCCGATCGACTTGATCAGGCGCGGCGAGACCGCCTTGCGGCCGTTAGCGACACGCGCCGTATAGACCGCAAGTTGCAAGGCGTTCACCGTCAAGGCGCCCTGACCGATGCCGTAGCTGGGATTCTCGCCCGGATACCATTTCGCATCGCCGCGCACCGGGTTCTTGCGACGCCATTCGCGGTCCGGCACCAGGCCCGCCTTCTGACCGGGAATGCCGATGTCGAAGGTTTGGCCGAAGCCCATATCCCGCGCGGTCTCGGCGATGGCGTCCGGCCCCATCTCCGTCGCCAGGGTCATGAAGTAGACGTTGCAGGACGCCTTGATGGCTCCGCGCAGATCCAACGCCCCATGCCGCCCCAGGCAGGCGAACCGGCGCCCCAGATAGAAGCTGCCGTTACAGAAGATGCGGCGGCTGGGGTCCAGCCCGCGCTTCATCGCCGCCAGCCCGACGATCGGCTTGAACGTCGACCCCGGCGCGAAGGTGCCGCTCAACGCCTTGTCGGTCAGCGGTCGACGCTCATAGTCGGCCAGGGCGCGATAGATCTTGGTCGGGACGCCCGACACGAACAGGTTGGGATCGAACGAGGGAGACGACACCATGGCCAGGATATCGCCGTTGCGAACGTCCATGACGACGATGCTGCCCGCCTCCTCGCCGAACACCTCCAGCGCGCGCTGCTGGACGTCGTTGTCCAGCGTAAGCACCACCTCGGCCCCCTGAACCGCTGGACGCGATCCGGCGATGTCCTCGGCCACGACGCGGCCGCGCGCATTGACCTCGACCCGCTTGCCGCCTTCGACGCCGCGCAAATCCTGATCCAGCGATTGTTCAATGCCTTGTCGGCCGATACGGAAACCGGGGTTGAACAGGATGGACGGCGGCTGTTCGCCCTTGTCGCGGATCGCCTGCACGTCGCGGTCCGACACCTTGGCCACATAGCCCACCACATGGGCGTAGGCGCCGCCGTGCGGATAGTAGCGGGCCTCGTTCATGTCAGCCATGACGCCGGGCAGTTCAGCCGCGTGCAGATTGACCTTGGAGAACTCCTCCCAGGTCAGGTCGCTCTTGACCGGGACCGGCGAGAAACGCGGCGCGGCGTTGACGTCGCGGATGATGGTGCGACGGCGCTCCAGGGTGTCCGGCAACAGTTGACCCAGCAGGTCCAGCGTCTGGTCCAGATCCTTGGTCTCGTCGCGAACGACCAGGACGCGGAAGCTGGGCCGGTTCCCGGCGATGACCACGCCGTTGCGGTCCTTGATCAGGCCGCGCGGCGGCGGCACCTGGCGGAAGTTGAACTGGTTGCGCGTCGCCAGGGTGGCGAACTCTTCCGACTTGAAGAGCTGCAGATGCGCCAGGCGTCCGACCAGGGCCAGCCCGCCCACGACCGTCGCCCCGCCCAGCAACATGGTGCGCCGCAGGAAGGAGCCCTGCCGCTCGTTCACGTCGGAAAAGAAGATATGCGGTTCGCTGCTCATCGGAATCGCACGTCCGCGTCGTCGAAGCGCTCGATCAACCAGTCAGCCAGCGGGAAGAGCAGAAGCGTCGGGATCATCTGTCCCATAACAGCCAGCAGATTGGGAGCATTCCCAAGGCTGCCGCGCGTCACGAAATAGGCGACCGCGAAGGCCAAGCCCGTCGAGGCGACATAGAGAGCGAACAGGACGATGGTCGCCTGTCCCGCCAGATACTTCGACGCCAACAGCATAGCGCCATAGATCAGCAACAAGCTGAGCGCCCACATGCCCGTCTGGCCGCCCCAGAAGAAGTCGAGGAATACGCCCAGACCAAATAGCACCGCCGGCGCCAACATGGATGGACGGATCAGCGGCCAGGCGAAGGCCAGAACCATGGGCCAGACCGGTTCGGGCAGGGTCAGGCCGAACAGGCGCAGCGGAATGGCGAACAGGATGGTGGCGGCCGCGGCGATCAGCGCCGGGTAGCCGATCCACTGCATCGGACCGACCATCCGCACGGTGATCGTCCGTCTCACTCGCGGCCTCCGTCAGGCGCGGTCGGCGTCTGAGCCTGCGCCGAAGGTTGCGGCGGCGTGGCGGCGGTCGGCCGGGGCGCGGCGGGACGCGGCGTCGGCTGGGCCTGAGGCGGCGTCGCAATCGCGGGCGCAACCGGCGCCGGAGGCGGCGCGGCGTTGGCGGCGCGGACGCGCTCTGCGGCGGCCTGAGCGGCGGCGGCGCGGCGCGTGGCCACGTCCTGAATGGCGGCGGCCTGGGCGGCGTTCGGCGGCGGCGCGGTGTTCAGACTGGCCAACGGGGCTGCGTTCAGGGCGTTCTGGTCCGCCAGCTGGCTAAAATCCTGGAACAGCAGGACGCGCACATAGTCGATGGCCGTGCGGTCGCTGTACAGCTTGACCCGCCAGGAGCCGTCCACGCCCTTGGCCACCACGCCGACCGGCAGGCCGCGCGGGAAACCGCCGCCGTCGCCCGAGGTCAGGATGCGGTCGCCTTCCTGCACAGAGCCCTGCCCGCGCACATAGTCGAGGCGCGGACTGCGGCTGCCGTCGCCGGTCAGCATGGCGCGAGCGTCGGTGCGCTCCACCATGACCGGAATTCGCGAGGCCACGTCGGTCAGCAGCACCATGCGGCTGTGTGCGCCAGAAACGCCCGAGATGCGGCCGACCAGGCCGTGCTCGCTCAGCACCGGATTGCCAACGCGCACGCCCTTGCCGGCGCCGACGTTCAGCAGGCGCGACCGGGCGAACGGGCCGCGCGCGTCAGTGATGGCGCGTCCGGCCGTCATGGCGATGGGCGGCTCGGTCTGCAGGCCCAGCAGCTGTTCGTAACGGGCGTTGAGGTTCTTCAGCGCCAGGGCGTCGTCGCGCCAGGCGCTCATCTCCGCCAGTTCGCGGCGCAGGCGACGGTTCTCCGACACGGCGAAGAAATAGCCTTTGACGTAGTCCACGGCGTCGCCGCCCCAGCGGACCGGCGCGGCCAGAACGCCGCCCGTGGTTCCGGCGGCGCTGTCGAAGGCGGCGCGCGCAGGCTCCAGGTCGTCGGCTGCCGGTTGCGGCCGATCGGCGAGCAGAAGCATGACCGCAGCGACGATTCCGCCGACGACCATGACCGCGGCCGTCCAGGCCAGCGGCACCTTCAGATTCTCGAACGGTCCGTCGCGAAACGCCACGGCCAGCCTTCCTGCTAGAGCTTAGGAATCGGCGGGCTCAAAGCCCGCCGAAAGCGTGAGCCTGTCACAGAAATCCGCCCCTTTTCAGGAATGCGGCGCCTGCGGCAGGCCGATCAGTCTCAGAGCGACGACTCGAGGACGCCCTTCATCCACGACGGGTGCTCCAGCACCTTGCCGCAGCCGATGGCGACGCACGACAGCGGATCGTCCGCCACCTGCACCGGCAGGCCCGTGTGGTCGCGGATCTCGGCGTCCAGGCCGCGCAGCAGAGCGCCGCCGCCCGTCAGCATGATGCCCTTGTCGGCGATGTCGGCGGCCAGTTCCGGCGGCGTCGCTTCCAGCGCGACTTTCACGGCTTCCACGATCTGCGAGACCGGCTCGGCCAGGGCTTCGGCCGCCTGACGCTCGCTCATCTTCACTTCGCGCGGCACGCCCTGCATCAGGTCGCGGCCCTTGACCTCGATCGACAGGCCTTCGCCGTCGGCCGGGATGCGGGCCGTGCCGATGTCCTTCTTGATGCGCTCGGCGGTCGTTTCGCCGATCAGCAGGTTATGGTTGCGGCGCATGTAGGCGATCAGAGCGTCGTCCATCATGTCGCCGCCGACGCGGACCGAACGCGAATAGACGATGCCCGACAGCGACAGCACGGCCACTTCGGTCGTGCCGCCGCCGATGTCGACGACCATCGAGCCGGTCGGCTCGTGGATCGGCAGGCCGGCGCCGATCGCAGCAGCCATCGGCTCGTCGATCAGGCCGACGCGGCGGGCCGAGGCGTTCAGGCAGGAATCATTGATGGCGCGGCGTTCGACAGCCGTGGCGCCCGACGGGACGCAGACGATCATCTTGGGGTTCACGAAGCCCTTGCGGTTGTGAACCTTGCGGATGAAGTGCTTGATCATCTCTTCAGCGACTTCGAAGTCGGCGATGACCCCGTCGCGCATCGGACGGATGGCTTCCATGTGGCCGGGGGTGCGGCCCAGCATCTGCTTGGCTTCCAGGCCGACGGCGTGGACGATCTTGCGGCCGCCGACGTTACGCAGGGCGACGACCGACGGCTCGTTCAGGACGATCCCCTTGCCGCGCATGTAGATCAGGGTGTTGGCCGTCCCCAGATCCATAGCGATGTCATTGGAAATCATGCCGAAGAGGGGTGAAAGCATGGGCGTCGGTACCGCTTTAGTTCGGGCCTGCAAGGGCGTGAATTTCATTCGTCCGCTGTGGCGACGCCCTACCCCCGCTTCACGTTGATCGCAAAGCTGTCCTGACCGTCTTCGCCGAGCCGACTACAGGCCCGTTTGCCCTCATGCCGCAGGGATTGCAAGCGCCTATGACTCCTCGATCACAGGCTTGTCACGGCAAGGCTTGAAAGCCTTTCCGCTCAAGCTTTCCAGCCCCGCTTGCGGGTTCGCGGCTCAGACCGCCGGGATGCCCTCGGCATGGAGCACGCGCTGCACGGCCGGGCGCGATTGCACCAGGTCCAGATGGGCGTTCAGCTTCGGAAAGCGCGCCTTGTCCAGCAGGCCCGCCTGACGCGCCCAGCGCGTGAAGACCAGCAGATAGCCGTCCGCCAGCGAATGATCTTCGCCCATGACCCACGGACCGGTCAGCAGATGATTCTCGGCCAGGTCGTATTTTTCCAGCGCGATCCGCACGGCCTCGTCCTTCGCCTCGCCTTCCAGCGGCGGCTTGGAGAACAGCGCCTTGCCGATCGCCGGGTGCAGCGACGACGCCAGCCAGCCGTTGAAGGCCTGCATCCGCGCAAACTCGAACGGATCGTTCAGATCGGCCAACTGGGCGTGCGGATGGGTCTGGGCGACATAGGCCAGGATCGCCGTGTTCTGGGTCAGCACCCCCTTGGGCGTCTGCAGGGCCGGGGTCACGCCCGCAGGGTTGATCGCCAGATATTCCGGCGTGCGCTGCTGGCCGGCGCGCAGGTCGATCTTCTCGATCACATAGTCTGCGCCCGCTTCTTCCAGGCCGATGTGCGAAGCGACGGCGCAGGCGCCCGGCGAATAATAGAGCTTCAGCATCGTCGTTCTCCGATCAATCCACTTGCAGGCTGCGCGCAGCCTCACGGCGCTTCACCCACTCGCGCACCACCAGCATCAATACAAGCCAAACGCCCGCGACGGCCGCCAGGATCACCGAGGTCCATATTCCGTCGCCGCTGACCGCCGCCATAAACGACCCGCCGAAAAAGGCGACCAGCGCCGTTTTGGGCAGCACCCCCAGGGCGCACCCCGCCAGATAGGCCGGGAAGGAGGCGCGCACCGCGCCAAAGGCCATGTTCACGACGATGAAGGGCGCCGAGGGCACGTTGCGGATGATGAAGCTGGCCGAAAAGGCGTTGCGGCCGACGAATTTGCGGATCCGCTCGACCGTCCCGCCGCCGTAACGCTCCAGCGTGCGCGCGGTCGGCCCGCGCCCCAGCCAATAGGTGACGGCCGCCGAGGCGATCGTGGCGATCCAGCTATAGAGAAATCCGAACCACGGCCCGAAAGCCACGACACAGGCCGCGATCAACAGGAACTGCGGCACGCCGATGAAGGCCGACAGGGTGAAGACCAGCACCGCCGCCGCCAGCCCCCACGGGCCGATGCGATATCCGGCCAGCCAATGCTCCAGCCGGTCCTCCGCCCCCAACGCCAGTTGCGTCTTGCCCAAGGCGAACAGGGCGATGATTCCCGCCAGCAGCAGCAGGGTCACAGCCAGGGTGCGCCACCGCTTGGCCTCCATATTCAGCAGAAAATCGACGACCCGCCGCATAAATTTCGCCCAAATCGCCTTTTGATCGTCCGGGACGCGCACAAACGTTGTGCGCCCCTGCGGGGTTGCGTATCAAGCCTCAGCCTCCCCGGCCCATCACTTCCACCAGACGGGATAGACATGTCCAGCCTTCAGTCCGCCTCCCTCGCTCGCGTCAAGCCGTCGGCCACCCTGGCCGTGACCGCCCAGGCGCGCGAACTGAAACGCCAGGGCCGCGACGTCATCGGTCTGGGCGCCGGCGAGCCGGACTTCGATACGCCTGACAACATCAAGGCCGCCGCCATCGAAGCCATCAATCGCGGTGAAACGAAATACACCGAAGCCGACGGCATGCCTGAGCTGAAGGCGGCCATCGTCGCCAAGTTCGCCCGCGAAAACGGCCTGACCTACGAAACCAGCCAGATCCACGTCGCCTCGGGCGGCAAGCCGGTGATCTACAACGCCCTGGTCGCCACGCTGAACCCCGGCGACGAAGTGATCGTGCCGGCGCCCTACTGGGTCTCCTATCCCGACATGGTGCTGCTGGCGGGCGGCGAGCCCGTCACCGTGGTCGGTCAGGAAGCCGACGGCTTCAAACTGCGTCCCGAGGTGCTGGACGCCGCCATCACGCCCAGGACCAAGTGGATCATCCTGAACTCGCCGTCGAACCCGACCGGCGCCGCCTATACCCGCGCCGAGCTGGAAGCCCTGGCCGCGGTGCTGCGCAAGCACCCGCAAGTCTGGATCCTGACCGACGACATGTATGAGCACCTCGTCTATGGCGACTTCGACTATGTCACCATGGCCCAGGTCGCGCCGGACCTGTACGACCGCACCCTGACCTGCAACGGGGTGTCCAAGGCCTACGCCATGACCGGCTGGCGCATCGGCTATGCGGGCGGCCCCAAGCCGCTGATCGACCTGATGCGCAAGGTGGCCAGCCAGACGACGTCCAACCCCTCGTCCATCAGCCAGTGGGCGGCGGTCGAGGCCCTGAACGGCCCGCAGGACTTCCTGGCCCCGCGCGCCGCCGCCTTCGAGAAGCGCCGTGACCTGGTCGTCTCCATGCTGAATCAGGCCGACGGCATCCGTTGCCCGAAACCGGAAGGCGCCTTCTACGTCTATCCGTCGATCGAGGGCCTGATCGGCAAGACGGCGCCGTCGGGCGTGGTCATCACCGACGATGAAACCTTCACCGCCGAACTGCTGAACGCCGAGGGCGTGGCCGTGGTCCAGGGCGCCGCCTTCGGCCTCAGCCCCTACTTCCGCATCAGCTACGCCACCTCGGAGGCCGTGCTGGAAGAAGGCTGCACCCGCATCCAGCGTTTCTGCGCCAGCCTGAAATAAGCCTTCAGTGAACCGGCGCCGGCGGAATGTTCAACGTCGGCGCCGTTTTCAGGATGAACCCCGCGCACCACGCCAGCGCGCGCTCCGAGTTGTCGATCTCTCCGTCAGGAAGGCGTGATAGACGGCAGGCGGCGTCCGGCTCGCCCTCCACCTCAGGCCCGGCGTAGAGCACGATCGGGCCGTCCGGCAGGCTGCCTTCGCGGTACAGCATGATGATCGGCGGCACGGGGCGCACCACCAGTTCGGCGTCGTCCCGCGTCATCGCCTCGCCCAGCAGGGCGCGCGCCTGACCGCCGGGATCGCCCGGCTCCAGACGAAACAGCTCGGCTTTCAACCCGTCCCCCGGCCTTTGCGGCATGAGGAAGCGCGGCGGCTCCTGCGCGGCCAGTTGCCCCGCGACGAGCAGCGCCGCCAGCATCACATCGCCCGGCTGACGGCGAAGTCGACCAGGGCTTCCAGCGCCGAGCGCCACGGCCCGGCGGGCAGAACCTGCAAAGCCGTCTTGGCCCGGTCGGCGTATTCCGACGCCGTATCGAGCGTGGCCTCGACCGCGCCGCTGGCGACGATCAACTGCCGCGCGCGGTCGAAATCCTCGGGCTTGCGGTCGCCCTTGGTGATGACGCGATCCCAGAACAGGTCTTCGGTCCCCTTGGTGCGCTGAACGGCCAGCAGCAGCGGCAGGGTGGCCTTGCCCTCGTTGAAGTCGTCGCCCGCGTTCTTGCCCAGGGTCTCGGTCGCGCCGCCGTAGTCCAAGGCGTCGTCCGCCAGCTGGAAGGCGATGCCCAGCGCCATGCCGTAGTCGCGCAGAGCCGCGACCTGCTCGTCCGTCGCACCCGCCCCGACCGCGCCGGATTCGGCGGCGGCGGCGAACAGCTCGGCCGTCTTGGCGCGGATGATCTGCAGATAGGTGTCGAGGTCCAGGTTCAGATCGTGAGCGCGCGTCAGTTGCAGCACCTCACCCTCGGCGATCACGGCCGAGGCTCGCGCCAGAATGCCCAGAGCACGCAGGGAATCGGTCTCGACCATCAACTCGAACGCGCGCGCGAACAGGAAGTCGCCGACCAGCACCGACGAGGCCGAGCCCCAGATCAGGTGCGCCGCGACCTTGCCCCGGCGCATTTCCGAGCCGTCGACGATGTCGTCGTGCAGCAGGGTGGCGGTGTGGATGAACTCGACCGAAGCGGCCAGCTTCTTCGGGCCTTCGATGGCGCCCGTCTGACCGATCGCGCGCGCGGCGGCCACGGTCAGCAGCGGGCGCAGACGCTTGCCGCCCGCCGACACCAGATGCTCGGCCAGCAGGGGGATCACCGGCACGTCGGACTGCATCCGCGCGATGATCAGGGCGTCGACCGCCGCCATGTCGTCCTTGGCCAGATGAACCAGAGCGTCCACATCGCCCTTGGGACGGGGAGCGACGGCGAGAGCTGCGTCCACGGAAATCTCTTTCAGCACAGGGGCGAAGGGGGAGATTCGCCCGAAATTCACACGCATCCGCTTGCCCGGACGCGATGCGGCGCACAATGGTGGCGGCGTTATGATGGGTCAAGCCGAGTCATCCCTTACTGCCGCCGCAGATGTGGCCGAATCCGCCTTTCTGGGCGGACGCATCCGCCTGCGCCAACCGACGAAGGGTTATCGCGCGGGCATGGACGCCGCCCTGCTGGCCGCCGCCGTCGAGGCGCGCCCCGGCGAACGACTGATCGAGGCGGGCTGCGGCGCGGGCGCCGTCCTGATGCAGATCGCCGCCCGACGCCCCGGCGTCCTGCTGACCGGACTGGAGCGCGATGCAGCCGCCGCCGCTCTCGCGCGTCAGAATGCCGAACTGAACAACGCCGAAGCGCGCACCGCCATCGTGGACGGCGACGTGGCGCGGGGTTTTCGCGCCCTGGACCTGCCGCCGTTCGACTGGGCGGTCAGCAATCCGCCCTTCTTCGACGACCCCGGCGCCCTGCGCGCCCCGGCCGAAGGCAAGCTCGGCGCCTGGATGGCCGACGACGGACTGACCGCCTGGGCGGGCTTCCTGCTGAAGGCGGTGCGCGAGGGCGGACGCATCGTCATCATCCACCGCGCCGACCGTCTCGCCGACATCCTGAGCCTGCTGGCGCCCAAGGCGGGCTCCTTCGCCGTCCGCCCGATCCACCCCTACGCCGACCAACCCGCCAAGCGCGTGCTGGTCCAGGCCATCAAGACCGGCAAGGCGCCCTTGCGGTTGCTGCCGCCCCTGATCCTGCATGATCGCGACGGCGCCAAGCACAGCCCGCAGGCCGAAGCGATCCTGCGCGGCGAGGCGGGTCTGGGCTTCTGAACCGGCTTTCTCACCCTTCTCCCCTTGCGGGAGAAGGGCTATTGCACCTCCCATGTCCTTGCGATCCCTCTTCGCCACCCAGGTCTATGACGCCACCCTCGCCTCGTCGCGCGGCTGGGCGGAACTGCATGAGGAACTGCTCGACCTCTGCCTGGTCATGGCCGAGGAGGACGAGGCCGGGATCGAGTGGTGCCGGGCCAACCACTATCCAGGCTACACCTCCTACGGCTCGATCAACGACCTGCCGCAGCGGTTCCCCGAGTTCGCCGAGCTGAAGAAGCTGCTGGACAAGCACGCGGCGAGCTTCGCCGAGAGCCTGCACTTCGACCTGGCCAAGAAGCTGCAGCTCGACAATCTGTGGGTCAACGTCCTGATGCCCGGCGGCGGGCACACCGGCCACATCCACCCGCACGCCGTTCTGTCCGGCACCATCTACATCCATGTGCCCGACGGCGCCTCTTCGCTGAAGATCGAAGACCCGCGCCTGGTCATGATGATGGCCCGCCCCGGCCTGACCGCCGCCGCCGGCGAGGCCGAGCAGCCATTCGTCTATCTGAAGCCTGCGCCCGGCTCGGTGCTGATGTGGGAAAGCTGGCTGCGCCACGAGGTGCCCGCCAATCGCGCCGAAGAACAACGCATCTCAATCAGTTTCAACTACGCCTGACGTCCTCGCCCTTCCCTCGCCGCATTTGCCCCGAAACCTGCACCAACGGCACAGCTTGGAGGGAATGGATGCGGGTTTTCAGCGCGGCGGCGGCGATCGCCATGTTCACGACAGGCGCCCTGCTTCTGGGCGCATGCGGCGAAAAGGCGGATGCGCGAACGGCCCCTGCCCCTGATCCCGCCGTCGCGACCGAAGGCGCGCCCTATGTGCTGACCGGCACCCAGGTTTGGAGCGTGCCCGATCCCGTGTCCGGGCGGAACTATCAGGTCTTCGTCAGCCTGCCCGCCGGCTATGAAGCCAACCCCGGCCGCCGCTATCCCACCCTCTATGTCACCGACGCGGACTACGCCTTCCCCATCATCCGCCAGATCGCCAGGCGGGTGAATCTGGAGGGACCGGTCGTGCAGGAGTTCATCCTGGTCGGCCTGTCCTACGCCGACGGCGACAAGGGGGCCGACAGCCGCCGCCGCGACTACACGCCGACGCCCAACGGCCCGCGCAGCTCAGGCGCCGCCGTGCATGGCGGCGGCGCGGCCTATCAGACCTATCTGAAGACCCAGGCCCTGCCCTTCATCGAAAAGACGTTCCGCGCCGACCCGGCCCACCGCGTCCTGCTGGGCCATTCCTATGGCGGCTTGCTGGGCGCCCAGATCCTGTTCAGCGACCCGGCGATGTTCCAGTCCTACGTCCTGGGCAGTCCCTCGCTCTGGTACGACAAGGGCTACATGATGGGGGTCGAGGCCGACTACGCCCGCAGCCATCGCGATCTGAACGCCCAGGTCTTCATGTATGTGGGCGGTCACGAGAA
Organism: Brevundimonas sp. ZS04; assembly: GCF_001956865.1. Lineage (NCBI taxonomy): Bacteria > Pseudomonadati > Pseudomonadota > Alphaproteobacteria > Caulobacterales > Caulobacteraceae > Brevundimonas > Brevundimonas sp. ZS04. The sequence goes on from NZ_MTHE01000003.1 coordinate 123,489, forward strand.
ACCCGGCCCGACGCGCCGCAACAGCGAGGCCGACATGGTCGGCGACATGCAGGCTCTGCACCGCAACCTGGAATCGCGCGGCTATCCCGGCCTGAAAGTCAGCTCCGTGGTGCTGGAGGACGAGGATCACCTGACCGTCGCGCCCGTCGGCTTCACACGCGCTCTTGAGGCCGTGCTTCCCGCCCGCTGAGAGCGCCTCCGAAAAGCCGCGCGCCTATCCGAAGATTTGCCCAAAGGCGTCGGGATCGCTACATCCCCCGTCAACTTCCCCATCCGCACTGAATCAAGGGCGCGACGCGACGCATGGCGCAGCAATATATCTTCCAGATGCAGGGTCTGACCAAGACCTTCCCCGGCGGCAAAAAGATCTTCGAGAACATCTGGCTGAGCTTCTACAACGACGCCAAGATCGGCGTTGTCGGGGTCAACGGCTCGGGTAAATCCACCCTGCTGAAGATCATGGCCGGCCTGGACAGCGAGTTTCAGGGCGAGGCCCGCGCCGCCGACGGCGTCAAGCGCGGCTACCTGGAGCAGGAGCCCCACCTCGATCCGGCGCTGAACGTGCGCCAGAACGTCGAGGCCTGGTGTGAAGAGAAGCAGTGGGTCAACCGCTTCAACGAAGTCGCCGCCGAACTGGGCGAGAACTACACCGACGAACTGATGGAGGAGATGACCGCCCTCCAGGAGAAGATCGACGCCGGCGACGTCTGGGACATCGACAGCCGCATCGATCAGGCCATGGGCGCCCTGCGCTGCCCGCCCGACGACTGGGAAGTCACCAACCTGTCCGGCGGTGAAAAGCGCCGCGTGGCCCTGGCCCGCCTGCTGCTGTCGAAGCCCGACATGCTGCTGATGGACGAACCGACCAACCACCTGGACGCCGAATCCGTCGCCTGGCTGCAGCACCACCTGGAGAACTTCCCCGGCTGCGTCATCCTGGTGACCCACGACCGCTACTTCCTGGATCAGGTCACGAAGTGGACGCTGGAGCTGGACCGCGGCAAGGGCCACCCGCACGAGGGCAACTACTCTTCGTGGCTGGAAGCCAAGCAGAAGCGCGTCGTTCAGGAGCAGTCTGAATCCGAAGCCCGCCAGCGCGCCCTCACCCGCGAACTCGAATGGGTCCGCTCGGGCGCCAAGGCCCGTCAGGCCAAGTCCAAGGCCCGTCTGGCCGCCTATGAGAAGATGGTCGCCGAGCAGGAAAACTCGCGCCAGGCCCAGTCCTTCGCCGTCATCCAGATCCCGCCCGGCCCGCGCCTGGGCAACGTCGTGCTGGAAGTCGATGGCCTGAAGAAGTCCTATGGCGACAAAGTTCTGTTCGACAACCTGACCTTCAAGCTGCCGCCCAACGGCATCGTCGGCGTCATCGGCCCCAACGGCGCCGGCAAGTCGACCATGTTCAAGCTGATCACCGGCCAGGAAACCCCTGACGGCGGCACGATCAAGGTCGGTGAAACGGTCAAGCTGGCCTACGTCGATCAGTCGCGCGACGACCTGAAGCCCGACGACACCATCTGGCAGGCCATCTCGGGCGGCACCGACATCATGATGGTCGGCAAGCGCGAGATTAACACCCGCGCCTATGTCGGCAGCTTCAACTTCAAGGGCGGCGACCAGCAGAAGAAGGTCGGCCAACTGTCGGGCGGTGAGCGCAACCGCGTCCACCTGGCCAAGACCCTGGCCACCGGCGGCAACCTGATCCTGCTCGACGAACCGACCAACGACCTGGACATCGAAACCCTGCAGAACCTCGAAGAGGCTCTGGAAGAGTTCGCCGGCTGCGCCGTGGTCATCAGCCACGACCGCTGGTTCCTGGACCGTCTGGCCACCCACATCCTGGCCTTCGAAGGCGACGGCCACGTGGAATGGTTCGAGGGCAACTTCGAAGCCTATGAACAGGACAAGATGCGCCGCCTGGGCGCGGACAGCATCATTCCCAAGCGCATCCAGCACCAGAAGTTCGGTCGCTGATCGAACTGACCAGATGACAAGCGGCCCTCCGAGCGATCGGGGGGCCGTTCTGCTTTGGACTGGCGCTCCAGCGAAAGCGGGATAGTCTGTCCCCATGACCCAGCGTCCCGCCGTCCTGATCATGCAGCGGCATCTGGCCCCGCTGAGCGCCTTCCTGGAAGGCGCCTACGACGTCTATCGCTTCTGGGAAGGCCCGCCGATCGAGGCCGCCCATGATATCCGCGCTCTGATCGTCGCGGGCGAGTTCGAACTGGACAAGAGCCTGATCGAACGCCTGCCCAATCTGTCGCTGATCGCCTGCTTCACGGCGGGTTATGACGGCATCGACGTCGAATGGTGCCGCGCGCGCGGTCTGCCCGTCACCCATGCCCCCGGCGTGAACCACGAAGACGTGGCCGACCACGCCATCGGCCTGATCCTGGCCGCGCGCCGCCAGATCGCCGAGGGCGACCGCACGCTCCGCGCGGGCGGGTGGAGCCTCTCCACACGCAGCATCACCACCTCCTTGAGCGGTCAGAGACTGGGGATCGTCGGTCTGGGCCATATCGGCGAGGCTGTGGCGAGACGCGCCGACGTCATGCGGATGAACGTCCGCTGGTGGGGCCCGCGCGAGAAGGACGCAAGCTGGCCTCGCACCGACACCTTGATCGACCTCGCCCAAGGTTCCGACATTCTCGTCATCGCCTGTCGAGCGGATGAGAACAATCGGGGGCTCATCTCGGCCGAAGTGATCGAGGCGCTTGGCCCGTCGGGCCTGCTGGTCAACGTCGCGCGCGGGCAATTGGTCGATGAGGACGCCGTCATCGCCGCCCTGAAAGAGGGCCGACTGGGCGGCGCCGCGCTGGACGTTTTCGCCCAGGAGCCGACCGAAGCTGCGCGTTGGGCGGGCGTGCCCAACACCGTCCTGACGCCCCATACCGGCGGCGCCACGACCGAAGCGGTGCAGGGGATGCTGATGCTGCTTCTACAGAATCTCTCGGCCCACTTTGCCGATGAGCCGTTGAAGACGCCTGTCGCAGACTGAAATTCCGCCCCTCGGGGCCGTCTCGCCCCCCATTCCAGACAAGCAAAGAACGATCCGTGCCTGCATTACGCGGATAGAAGACGTGTGCGACCAGATTTTGCTTGCATAAGCGTATAAGGATATCTTTATACGACACATGACACTGACCGCTGACCAGACTGTAGAAGCCCTGCGCGCCGCCGGCGAACCGACCCGCCTGCGCGTCCTGTCCCTGCTGGCCGCGGAAGAGCTGTCGGTGATGGAGCTGTCGCGTGTTCTGGACCAGAGCCAGCCGCGTGTCTCGCGCCATCTGAAGCTGATGGCGGACGCGGGTCTGATCGAGCGATTCCCCGATGGCGCGCGCGTCTTCTACCGCCTGTCGCACGACGCCCTGTCGCGGCGGTTGATCGACACCGTTCTGGACCTGCTGGACGACGGCGAGGGCGAGGCCGACCATCGCCGTCTGGACGAGGTGCGCAAGGAGCGCGCCATCGACGCCGCCCGCTATTTCGAGCAGATCGCACCCCAGTGGGACCAGATGCGCAGCCTCTATGTCTGCGAAAGCGCTGTCGAGGCGGCGGTCGCACGCGCGGCTGGGTCCGGCCCGTTCGAGCGCGTGGTCGATCTGGGCACCGGCTCGGGCCGGATGCTGACCCTGTTCGGCAAGCAGGCGAAGATGTCGGTCGGCCTCGACCTGTCGCAGAACATGCTGAACATCGCCCGCGCCAATGTCTCCAAGGCCGGGCTGGACAAGGTCGAGCTGCGCCACGGCGACATCTTCTCGACCCGCCTGCCGCATGAAAGCGCCGATCTGGTGATCGTCCATCAAGTGCTGCACTACCTCGCCGATCCGGCCGCCGCCGTGGCCGAGGCCGCGCGTCTGGTCATGCCGGGCGGCAAGCTGCTGATCGTCGACTTCGCGCCCCACAAGTTCGAACATCTGCGCGAGGCGCACCAGCACCGCCGCCTGGGCTTCGCCGACGCCGAGATCCGCGAATGGCTGACCAAGGCGGGCCTGACGCCCTCGGCGCCCATCGCCCTGCCGCCCGACACGGAAGGCCTGACCGTTCACATCTGGACCGGCGAACGCGCCGCGAACCCTGCCCGAAAGACAGCCTGATGGCCCCCTCCTCTCTCGCCGAAGCCCGCGCCCTGCTGCTGTCGCCGCTGGGCCCGGTGGCCCGCGCCGGTTCGAACCGCAGCGCCGTCAACGTCTCTTTCGAATTCTTCCCGCCCAAGTCTGACGAGGCAGAGGCCAATCTGTGGAAGGCGATCCGGCGGCTGGAGCCGCTGAACCCGGCCTTCGTCTCCGTCACCTATGGCGCGGGCGGCTCGACGCGCGAACGGACCCATCGCACCGTCCAGCGCATCATCAGCGAGACGACCCTGCGCCCCGCCGCCCACCTGACCTGCGTCGAGGCCAGCCGCGCCGAGGTCGATGAGGTCATCGAAGGCTACAAGACCATCGGCGTCGACCACATCGTCGCCCTGCGCGGCGATCCGCCTGGCGCGGCAGGCATCGGCGGCGCCTATACGCCGCGCGCCGACGGCTACGCCAACGCCACCGAACTGACCGCCGCCCTCAGCCGCATCGGCGGGTTCGAGGTCACGGTCGGCGCCTATCCTGAAAAGCACCCGGAAAGCCCGTCGATCGACCACGACATCGAGGTGTTGAAGGCCAAGGTCGACGCTGGCGCCACGCGCGCCGTGACCCAGTTCTTCTTCGACATCGAGGCCTTCCTGCGCTTCCGCGACCGGGTGCGGGCGGCGGGCGTGACCATCCCCCTGATCCCCGGCGTCATGCCGGTGTCCAACTTCGCGGGTCTGAAGCGGATGACGGCGGCGTGCGGCGCGGCCCTGCCCGACTGGCTGGCGGGGCACTTCGACGGGCTGGACGACGACCCGGAGACGCGCAAGCTGCTGGCCGCCTCCATCGCCGCCGAGACCTGCGCCCGCCTGCAGGAAGAGGGCTTTTCGGACTTCCACTTCTACACCCTGAACCGGGCCGAGCTGGTCTATGCGATCTGCCGGGTTCTGGGCGTGCGTGAAACCAAGGCTGTTGCGTAGATGACTTCCCCACTCACCCGCGCCGAACGGATCGCCGCCCTGCACGCGGCGGCGAAAGAGCGCATTCTGGTTCTGGACGGCAGCTGGGGCGTGATGATCCAGCGCCGCGATCTGACGGAAGAGGACTTCCGCGGCGAGCGTTTCCGCGACCACAACCATCCGCAGAAGGGCAACAACGACCTGTTGATCCTGACTCGGCCCGACATCGTGGCCGATCTGCACGACGTCTATTACGCCGCTGGAGCCGATATTTCGGAGACGAACACCTTCTCCTCGACCACCATCGCCCAGGCCGACTATGGGCTGGAAGACGCGGTCTATGACCTGAACTATGAAGGCGCCCGCATCGCGCGCGAGGTCGCCGACCGCTGGACGGAAAAAGAGCCGCACAAGCCCCGCTTCGTCGCCGGCGCCATCGGCCCGACCAACCGCACCCTGTCGCTGAGCCCCGACGTCAACGACCCCGGCTATCGCGCCGTCACCTATGACGAGGTCTATGAGGCCTATAAGCAGCAGGCGCGCGCCCTGCACCACGGCGGCGTGGACATCTTCCTGATCGAGACGGTGTTCGACACCCTGAACTGCAAGGCCGCGATCAAGGCGATCAAGGATCTGGAGGACGAAGGGCTGGAGCCCCTGCCCCTGTGGATCTCGGGCACCATCACCGACCGCTCGGGCCGCACCCTCAGCGGCCAGACGGCGGAGGCCTTCTGGAACTCGATCCGCCACGCCAAGCCGTTCGCCGTCGGCTTCAACTGCGCCCTGGGCGCCGAGCTGATGCGGCCGCACATCGCTGAACTGAGCCGCGTCGCCGACACCCTGGTCAGCGCCTATCCCAACGCGGGCCTGCCCAACGCTATGGGCCAGTATGACGAACAGCCGCACGAGACGGCCCACTTCCTCGAGGAATGGGCGCAGTCGGGTCTGGTCAACATCGTCGGCGGCTGCTGCGGCACCACCCCCGACCACATCCGCCACGTCGCTGAGGAAGTCGCGGACGTGACCCCGCGCGCCGTGCCGGAGCGCCCCACAGCCCTGCGTCTGTCGGGCTTGGAACCCTTCGAACTGGTGTCGTGATGCGTCCTGTCTTCATCAACGTCGGCGAGCGGACCAACGTCACGGGTTCGGCCAAGTTCAGGAAGCTGATCGTCGACGGCGACTACACCGCCGCCCTGTCGGTCGCGCGCCAGCAGGTCGAGGCGGGCGCCCAGGTCATCGACGTCAACATGGACGAGGGCCTGCTGGACGGCCCCGTCGCCATGCGGACCTTCCTGAACCTGATCGCGGCCGAGCCCGACATCGCCCGCGTGCCGGTCATGATCGACAGCTCCAAATGGGAGGTGATCGAGGCGGGCCTGAAATGCGTTCAGGGCAAGCCGATCGTCAACTCGATCTCGATGAAGGAGGGCGAGGACGCCTTCCGCCATCACGCCATCCAGTGCCTGCGCTACGGCGCCGCCGTGGTGGTCATGGCCTTTGACGAGGTGGGTCAGGCCGACACCGCCGCGCGCAAGATCGAGATCTGCACCCGCGCCTATAATATCCTGGTCAACGAGGTCGGCTTCCCGCCCGAGGACATCATCTTCGATCCCAACATCTTCGCCGTGGCGACAGGGATCGAGGAGCACGACAACTACGCCGTCGACTTCATCGAGGCGGTCCGGGCCATCAAGCAGACCCTGCCCCACGCCCGCGTCTCGGGCGGGGTGTCGAACGTCTCGTTCAGCTTCCGCGGCAATGAGCCGGTGCGCCGGGCGATCCACAGCGTCTTCCTGTACCACGCCATCAACGCCGGCCTGGATATGGGCATCGTCAATGCGGGCGACCTGCCCGTCTATGACGACATCGACGCCGAACTGCGCGAAGCCGTCGAGGACGTGATCCTGAATCGGCCGCAGCGGACCAACGTGTCCAACACCGAGCGGCTGGTCGATATGGCCCCCCGCTACAAGGGCGAGAAGGGCGCGGCCAAGGTCGTGGACCTGAAATGGCGCGACGCCACGGTCGCCAAGCGCATCGAACACGCCCTGGTCCACGGCATCACCGACTACATCGTCGAGGATACGGAGGAAGCCCGTCAGGCGTCCGAGCGGCCGCTGCACGTCATCGAGGGTCCGCTGATGGACGGCATGAACGTGGTCGGCGACCTGTTCGGCTCGGGTCGGATGTTTCTGCCGCAGGTGGTGAAGTCGGCGCGGGTGATGAAGCAGGCCGTGGCCCACCTAGAACCCTTCATGGAGGCCGAAAAGGCCGGTCAGGAGCGTCAGGCCGCAGGCAAGATCCTGATGGCCACGGTCAAGGGCGACGTCCACGATATCGGCAAGAACATCGTCGGCGTCGTGCTTCAGTGCAACAACTACGAGGTCGTCGATCTGGGCGTCATGGTCCCGGCCGACCGCATCCTGGACGCCGCCATCGAGCACAAGGTCGACATCGTCGGCCTGTCGGGCCTGATCACGCCGTCGCTGGACGAAATGACCTTCGTCGCCGCCGAGATGGAGCGGCGCGGCTTCGACATTCCCCTGCTGATCGGGGGCGCCACGACCAGCCGCACCCATACGGCGGTGAAGATCGAACCGGCCTATCGCAAGGGCTCGACCACCTATGTCATCGACGCCAGCCGGGCGGTCGGCGTGGTGTCCGGCCTGCTGTCCCCGACCGACAAGGCCAAGAACGAGGCGGCCACCCGCGACGAATACATCCGCATCCGCGAGCAATACGCCCGCGGCCAGGAGGTGAAGGCCCGCGCCTCGCTGCAACAAGCGCGCGACAACCGCTGGCGGCCCGACGAGGCGCAGACCCCTGCCCCGGCGCCGTCCTTCCTCGGCGTGCGCGCCTATGAGGCCTGGGATCTTCAGGATCTGGCCGATCACATCGACTGGACGCCCTTCTTCGCCAGTTGGGAGCTGATCGGGCGCTATCCGCTGATCCTGGAAGACGAGATTGTCGGCGAGGCGGCGCAGGATCTGTTCCGCGACGCGCAGGCCATGCTGAAACGCATCGTCGAAGAGAAGTGGTTCACGGCCAAGGGCGTCATCGGCTTCTGGCCCGCCAATGCGCGCGGCGACGACGTGATCGTCTGGACCGACGAAACCCGGGCGACCGAAGCCGCCCGCTTCCACGGCCTGCGCCAGCAGATCAAGAAATCCAACGGCAAGCCGAACCTGTGCCTGTCCGACTTCGTGGCCGAGGACGGCGCCGACTATCTGGGCGCCTTCGCCGTCACCGCCGGGCATGGCGAACTGGAAAAGGCCGCCGAGTTCAAGGCGGCGGGCGACGACTATTCCGCCATCATGGCCACGGCCCTGGCCGACCGTCTGGCCGAAGCCTTCGCCGAGCGCCTGCACAAGGAGGTGCGCACCCAGCTGTGGGGCTACGTCCCCGACGAACAGACCTCGGTGCAGGATCTGATCGAAGAGAAGTATCAGGGCATCCGCCCCGCCCCCGGCTATCCGGCCCAGCCCGACCACACAGAGAAGGCCACCCTGTTCCGTCTGCTGGACGCAGGCGCCAACGCCGGGATGGAGTTGACGGAATCCTTCGCCATGTCGCCCCCCGCCTCGGTCAGCGGCCTCTACTTCGGCCATCCGGGCAGCCACTATTTCGGCGTCGGCAAGATCGACCGCGATCAGGTCGAGGACTACGCCGCCCGCAAGGGCTGGGACGTGGAGACGGCCGAGCGCTGGCTGGCGCCGATCCTGAACTACGACCCCGACGCTGTCACACGGAACGACGCGGCCTAGGCGGCAGGCCTTTAGCCGTGCGCCTGCTGTTCGGCGCAGCCTGCGACGAGGAAGTCCAGCAGCATGCGCACGGACGGCAAAAGGCCGCGTCGCGACGGGAAGACGGCGTGGACGATCCACTTCTTCGGCCGCCAGTCCGGCAGCAGGTCGACCAGTTTCCCGGCGTCCAGATCGCGGGCGACGGCCACCGTCGGCAGCAGGGCGACGCCCAGACCATGAACTGCGCCTTCGTGCAGCATGTGCAGATCGTCGGTCACAAGACGCGGCGCGTGTCGCACCGAGGCCGTCATGCCTTCCGTGTGATGCAGCGCCCAGACGTGGTCGCGATGCGCCGGGCCGAAGTCGAGGCTGGGCCAGTTCGCCAGATCGGCCGGGCCGGTCGGCCGTCCCATGCGGGCGATCAGGTCCGGACTGGCGACCAGACGATGCACGCTCTCGTCCAGCTTGCGCATGACCAGATCGGTTTGTTCCAGCGGCGGCTCGCGGACGCGGATCGCCAGGTCGAAGCCCTCGCCGATGACGTCCACCCGGCGACTGGTGCTGTGCAACTGCACGTCCAGATCGGGATACAGGGCCATGAAGCGGACGATCAGACTGCTCATCTGATAGGTCAGCAGGCCCGGCGCGCAGGCGACGCGGATCGTGCCGCACGGCTCGGACCGGGCGCCGTCGATCAAGGCCTGCGCCGCCTCGGCCTCGATCAACATGGCGAGACAGTGTTGATAATAGGCCAGTCCGATCTCTGTGACCGAGAATTTGCGTGACGAGCGCTGGATCAGCCGCGTGTCCAACTGGTCTTCCAGCGCGGCGATGCGGCGGCTGAGCTTGGACTTCTGCATGCCCAGCGCTCGCGCCGCCGGGGCGAAGCCGTGGTGATCCACCACCTGCACGAAATAATAGAGGTCGTTGAGGTCTCTCATCGTTCTACTGATAGAACGCAGCGAGGCGATTTCGCAATCTGCCCGCCTCATCGTTTCGCAGGCATAAGGTCTTCAACGCGATCGGCCTCTTCTTCTGACGGCCGGTCCATCGAATGGAGACAAGACCATGAAGAAGGTTCTGGGCCGTTACGGCAACGACCGCGGCCATTGGGTCGGCGACGGTTTCCCCGTCCGTTCGCTGTTTTCCTATAACGCCGCAGGCAAACAGGTCAGCCCCTTCCTGCTGCTCGACTACGCCGGTCCATACAACTTCGAGCCGACGACCGAGCGGCGCGGCGTGGGTCAGCATCCGCACCGCGGCTTCGAGACCGTGACCATCGTCTATGACGGCGAGGTCGAGCATCGCGACTCGACCGGCCAAGGCGGCATCATCGGCCCCGGCGACGTCCAGTGGATGACGGCGGGCGGCGGCATCCTGCACGAGGAGTTCCACTCCCCGGCCTTCTCGCGCACCGGCGGCCCGTTCCGCATGGTTCAGCTGTGGGTCAACCTGCCCGCCAAGGACAAGATGACCCGTCCCGGCTACCAGTCGATCCTGAACGCCGACATTCCGACCGTTTCCCTGCCGGACGATGCAGGCACGGCCCGGATCATCGCCGGCGCGATAGACGGCGCGAAAGGCCCGGCCACGACCTTCACCCCCATCAATGTGTGGGACGTGCGGTTGAACCGGGACGCCGAGACGACGCTGGATCTGCCCGAAGGCCACACGGCCATGGTGGTGGTTCTGTCGGGTCACGTCACCGTCAACGGCGACCAGCCGGCCGGCGCCGCCGAGGCCCTGCTGCTGGACCGCAAGGGCGACAGCGTCACCCTGAGCGCCGATGCGGACACGACCCTGCTGATCCTGACCGGAGAGCCGATCGACGAGCCCATCGTCGGCTACGGCCCCTTCGTGATGAACAGCGAGGACGAGATCCGCACCGCCGTCACGGACTTCAACATCGGCCGCTTCGGCGACATCCCCCCCGCCTGAACGCCCTCACGAAAACGTAAGGCCCGGTCTTCGGACCGGGCCGCAACCCCCGCCTTGACCGGACATTCGTCCGAGCGCGGCCCCCTGCCTGAAAGGAAAGACGCCCATGTCCGCTTCCGCCCTGCCCGCAAACTTCAACGGCCAGCGTCCGGTCATCGACCCGAACGACGCCGTCATGCTGCTGATCGACCACCAGAGCGGCCTGTTCCAGACCGTGGCCGACATGCCTATGACCACCCTGCGCCGCCACGCCGCCGCCCTGGCTTCGATGGCGACCCTGGCCAAGCTGCCGGTCATCACCACCGCCTCGGTGCCCCAGGGCCCGAACGGCCCGCTGATCCCGGAAATCCACGCCAACGCCCCCCACGCCCAGTATGTGGCGCGCAAGGGGGAGATCAACGCCTGGGACAACCCCGACTTCGTCGCCGCCGTGAAGGCCACGGGCCGCAAGACCCTGATCATCGCAGGCACCATCACCAGCGTCTGCATGGCCTTCCCCGCCATCAGCGCCGCCTATGAAGGCTACAAGGTCTTCGTGGTGGTCGACGCTTCGGGCACCTATTCGAAGATGGCCCAGGAGATCACCCTGGCCCGCGTGGTCCAGGCTGGCGTGGTGCCGATGGATATGGCCGCCGTCGCCTCGGAACTTCAGAAGACCTGGCATCGCGACGACGCCCAGCAGTGGGCCGAGGTCTACACCCAGATCTTCCCGCCGTACCAACTGCTAATCGAAAGCTACGGCAAGGCCCAGCAGGTCGCGACGGACCACGAAACCCTCGACTCGCAACGCGACTGACGAAGACGCGCCGGTTCCGCCTCGCCCCTCATCAATGAATCGAAACCGGCGTCATGCGCGCGCCTCGCCAAGGCGCAACTTCCCCGGAAAGGAACCACTCAATGGCCAGCGAACCGATCCGCGATCCGAAGTCGGATCATCTTCTAACCCCCGAGAACTCGGCCTTCGTCATCATCGACTATCAGCCGGTTCAGGTGAACTCCATCGCCTCGATGGACCGCCAGCTGCTGGTGAACAACATCGTCGGCACGGCCAAGGCGGCCGTCGCCTATGGCCTGCCGATCGTCCACTCGACCGTCAACGTCGAGACGGGGCTGAACCGGCCGCCGATCCCGCAACTGCGCAAGGTGCTGAAAGACTATCCGACCTATGACCGCACCACGATCAACTCCTGGGAAGACGTGGAATTCCGCAAGGCGGTCGAGGCGACCGGCCGCAAGAAGCTGATCATGACGGCCTTGTGGACCGAGGCCTGCCTGACCTTCCCGGCTCTGGACGCCCTGCGTGACGGCTATGAGGTCTATGTCGTGGCCGACGCCGTCGGCGGCACCTCGGTCACGGCGCACGAAATGGGCCTGCGCCGCATCGAACAGGCGGGCGGCAAGCTCATTTCCGTCCCTCAGCTGTTCTGCGAACTGCAACGCGACTGGAAACGGTCGGAAACTGTCCCCGCCTTCATGAACCTGTTCATCGAAACCGGCGGCACGGCCGGAATCCAGTTCTCCTACGACAGGGAAGACTGACCCTTGAGGGCGATCCGCGTCATAGTGCGGGGATCGCCCCTTTCGTCGTCGCAGCGTTCAGCCTTCAGGAAACCCCAACCATGATCGAACTCATCATCGACCAGCGCCGCAAGGATCTCGGCGGCTTTGAGGTCGGCCGCGTCCTGCCCTTCGCCAAGCGTCGCGCGGTCGGTCCCTTCGTCTTCTTCGACCACATGGGCCCGGTGGACATGCCCGCCGGCATCCCCAAGACGGTCGACGTGCGCCCGCACCCGCACATCGGCATCTCGACCCTGACCTATCTGTTCGACGGCGAGATCACCCACCGCGACAGCCTGGGCGTCCAGCAGGACATCCGCCCGGCCGAGGTCAACTGGATGACCGCGGGCAGCGGCGTCACCCACTCCGAGCGGTTCGAGCGCGCCCGCATGGAGGGTCTGCGTCTGGAGGGCATTCAGGCCTGGCTGGCCCTGCCTGACGGTCAGGAAGAGGTCGACCCGTCCTTCCAGCACGTCGGCTCCAGCGACCTGCCGACCTGGATCGAAAGCGGCGTGAAGGGCCGTCTGGTGGCGGGCGAGACCATGGGCATGAAGGCCGGGGTCAGCACCTTCTCGCCCCTGCACTACATGCACCTAGAGATGGAGCCGGGCGCCCGGTTCCAGACGCCGACGGATCACGCCGAAAGCGCCGTCTATGTGGTCCAGGGCATGGTCGAGATCGACGACGGCCGCCCTGTCGGCCCCGGTCAGATGGCCGTGCTTGAAAAGGGCCTGCCCTCGATCATCGTGGCGCAGCAGCCGACCACCCTGATGGTGCTGGGCGGCGAGCCGGTGGGCGAGCGCTTCATCGAATGGAACTTCGTGTCGTCTTCGAAGGAGCGGATCGAGCAGGCCAAGGCCGACTGGCGCGCCGGTCGCATGAAACTGCCCGACATGGACGATCAGGAGTTCATCCCCCTGCCCCCCGATCGGACGCCGCCCCCGCCCATGTCCTGACCGGGACTGGGCGCTAGGGACAAGGCCGACGCAGGATCCCCTGCGTCGGCTTTTTCCTATGTAACGGCCGGCGCAGTAGGCGGCTCGTCGGCGTCCGCATCCTCTTCTCCGCGCGACACCACGGCGGCGACGACCAGGTCGCCGGTGACGTTCAGCGAGGTCCGGCACATATCCAGGAAGCGGTCGACGCCCAGGATCAGACCGATCCCTTCCGGCGGCACCCCCACCATGGCCAGGATCATGGCGATGACCGGCAAGGAGCCGGCGGGCACGCCCGCCGTGCCGACCCCGCCCAGGATACAGACCAGCATGACGATCACCTGCTGGCCCAACGTCAGGTCGACGCCGAAGAACTGGGCCAGGAACAGCACCGTCACCCCCTCGAACAGGGCCGTGCCGTTCTGGTTGGCGGTGGCGCCGACGGTCAGGACGAAACGGGCGATCTTGCGCGGCAGACCCAGATTCTGCTCGGCCACGCGCAGCGACACGGGCAGGCTGGCGTTGGACGAGGCGGTGGAGAAGGACACCACCATGGCCTCGCGGATGTCGCGGAAGAACTTCAGCGGCGACATGCCCCCCATCAGCCAGATCACCAGCGGATAGACCACGAACATATGGATCGCCATGGCCCCCACGGCTACGGCTACGAACGCGCCCAGGCGGATCAGCAGCTCCCAGCCGAACAGGGCCGCCAGGTTGAACATCAGGCAGGCGATGGCGATCGGGGCGATGCGGATGACGAGGTTGATGAGCTTCATCATCACCTCGAACAGCCCCTCGATGGTCTGTTGCAGCCGGTCCGTGGCAGGGCTCTTGGTCATGACCAGGCCGACGCCGAAGAACAGGGCGAAGACCATCACCGGCAAAATCTGGTTCTCGGCCGCCGCCGTGAAGACGTTGGACGGGATCAGCTCCAGAAAGAAGTCGCCCGCCTGCACCGACTTGGGCGCATTGCCGACAATCGAGGCCGCGCCCGCGCGTCCCTGATCCAGCAGTTGTTGCGCCAGGGCCGGATCAACCCCGTCGCCGGGCCGGAAGACGTTGACCATGACCATGCCGATCAGCACGGCCACGGCGGAAATGAAGACGGTGAAGCCCAGGCTCTTGGAGCCCGCCCGGCCCAGAGCCTTCAGGTCGCCCATCTCGGCCACCCCGATGACCAGGGCCGAGAACAGCAGCGGCAGAACCAGCATGAACAGCAGACGCAGGAAGATCTGCCCGGCCGGTCCTGTGATGTTGGAGGTCAGCCACTGCACCCAACCGACGTCCCCTCCGACGGTCAGATTGACGATGAGTCCGCCCGTGAGACCGACCAGAAACCCGATCAGCATCAACATATGGAGCGGCAGTCCGCGCTTGGCTTTGATCTCCATCCGATCCCTTCCCCTTATTCCCTCATCCCCTTGGACTAACGGACAGGAAGGCCATAGATCAACCCACTGGGCCGTGACGACCATTGAGCATTCAATCCGCGCTCCAGATCCAGAGACGACTGTGAGCCCAGGTTCCGATTGAATATCTCGCCGTAATTTCCGCCAGCAGAAACAGCGTCTTTCGCCCATGTTCTCGACAGATCGAGGCTCGGGCCGAAGTCACCTTCGTCGCCGAGCAGACGACGGACTCTAGGGTCCGCGGAATTCTTACCCATGTCTGCGGCATTTGCACGCGTCACGCCCAATTCCTCGGCCAAAATCAGAGCGTTGAGCGTCCAGCGAATAACCGCCGTCCAGCGGTCGTCGCCGCTACGCACCACGGGCCCCAGCGGCTCCTTGGAGATAACGTCCGGCAGAATGACGTGCTGCTGCGGGTTCGGCAGCGTCGTGCGCGCCGCCGCCAGGGCCGAGATGTCGGCGGTGAAGGCGTCGCATTCCTCGCGCGCATAGGCCTGGCGCGCCTCGCCTTCGGTGGCGACCACGACGGGGCGATACTCGATGCCCCTGCGGCGGAAATAGTCCTCGACATTCAGCTCAGTGGTCGAGCCGGACTGGACGCAGATGCGAGCGCCGTTCAGTTCGGCCGCGCTGCTCAGATTGAGCGCGCGGCGCACCATGAAGCCCTGGCCGTCGTAGTAGTTGATCCCGGCGAAACTGAGCTGCGCGCCCGTATCCCGGCTCATGGTCCAGGAGGTGTTGCGCCACAGCACGTCCACGCGCCCGTCGCGCAGGGCCTCGAACCGCTGTTCCGTCGTCAACGGCACGAAGCGCACGGCGTCCGGGTCGCCGAAGATGGCGGCCGCCGTAGCGCGGCAGAAGTCGACGTCAAAACC
The DNA here is from genome assembly GCF_001956865.1 of Brevundimonas sp. ZS04. Lineage (NCBI taxonomy): Bacteria > Pseudomonadati > Pseudomonadota > Alphaproteobacteria > Caulobacterales > Caulobacteraceae > Brevundimonas > Brevundimonas sp. ZS04. The sequence goes on from NZ_MTHE01000003.1 coordinate 138,969, forward strand.
GCGCCAGGCGCCGCGATTGTCAGTATAGGCGAAACCGACCAGCCCCTCATGCACGCCGCAATTCAGCCGACCGCGCTGGCGCACCGCCGCCAGAGTCGGGCTGGACTTCGCCTCGGTCGCGGCGGTCGGCGCCTGGCGTGAAGGTTCGCGCGGCTCCGGCGCCTGCGGTTCAGCCGATCTCTGACAGGCGCCTGTCGCCAGGGTCAGCATCGCCGCCACGCCTGCTGTCGCTCGCCATCTCCGCATCCGATCCACCGCTCCGTCTTGCGCCCCGGAACAGTTTAGAGCCCTCTAGGCCCCGAACCGCAACCCGCCGGAGCCTTCATGCCGCCCATTTCCGACCGAACCCGGCTGATCGCCGGCGCCACCCGGCGCGGCCAGGGCCGTCGCCCGGTCAATCCTCCTGTGGAGCGCGCCTCCACCATGCTCAGCGACGATCCGGCCCGGATGCAGGATGCGTCGGACGGCCCCGTCTATGGCCTCGACGGCACGAGCGCGGCGCGCGAGCTGCGCGCCCTGCTGGCCCAGATGGAGGGCGGGACCGACGCCTTCCTGGTCCCCTCGGGCCTGGCGGCCGTGACCGTGCCCCTGACCGCCCTGCTGCGCCCCGGCGACGAGGTGCTGACCACCGACGCCGTCTATGGACCCACGCGCCGCTTCCTGACCCGCCACCTCGCCGCGCGCGGGATCACCGCCCGCTTCCACCCCGCCGACGCCTCGGCCGAGGCCGTTCTGGCCGCCATCACCCCACGCACCCGACTTCTCCTGATCGAAGCGCCCGCCTCTCTGACCTTCGAGATCGCAGACGCCCCCGCCCTGGCCGCCGCCTGTCGCGAACGCGGCGTTCTGACGGTCATGGACAACACCTGGGCGGCGGGGCTGGCCTTCCGTCCCTTGGCGCATGGCGTCGACGTCAGCGTCCAGGCGCTGACCAAATACGTCGGCGGCCATTCCGATCTGCTGATGGGCGGGATCGCCGCCGGCGAGCCGTCCGTCCTACGCGCCATCGCAAACACCATCGAGGACATGGGCTGGCACGTCTCGCCCGACGACGCCTGGCTGGCGCTGCGCGGCGTCCGCACACTGCCCCTGCGCTACGAGGCCCAGGCCCGCTCGGCCCTGACGGTGGCGCAGTGGCTGAAAGCTCAGCCAGAAGTCGCCGACGTCCTGTATCCGCCCCTGCCCGGTTCAGTCGGACACGACCTGTGGCGGCGCGACTTCGACGGCGCGGCCTCCCTGATGGGCGTGGTCATGAAGGGCGGCGACACAGCGGCGGCCCACGCCTTCATGCGCGCGCTCAGCCTGTTCGGCATGGGGTATTCCTGGGGCGGCTTCGAGAGCCTGATCACCTTTGAGACCCCGCAACTGGCCCATCGGCAGCATGCGCCCGACCTGTCCGGTCAGTTGCTGCGTCTGCATATCGGGCTGGAAGATCCCGCCGACCTGATCGGCGATCTTGAGAAGGGATTGAAGGCATGGCGCGCCCTGCAGGACTCGAACCTGAAACCTGCCGATTAGAAGGCGGGCGCTCCACGACCATATGCATCTGAATGGAAAAGCTTCTTGCGTTTTGTCAGACGCCTGCCTGACCTATCCGCCAGACTCCTGTTCGTCAGCCGTTCACAAGGATCGCATCTCCTGCTATCGGGCGTCCGCCGCGCCCATAGCTCAACCGGATAGAGCAGCCGACTTCTAATCGGCAGGTTTCAGGTTCGAGTCCTGATGGGCGCGCCACTCGATTAGATGACGAGTCCGCGCTTCCTCTGCGCATTCCTCGCCACCTTGCTATCGCTCTGCCTATCGCAAGAACAGTTCCAGGCAATTGAACGGGCATTCAGCGATCAAGGCCGCTCTCTCACACACGCGAACAGCGGCCAAGGCCTGATGGGAAGATCAAGCTGATGGGTCTCACGATTGTGGACACCGGCTCGACGCGGATTCTGTGGTCCGCCGCACGACGTTGCCGAGTTACGTGGCGGACATATTGCGGCGCTATGTACTGATGAAGCCGATAGCCGACGGCGAAATCTGACGGTGCATTCTGGCGTGCGGGCCATGTCGCAAGCATGGCCGCATGGGACGAACCTACACACCTAACGGCGAGACGCTCGAGAAGTATCCTACAGCTGCGCGAACGTGGTCTGCATTCAGGGGCCGATACTATCGGGCAAGTCCGTCGCCAGCGTAGTGCGCATCTACGAGGCCATGATGAACGTCGAGCCGGATCTCACTGGCAAGCGACGGTCGCGGTGGCTGGTGATCCACAACAGCTATCCCGACCTGCTGAACACCACGATCAAGACGTGGCTCGAGTCACCGAAAACCTGAACATCGTCGAGCCGAGCCGGCTCATGGGCCTGCTGGAGGGCCGGACCAAGGACGAGATCGACGCGGACCTGATGAACCGCGTGATGATCTCGCAGTCAGACCTGCCTGTGTTCCCGATGTTCGTCCGCGACACTCACGTTGCGAAGTCGCCACTGCACGCAGCATCAAGCGTGGCGCTGCAAGCGGGGCTGGACTTTGGGCCCCGCCCTGCCGCGATCGTGTGATGCAGCAGACAGGCAATCGCTGGTTCATTTTGGGCGAGTTGACGGCGCTGAACACGGCAACCGAAGAGGTTGCGCCCTGCAGGCTGTTGACCTAACAGGTAACATACCCGCCCATAAAAACGACTGTGTTATCTCCACAGATATTGTGAACTGTCGTATCTATCGAATCCTGACCTGAGCGGCGTTGAAACGGCGTGTCGCGGCAGGATTACCGCCACGACATTTGATATTGTGACTTCGCCATTCCTAAACGTCTCTGGCGCTGACCTTAAGGTCGCCAGGGAAGTGAGGCCCTAACTCCAAGGGGTGTCGACTGCCGTCTGCAGTAGATTGGTCCACTCACCATACGCGGCTAACTCAACGCGATGGTAGCTTGCGAGCGTGGATATAGTGGCTAGTTTCAAGCCTGGCTCGATCAGCATTACGCCATCAAAAGCGAACGTCGATGCGGGAACGACGCATAGCAACCTGTGAGGTAAATATTGGTCTAGCGCAGCCTTCAAGGCGAGACATTCACTCAGCGTTAGCCCAGCGTTCGCCTTCACCACGTAGATTTTATTGCCTGTCTTTAGAGACGCAATCGTCTTGTCCCTAAGGTGAATGAATTTCGAACGGTCCGCTTCCCAAACAGCCCGCCGTTCGACCTCGGGTAGCACAAACTCAAACGGCGCATCTTCGGAAGATCGTGAGCTATGAACGGCGCAATGAAACGCGCACTGATATTTGTCGTCCCAGGCCATGTCGAATGCCCACGGCTTTAGATGCTCCCACGAGTAGATGTCTGCCCACCCGTCTTCCAGCCCGCGAAGCACCCCATGTAGAGGCGCTGTTGCCCAACGGAATAAGCTAGACGGCTCAGCGCCATGAAACCGCTGCACAAACCCAAACTCACAATTATCACCCAGGCTCTCAAACTGTTCGAGCAACTCGGGTCGTAACGTATAACCTTGTGGCACTGCATCGACCATCCCCATACGGTCATCCGCGAGAGGCCAGCGCTTGATGTATGGGGGATTCTGCATAACCAAGATAATACAAGCTCGACCGTTCTTGTCGAGTGGCGTGTTCCTCGTTGCTTCCCTTCTCTTGTTGCTGTCATGCCGCTTACAGCTCCGATGACCGAAAGACCCCGCCGCCTTCCCAATGCGTCATGCCTGGAGTTGTGATGGCCGACACATCGCCAAATGGTGTGAAGAAGGTAGGATGGTTCAGTCATTCTCAAGCGGCATTGACAAGCTGGACCTTGACGCCCCGTGATGATCCCGTTCGGTCTGGCCTGTCTGGCGGTCTATGCGATCAACACATGGGCCGCAGCGGACGCCAAACCGACGCTGCGCGCGTCGATGCTGACCCCGGCCGCCTGCGAAGCGCGAATCTAGCAGCTTGTCATAAAATCTCGGCAGTGCCAGAATTCCCGCATGGACAAGAAAGTCTATTTTGATGTTGGGGCAAACGACGGGAGTGCGGGCTTAGAGTTCGCCGGAAATCCTGAATGGGTTGTTTATGCCTTCGAGCCCACGCCCGAGTTGGCCGAAACTATCCGCCAGCGCACGGCTGGGTTTGATAATTATCACCTGATCGAAAAGGCCGTTTCGGATTGGCCGGGCCGTGCAATCTTCAACGTCGCAGGTCAGGGTGACTGGGGAACCTCATCCCTACTCGCCTTTGCCGACAACATCGAAGAGACTTGGGCGGGTAGGACGGACTTCGCGGTTACCCAGCAGATCGAGGTTGAGGTGATCCGGCTGGAGGATTTTTGCCGCAAGAACGGAATTGATCGCATCGACCACCTCCATTCAGACGTGCAGGGGCTCGACATGGAGGTTCTGTTGGGCCTCGGCGAGATGATTGCCAATGTGCGCGGCGGCGATCTGGAGTGCAGCCGCAGCCATGACGTGGCCCTCTACAAGGGCGAGCGGTTCGTGTTCGAAGACGTAGCCCTACTCCTCTACCAGTCCGGCTTCGTCATCGACGCCATTAAAGCGAACGACGACCACGGCCAACTCTGCGGCCCGACCTCAAGGCTGCGTGATGCTAACGAGCTAAGCATCTGGTATCGGCGGCCCTAGGGCGGATTTCGGTGCATTCCCGACTCCCGCAGTGATCACGATGGTCGGGCATGACTAACGCATCATCAGAAAAGCTCGAATTGATTACAGCTCCGACGGCGACAATTGAGCATTCGCGCTGGGCAAATCGGCTGCACTGTCTGACAGCCCTGACCGGCGTGCTGGCCATCTAATTCGACAAGCCCGTGTTCGTCATGTCGATGCTGGCCTAGATGATCGTGTTCACCGCGACGCTCACGGTCATCACGCCTTCGGCCGAGCAGATGATGAAGATGCTGGCCCAGGTTGCTGACCCTGAGCGCCTGCGGTCATCTGACGAGTTCCGGCGGGACTGAGTCCGCGCGTGGCGCCAAGACCTTCTACGCTATCGCCAAACCCATACCCTGGTTGGCCCGCGACACCGATCAGACGATCCGAGAAGTGAAGCCGCACAACGCAATTGGCGTCGCTCGTTAGTGCGTCCAGGACTGCTTGCGGTTGGTGGCGAAGTTGTCGGCGTAGGCCTTGATGATGACCGGCGCCTCGTTCGGTTCGTGTAGGCGGAAGGCGATGCCGTGGCGTTCAGCGTATTCGACCGCCTCTTCCTTGGTGTCGAAGGACAGGCGGACCTGGCCGTTCATGTCGGTCGAGCTGGTCCAGCCCATCAGAGGATCGATGGTGCGGGCCGAGGCCGGCTCGAACTCCAGACGCCAGTCGCGCGTCTTGGCCTTGCCGGACTGCATCGCGGTCTTGGCCGGGCGATAGATGCGAGCGAGCATGGACGGAATCCTTCGGACGGGGAACTCGCGGGGTGCATACCCCGCCGCCGCCGCCCGGTCCAGACGCCGCAAGACTTCATCAGACCGCCTGGATCAGGCGGCGAGCGTAGAAGAACCGGCGTCAATCCAGCGGCGTGCGGCGCGCTGGGCCTCGGCGATCTCGTCGTGCTCCATCTCCTGGCTGATGTCGCGTCGGTATTCCCGCGCCTCGATCGAGCCCTTCATGGAGGCCAGGTTAAAGATCATATGGGCCGACACCCGGTCGATCGGGCATCCGTCCAGTCCCGCCGAATAGGCCAGACCCAGACGGAACAAGGCGTCGCCGTCCATGTCGGGCGTGGGCAAGGGCAAGGTGTCGCGCGCCTGGGGCGCTTGATCGTCATGCAGCGGATTCATCAGCAATCCTCCCCCGCGGCGTCGTTCTGACCCCGCTATCAGACACGCATTCAAGTATCGTTGGTTTGAAATTAGCGTTAACGCGCTCAAGCCCCACGCAGCGCGGCCCTTGTCCGCATGCGGACGCAAGCTGACAGGCCGGTTCAGCGACGGTTCATTCGACCAGCGTGAAAGTCGACGCCAGACAGGGATTTCGCTTCTTGAATGGAGTTGCCAAATGAACCGCCTGACCAAGGCCGCCGTCGTCGCGCTCGCTCTGGCGACCACAGCCGCCCCCATGATGGCCCAGGCGCAGGATCATCGCGGGGACCGCCGCGAGTGGAGCGATGATCGCCGAGACGACCACCGTGAGCGGCGTCAGGATCGACGCGACGACCGTCGTGAATGGCGCCAGGACCGACGCGAGGACCGCCGTGAGTGGCGTCAGGACCGTCGTGAGTGGCGTCAAGACCGTCGCGACGATCGTCGAGAATGGCGTCAGGACCAGCGCCGATACGACCGCTGGAGCCGTGACAACCACAATTGGTGGCGCGGGCGGCCCGAGTTCCGCGATTATCGCGGCGCACGCAACGGCTACTGGTATGCGCCGGGACACGGCTATTATCGGGTCGAGCCTCGCTACTACGGCTATCGCTGGCGCACGGGCGCCTACCTGCCGCCCGCCTATCGCTCCTACTACGTCAACGACCCCTATTTTTATAATCTGAGACCCGCTCCGCGCGGCTATCGCTACGTCCATGCCGGCAACGACATCCTGCTGATCGCCGTCGCCACAGGCCTGATCGCCAGCGTGTTGAGCGACGTCTATTAAGGCACGCTGGACCAAGGCATCGCTTCGCCCCGCAAGGCTCTGTCTTGCGGGGCTTTTTTCATGACGCCGCTCTGCGATCGACGTTCAGCAGCAGTTCATGGCCCCGGGCCCATTCTGTCCGCAAGCCGTCCAGTTCGGACGTGCGAGGACTTCGACCATGAAACGCTCGCTTCTCATGTTCGCGGCGGCCGCCAGCTTCCTCGTGCCCGCCCCAGCCCCCATGGCTGTTCTGGCCCAGGATCGGCCGCAGGCGCGCGAGGACGGTCCGCGTCGTCCTGATCGCGGCCAACCTCAGCGCCAGCACCGCGACGCCGACCGCCCGCGCCAGGAAGGCCCGCGCCCTCAACGGCCGGAGCGCAGACCAGAACAGCGGCCGGAACAAAGGCTAGAACAAAGGCAGGAACAGCGACCCGACTGGAACCGCCCCGATCGCCCCGATCGCCCTAACCGACCGGACCGGCCACAACGCCCGGATCGGCCGGACCGCCCCCAGAGGCCCGATCAACCGCGGCCTGACAGACCCAATCGTCCGGACCGTCCGGATTGGAATCGACCGGACCGTCCCCAGCGCCCAGATCGACCGGATTCCCATCGCCCAGACCGTCCCGAACGCCCAGATTGGAACCGCCCTGGTCGCCCGGACGCCCAGCGTCCGAACAGGCCGGATCGTCCCAGCCAGTGGAACCGTGACCGCGACTATCGTGAATTCCACAACCGCTGGAATCGCGACCAGTGGCGCCGCGACTGGGACCGTCGTCACCGTAGCGACTGGTGGCGCCATGACCAACGCTTCCGCAGCTGGAACGGCGTGCGCATCGGCTTCTATTTCGCGCCCGGCTACGGCTACTACAGCGTGCCGCGCACCTATTGGAACCGGCAGTACTATGTCGGCCAGTATCTGCCGGATGTCTTCTGGCGCTATCAGGTGAACGACTGGCGCACCTACGGCCTGGGCTATCCGCCTCCAGGCACGCGATGGGTCTACGTCGACAATGCGATCTATCTGATCGACGACTACGATGGCTACATCATCGAAGTCGTCCGCGACGCCTGGCGCTGGTAGCGCAAAACAGGAAGGCCCCGGAGAGAGCTCTCCGGGGCCTTTTTGTGGTCTGCAAGAAGGCTCTAGCCTAACCCTTAACGCGCCCTGTCGCTCAAGCAGCGAGCGCCCGCGTCGCGAGCGTTAGCGACCAGCTGGGGGTTTGGGGGCCGCAGCCCCCAAGCATCAGAGCCCTAGCTTGGCCTTCAGGATGTCGTTCACGGCGGCCGGATTGGCCTTGCCGCCGGTGGCCTTCATGACCTGGCCGACGAACCAGCCGATGGCCTGGGGCTTCTCGGCGACGGCGGCGGCCTTGTCGGGGTTGGCGGCGATGATCTCGTCCACCGCCTTCTCGATGGCGCCGGTGTCGGTGACCTGCTTCAGGCCGTGCTTCTCGACCACCTCGGCGGGCGAGCCTTCGCCGTTCCACACGTAGTCGAAGACTTCCTTGGCGATCTTGGACGAGATGACGTTCGTCTCGATCAGTTCGACCAGCTGCGCCACATGGGCGGCGGGCAGCGGGTTGTCGCTGAAGTCCTTGCCGTCAGCGGCCAGACGGGCCGAGACCTCGTTCGTCACCCAGTTGGACACCAGCTTGGCGTCGCGGCCCTTCGCGGCGGCCTCGAAATACAGGGCCTTGGCCTGCTCCGAGATCAGCACGCCCGCGTCGTATTGCGACAGGCCGTATTCGCTCATGAAGCGGCGGCGCTTGTCGTCGGGCAGTTCCGGCAGGGCGGCCTTGATGGCGTCGACCCACGCCTGTTCCAGCTCTAGCGGCAGCAGGTCGGGATCGGGGAAGTAGCGATAGTCCTGCGCCTCTTCCTTGGAGCGCATGGAGCGCGTCTCGCCCGCCGTCGGGTCGTACAGGCGGGTTTCCTGCGTGATCGAACCGCCGTCTTCGAGGATCTCGATCTGGCGGCGCGCCTCATACTGGATCGCCTGAGAAATGAAGCGGAAGCTGTTGACGTTCTTGATCTCGCAGCGCGTGCCCAGGAAGCCGAAGTCGCCCGTTTCCTTGAACTTGTCGTAGTTCCCGGCGCGGCAGACCGACACGTTCACGTCGGCGCGCAGATTGCCCTTCTCCATGTCGCCGTCGCAGGTGCCGAGGTAGATCAGGATGGTCCGGATCTTCTTGACGTAGGCGACCGCCTCTTCCGGCGTGCGGATGTCGGGGCGCGAGACGATCTCCATCAGCGCCGTGCCCGCACGGTTCAGATCGACGTAGGACTCGGTCGGCGACAGGTCGTGGATCAGCTTGCCCGCGTCCTGTTCCAGGTGCAGGCGCTCGATGCCGACGTTGAAGAAGCTGCCGTCCTCGGCCTCCACCTCGACCACGCCCTCGCCCACGATGGGGTGATACAGCTGGCTGATCTGATAGCCGGTCGGCAGGTCGGGATAGAAGTAGTTCTTGCGGTCGAACTGGCTCTTCAGATTGATCTGGGCGCGCAGACCCAGGCCCGACTTCACCGCCTGCTCGACGCAATACTTGTTCAGGGTCGGCAGCATGCCGGGGAAGCCCGCGTCGACCAGCGACACCTGCTCGTTCGGCCCGGCGCCGAAGCCGACCGCCGCGCCCGAGAACAGCTTGGCGTTCGAGGCGACCTGGGCGTGGATCTCCAGACCCATGACGATTTCCCAAGCGCCGGTGCGGCCCTGGATCAGTTTGGAGTTATCAGTCATGCTCACCACCAACGGTCCGGCTTGGCGACGAAGCCCGCCGCGTCTTCGAGGGCGCCCGCGACCTGGAAGACGGTCGCTTCGTCCAGGGCCTTGCCGATGACCTGCAGGCCCAGCGGCAGGCCGTCGGCGCTGAGGCCGGCGGGGACCGAGATGCCCGGCAGACCGGCCAGGTTGGTCGTCACCGTGAAGACGTCGTTCAGATACATGGTCAGGGGGTCGATCTGCTTGTCGCCGATGGCGAAGGCGGCCGACGGGGTGGACGGCGTCAGGATGGCGTCCACCTGGCCCCAGACGTTGTCGAAGTCCTGGGCGATGCGGCGACGCACCTTCAGCGCCTTGACGTAATAGGCGTCATAGAAGCCCGCCGACAGCACATAGGCGCCGATGGTCAGGCGGCGCTGGACCTCCTTGCCGAAGCCCTCGGCGCGCGAGGTCGCATAGAGGTCGTCCAGAGAGGTGAACTGCTCGGCGCGGTGGCCGAAGCGCATGCCGTCATAGCGCGCCAGGTTCGACGACGCCTCGGCCGGGGCCACGATGTAATAGGTCGGCAGGGCGTATTTGGTGTGCGGCAGGCTGATCTCGACGATCTCGCAACCGGCGGCCTTCAGCCACGCGACGCCCTGCTCCCACAGCTTCTGGATCTCGGCGGGCATGCCGTCGAGGACATATTCCTTGGGCACGCCGATGCGCAGGCCCTTGACCGACTGGCCGACCGACTGGGTCCAGTCGGGGGTCGGGATGTCGAGGCTGGTCGAATCCTTGGCGTCGAACGAGCACATGGAATTCAGCAGCAGGGCCGAATCCTTGACCGTCTTGGCGATCGGCCCGGCCTGATCCAGCGAGCTGGCGAAGGCGACCATGCCGTAGCGGCTGGCGCGGCCGTAGGTCGGCTTGATGCCCACGGTGCCGGTGAAGGCGGCGGGCTGGCGGATCGAGCCGCCGGTGTCCGAAGCGGTCGCAGCCAGGCACAGGTCCGCCGCCACGGCCGAAGCCGAACCGCCGGACGAGCCGCCCGGCGTCAGGTCGGCGTTCGAGCCCTTGGACTTCCACGGGTTCTTCACCGGGCCGAAGGCCGAGGTCTCGTTGGACGAGCCCATGGCGAATTCGTCCATGTTCAGCTTGCCCAGCATGACCGCCCCGTCGCGCCACAGATTGGCGGTGACGGTCGATTCATACGGCGGCACGAAGCCGCGCAGCATGTTGGAGCCGGCGGTCGTCTGCACGCCCTCGGTGCAGAACAGATCCTTGATGCCCAGCGGCGCGCCTTCCAGCGCCCCGCCCTCGCCCTTGGCCAGACGGGCGTCGGACGCGCGCGCCTGTTCCATCGCCTTGTCCGCCGTCACCTCGACATAGGCGTTCAGCGTCGGGTTCGAGGCCTCGATGTTGGTCAGGAAGGCCTTGGTCAGTTCTTCGGACGAGAAGGTCTTAGCCTTCAGGCCGTCGACGGCGTCGGCCAGCGTCAGCTTGGTCAGATCGGTCATGACTTACTCCACGACCTTGGGCACGACGAAGAAGCCGTCGGCGGACTTGGGCGCGTTGGACAGGACATCAGCGACCTTGTCGCCGTCCGTAACCACGTCGTCGCGCATGCGCAGCGGCTGGGACACGTTGGAGGTCATCGGTTCGACGCCCTGCACGTCCACCTCGTCCAGCTGTTCGATCCACTTCAGGATGCCGTTCAGCTCCTGGGCCAGGGGCTCCAGGCGGTCCTCGGGGGTCTTGATGCGGGCGAGATGCGCAACCTTGCGCACCGTCGCGGCGTCGATGGCCATGCGGCCCTCCAAAGCATGAGAGTCTAAGGGGTCGGGATTAGCGTCTCGACGCCGCTTCGACAAGGATTTGGGTGCAGGCGCGAAATGAGCTTGGCCGTTGCGGCCAAACGCCCCCTATCGAAGGCCCGAGCAGCGCCTAAGTATGAGGCGCAGATCACAGGAGACGCGACCATGAAGATCACCGGCCCCCAAGTCCGCGCCGCGCGCGCCCTGGTGCAATGGCCGCGCGACCATGTGGCCCGCCTGTCCGGCCTGACGGCGGACGCCCTGGCCGACTTCGAGCGCGAAAACGTCGATCCCGGCGACGAGGCCCGCAGCCGCCTTCAGGCCGCGCTGGAGGAAGGCGGCGCCGTCTTCCTGCACGAAGAAGACGGCGGCCTGGGCGTGCGGCTGAAGTTCACCCGCAAGGAAGTGCGCTCGATCCGCAGCCTGGAGAACGAAGGCGGGCCGGTCGGGGACGACGACGTGTGAGTCCGTCTCCAACTCCGCTCATCCCGGCGGAGGGAAAAGGGGCCCACGCTTTGACACGCGCCCCGTCTGGGCCTAACGCGCCCTCGTGCCTGTCCTTGATCTCTCCGAACTGCCCGCCGCCTGCCCGCCCAACACCCCGTGGCTGGGTCTGGATCTAGGCGAGAACACCATCGGCGTCAGCGTGTCCGACACCGGCCGTATCATCGCCAGTCCGCTGGAGCTGATCCGCAAGACCAAGTTCAGCCAGGACGCCGAACAACTGTTCAGGATCATGGACGGCCGCAAGGTCTCGGCCCTGGTCATCGGCCTGCCGCTGAACATGGACGGCACCGAAGGACCGCGCGCCCAATCGTGCCGCGCCTTCGCCCGCAATCTGGAGCGGTTCCGGCCGGTCAACGTCGCCTTTCAGGACGAACGCCTGTCGACCACGGCGGTCGAGCGCTTCCTGATCGACGAGTTGGACCTGACCCGCAAGCGCCGCGCCGATGTGGTGGACCGCACCGCCGCCGCCTGGATCCTGCAAGGCGCGCTGGACCGGCTGCGCGGCTGAGATGGCGGCCATCCTCGCGGGCGTCCTGCCGGTCTTCCTGCTGCTGGCGCTCGGCTATGGCCTGAAGAAGTCGGACTACCTGCCCGACGCCGCCTGGCGGCCGATCGAGAAGCTGGCCATCAATGTCCTCTATCCCGGCTTCCTGATCCCGGCGATCTGGAATGCGGACCTGTCGGGCTCTGCCGCGGGCGCGGCGGGCGCCGCCGCAGTGACCGTGTCCATCATCATTTCGACCCTGACCCTGCTGTCCAAGCCCCTGCTGCCCCTCAGCGGCCCGGCCTACACCAGCGTCTTTCAGGGCATGATCCGCTGGAACAGCTTCGTCTTCCTGCCGGTCGTGCAGGCGACCTTCGGACCGGCGGGCGTCGGTCTGGCCGCCGTGGTCATCGCCGCCATGATCCCGGTCAGCAACATCCTCAGCGTCGTCGTCCTGGCCAAATGGGGCGCGGACCAGCGCGGCGCCTCGCCCAGGGCGCTGTTCCGGGCGATGATGTCCAACCCCATCCTGCTGGCCTGCCTGCTGGGACTGGCGCTGAACTTCTCGGGCGCGCCCCAGCCGCCGGGGGTGAGCGAGACGTTGCAACTGCTGGGCTCAGCCGCCCTGCCGCTGGGCCTGATCGTGGCGGGCGCAGGGCTGAGCTTCCGCGAACTGGCGCGCACGCGGGTGACGGTCGGCGCCGTGGTCGTGGTCAAGATGATCGTGACGCCGCTGGCCATGTGGCAACTGGCGCGCCTCTATGGCGGCGATGAGCTGGCGCAAGGAATCGCCCTGCTGTGCGGCGCGGCGCCCGGCGCCGCCTCCGCCTATGTGCTGGCGCGACAGATGGGCGGAGACGCGCCGCTGATGGCCGGGATCATCGCGGCGACGACGGTATTCTCCGTGATCGGCATTCCAATGGCGCTGCTGCTATTCCATCTGACCTGAGTCCCGCCTATAGCGGCGTCTCGATGACCCAAGCCGCTCCCGTCACCGAACTCATTCAGGAACGGCTGACCCCGTTCCCCCGCGATCACTTCCTGGCCGCAGGCGATCTGAACCCGCCCGCCGCCTTGGCCTTGCTGGACCTGGCCGACGCCTTCGTCGACTTCAACCGGCAGTCGGCCAAGGGCGTCGACCTGATGCGCGGCCAGACGGTCGTGAACCTGTTCTTCGAGAACTCGACGCGGACCAGCTCTTCCTTCGAGATCGCGGCCAAGCGTCTGGGCGCCGACGTGGTGACCATGCCTGTCGCCTCTTCCTCGGTGAAGAAGGGCGAGACGCTGATCGACACCGCCGTGACGCTGAACGCCATGAAGCCGGAGATTCTGGTGGTGCGCCACGCGTCTTCCGGCGCGGTGGACCTGCTGTCGCAGAAGGTGGGCTGCGCCGTCGTCAACGCGGGCGATGGGCGCCATGAGCACCCGACGCAGGCCCTGCTGGACCTGCTGTCCCTGCGCCGCGCCTTCGGCGACGTAGGCGGGCTGAGCATCGCCATCTGCGGCGACATCGCCCACAGCCGCGTGGCGCGCTCGAACGTCGCCCTGCTGCAGATGATGGGCGCGCGGGTGCGGCTGATCGGGCCGCCGACGCTGGTGCCCGGCGACGCCGACCGCTGGGGCTGCGAGGTCTTCCACGACATGAAGGAGGGTCTAAAGGGCGTCGACGTGGTCATGATGCTGCGCCTTCAGCTGGAGCGGATGGCGGGAGCCCTGATCCCCTCGACGCGCGAGTATTTCCGCTTCTGGGGTCTAGACCGCGAAAAGCTGGCCTGGGCCGCGCCGAACGCCAGGGTCATGCACCCCGGCCCGATGAACCGCGGCGTCGAGATCGATTCCGACGTGGCCGACGATCTGAGCGTCTCCCTGATCCAGGATCAGGTCGAGATGGGCGTCGCTGCCCGCATGGCCGTCCTGGCCGCCCTCGCCCACCGCCGCGCGGGAGGCGCCGCATGACCGCCGCTCAACAGCCGATCGCCATCATCAACGCCCGCCTGCTGGATCCAGCCAGCGACTATGACGGCCCAGGCGCCGTCCTGATCGAGAACAGCCGCATCGTCGAGGTCATCCACGGACAGGCGACCCAACGCCCCGAGGGCGTGCAGATCATCGACGCCGAGGGCCGCTGCCTGGCGCCCGGCCTGATCGACATCCGGGTCAAGACCGGCGAGCCGGGCAACGAGCCCAAGGAAACGCTGAAGTCGGCCAGCCTGTCGGCGGCGGCGGGCGGCGTCACCACCATCGTCGTCCAGCCCGACACCGACCCCGCCATCGACGACCCGGCCCTGATCGACCACATCCAGCGGCGCGGCGCGGCGCTCGATCTGGTGCACGTCCGCGCAGCAGGGGCGGCGACGCAAGCGCGCGACGGCGAACGCATGGCCGAGATCGGCCTGATGCATGAGGCCGGCGCTCTTTATTTCACCGACGGCGACCGGGTGATCCGCAACACCCGCACCCTGCAACGGGTCATGAGCTACGCCGCCTCCTTCAACGCCCTGATCGCCTGTCGTCCGACCGAGCCGTGGCTGTCGGAGGGCGCGGTCGCGACCTCGGGCGAACTGGCGACGCGGCTGGGCCTGTCAGGCGCCCCCGCCATCGCCGAGCGCATCCAGCTGGAGCGTGACCTGGCCCTGGTCGAGCAGACCGGCGCGCGCTTCCTGATCGACCAGATCTCGACCGAGGGCGCGCTTGAAACGCTGGCCCGCGCCCGTGCGCGAGGGCTGGAGGTCGCGGCCTCGGCCTCGATCAACCACCTGTGCTTCAACGAGATCGACATCGGCGACTACCGCACCTTCTACCGGCTGGACCCGCCCTTGCGCGCCGAGAGCGACCGGCAGGCCCTGGTCGAGGCGGTGCGCGACGGCCTGATCGACGTCATCACCTCAGCACACTGTCCCGAACCGGCCGAGAACAAGCGTCGCCCCTTCGCCGAGGCCGAGCCGGGCGCCGTGGGTCTGGAAACGCTGCTGCCCGCCGCCCTGACGCTACACCACGAATACGGCGTCGACCTGCTGGACGTGCTGCGGCCGCTGACGCAGGGCCCGGCCGCCCTGCTGGGCCTGGAGGCCGGAGAGCTGTCGCAAGGCGCGCCCGCCGATCTGGTGCTGTTCGACGCCGGGGCGCCGGTGGTGATCGACGCCGCGACCCTGCGCTCCAAGTCGAAGAATTCGCCCTTTGACGGGCGGCGACTGCAAGGGAAGGTCTTGCTCACCGTCGTTTCGGGCCGCATCGTCCACGACGCACGTTAAGGGGAGCGAATCACTTGCAGGATCTGGCGGGGCCGGCGCTCCTTACGCTCGGGCTTGTGGCTATTGGCGGATACCTGCTGGGCTCCATCCCGTTCGGCGTGGTCCTGACCCGCGCGGCGGGCGCGGGCGACGTGCGCAACATCGGCTCGGGCAATATCGGCGCGACCAACGTCCTGCGCACCGGGCGCAAGGATCTGGCCATCGCCACCCTGATCCTGGACGCGGGCAAGGGCGCGGTCGCCCTGCTGATCGCGCGTCATCTGCTGGGAACCGACGTCGCGGGCGCCATCGCCGGCGGCGCGGCCTTCCTGGGCCACCTGTTCCCCGTCTGGCTGGGGTTCAAGGGGGGCAAGGGGGTGGCGACCTTTTTCGGCCTGATCCTGGCCGCGTGCTGGCCGCTGGGCCTGCTGGCGGCGGCGACCTGGCTGATCATGGCCTTCGCCTTGCGCTATTCCTCCCTGTCGGCCCTGGTGGCGGCGGCGCTGACGCCGTTATACGCCCTGCTGCCCCTGCCTGCGCTGGGTCTGCCTGCGCCGCAGCCCATCTTCATCATGGCGGTCTTCACCGCCGTCCTGATCTTCATCCGCCACCATGAGAACATCGGCCGCCTGCTGAAAGGCGCCGAGCCCAAGATCGGGGCGAAGAAGGCGTGACGCTCCTGTCGGAGGCCGAGCGCTTCGCCCGCCTCCGGCTCGCCCGGACCGACCGCGTCGGCCCCGTGGCCTTTTCCCAACTGTTGCAGCGGTTCGGTTCGGCCGAGCGCGCCTTGGACGCCCTGCCCGACCTGATCCGCAGCCGGGGACGCAACGGCTATTCCATCCCGGCGCCCGAAACCGTCGAGGCCGAACTGGAGGCCGGCGCCCGTATCGGCGCGCAGCTGATCCTGTGGGGCGAGACCGCCTATCCTGAGGCCCTGGCCGCCGTCGATCCGCCGCCGCCCCTGTTGTGGACGCTGGGCGATCCGGCCCTGATGCAGCGGCCCTGCATGGCCATCGTCGGGGCGCGCATCGCCTCGGCGGGCGGCCAGCGCATCGCGCGCGGCCTGGCCCAGCAGTTGGGCGAAAGCGGCCAGGTCGTCGTCTCGGGTCTAGCGCGCGGCGTCGATGCGGCGGCGCATCTGGGCGCGCTGGAGACCGGTACGGTCGCCGTGCTGGGCGGCGGGGTGGACGACGTCTATCCGTCCGACAACGCCGACCTGTATCGCCAGATCGCCGAGCGCGGCTGCATCGTATCAGAAAGCCCCGTCGGCGCGCGGGCGCAGGCGCGCGACTTCCCGCGTCGCAACCGCATAATCTCGGGCCTGTCGCGCGGCGTGGTGGTGGTCGAGGCGGAAATCCGCTCAGGCTCCCTGATCACCGCGCGGCTGGCGGGCGAACAGGGCCGCGACGTCTTCGCCGTACCGGGCTCGCCGCTGGACCCGCGCTCCAAAGGGCCGAACGAGCTGCTGCGTCAGGGCGCCATCCTGTGCGAAGGGATCGAGGACATAGAGCGCGCCTACGCCGCTCTGCGAACGCTGCGCGAACCACCTGCTGATTCGCCGTTCGCCGCCGGTTCGCCGGATCAGATCAACGATGCGGTGCTGGATCGTATCGAAGCCCTGCTGTCGCCGACGCCCATCGGTCGCGACGAACTGGCGCGCGCAGCCGGATTGTCAATTGCGGAAACGGCCGCCGCCCTGCTGGAGCTTCACCTCGCAGGGCGGGCGACCTTGCTGCCCGGCGGACTGGCCTCGACCTAGGCGGGCGCGGTGCGGCGGGCCATATCCGCCGCGCTTTCCAGCAGACCGGCCAGCCGCTCATCCCCGTCCCAGCGGGCCATTCCGGCCAGTTCGGTGGCCATGGCGGCCACATATTCACGGACCGGATAGTCCGTCAGGTCAGGGCCTGTCGCCTTGCGACGTCGTTGCACTGGCTTGTTCATCGTCAACCCTCCCGAGAACGCCTGAGAGGAACACAACTCAAGGAGGTTTGTAAACTCACGTTACCCGGAAAGGTTGCTCATATAAAACGGGCCGATTGACTTCCGCGTCCGCCGCAACCACGTTCGCGCCCCGTTTTCCCCGATAGAGCGCCATGAATCTCGTTATCGTCGAGAGCCCCGCCAAGGCCAAGACCATCAATAAATACCTGGGCTCGGACTATAAGGTTCTGGCTTCCTACGGCCACGTCCGCGACCTGCCGTCGAAGGACGGCTCGGTGTTGCCCGACGATGACTTCGCCATGCACTGGGAGGTCGACGCGAAGGCCTCCAAGCGCCTGTCCGAGATCGCCGAGGCCGCCAAGGCCGCCGACCGCGTCATCCTGGCGACCGACCCCGACCGCGAGGGTGAGGCGATCAGCTGGCACGTTCTGGAGATCCTGAACAAGAAGAAGGCGCTGAAGGACACGGACGTCCAGCGCGTCACCTTCAACGCCATCACCAAGTCCGCCGTGTTGGAGGCCATGGCCAACCCGCGCCAGCTGGATATGGAGCTGGTGGACGCCTATCTGGCGCGCCGGGCGCTGGACTATCTGGTGGGCTTCAACCTGTCGCCGGTGCTGTGGCGCAAGCTGCCGGGCGCCCGTTCGGCCGGTCGCGTTCAGTCGGTCGCCCTGCGCATCGTCGTCGATCGCGAGATGGAGATCGAGAAGTTCAAGGCGCAGGAATACTGGTCGGTCGAGGCTGACCTGATCGCCGACAGCCCGCCCTTCACCGCCCGTCTGGTCAAGCATGACGGCAAGCGCGTCCAGCGCCTGGACATCGTGTCCGAGGCCATGGCCATGGCTGCGCGCGAGGCTGTTCACAGCGGCGACTTCACCATCAAGTCGGTCGAGAAGAAGCCGGCCAAGCGGTCTCCCGCCCCGCCCTTCACCACCTCGACCCTGCAACAGGAAGCCGCACGCAAGCTGGGCTTCACCGCCCAGCGCACCATGCAGGCGGCGCAGAAGCTGTATGAGGGCGTCGACGACACCGGCGGCCTGATCACCTACATGCGTACCGACGGCGTCTATGTGACGCCCGAGGGCATCGCCCAGGCGCGCGAGGCCATCGGCCAGCGTTTCGGCCCCGCCTATGTCCCGGCCGAGCCGCGCTACTACAAGACCAAGGCCAAGAACGCCCAGGAAGCGCACGAGGCCATTCGTCCGACCAACATCCTGCGCAGCCCCGACACCCTGCGGCTCGATAGCGATCTGCAGCGGCTGTATGAGCTGATCTGGAAGCGGATGATCGCCTCGCAGATGGAATCGGCGCGCCTGGACCGCACCACGGTCGAGATCGAGACGCCCGACGGCCAGACGGGCCTTCGCGCCACCGGCCAGGTCGTGGTCTTCGACGGTTTCATCGCCGCCTATGAAGAAGGCCGCGACGACAGGCAGAAAGGCGCTGAGGACGAGGACGACGAAGGCGGCCGCCTGCCTGCGCTGAAGGAAGGCGCCAAGGCCAAGGTCGAGGCGATCCGCACCGACCAGCACTTCACCGAGCCGCCGCCGCGCTTCTCGGAAGCCACCCTGGTCAAGAAGCTGGAAGAACTGGGCATCGGTCGCCCGTCGACCTACGCCTCGATCCTGACGACCCTGCGCGACCGCGAATACGTCCGCATGGACAAGAACCGCTTCTATCCCGAGGACAAGGGACGGCTGGTCACGGCCTTCCTCGAGCAGTTCTTCGCCAAATGGGTCGAATACGACTTCACCGCGGCGCTGGAGACCCAGCTGGACGAGGTGTCGGCGGGCGATCTGGACTGGAAGACCCTGCTGCGCCGCTTCTGGCAGGACTTCCACGCCGCCACGCAGGCCGCAGGCGAACTACGCACCACGGCGATCCTCGATCACCTGAACGAGGCGCTGGGCCCGCACATCTTCCCAGACAAGGGCGACGGATCCAATCCCCGCGAATGCCCGGTCTGCCATGAAGGCCAGCTGAGCCTGAAGACCAGCCGTTTCGGCGCCTTCATCGGCTGTTCGCGCTATCCGGAGTGCAAATACACCCGCCCGGTGGCCTCTCCCGACGCGGCCGACGGCGGCGCCGAGAGCGGCGATCGCGAACTGGGCGTCGATCCGGCGACCGGCCAGCCGGTGCATCTGAAGATCGGTCGCTTCGGCCCCTATGTCGAAACCACGCCCCCGGATGCGGACAAGCCCAAGCGCTCGTCCCTGCCCAAGGGCTGGTCCCCGGCATCGATCGATCTGGAGAAGGCGCTGCGCCTGCTCAGCCTGCCGCGCGACGTGGGTCCGCACCCCGAAGACGGCAAGATGATCACCGCCAGCCTGGGCCGCTACGGTCCGTTCGTGGCGCACGCGGGCACTTACGCCAACGTCGCGGACATCGAGGAAGTGTTCGACGTCGGCCTGAACCGCGCCGTGGCCCTGCTGGCTGAGAAACGCGCGGGTCGTGCGAGCCGCGCCTCGGCCGCCGCGCCGCTGAAGGAACTGGGCGCCCACCCGGAAACGGGCGAGGCCGTGCAGGTCATGGCTGGCCGCTACGGCCCCTACGTCAAGTCGGGCAAGATCAACGCCACCCTGCCCAAGGGCACGGCGCCTGAGGACATGACGATGGAGGCCGCCCTGCCCCTTCTGGCCGCCAAGGCCGGCGCCGCGCCCAAGAAGAAGGCGCCCGCCAAGAAGGCGGCTGCGAAAAAGCCTGCGGCGAAGAAGGAGCCTGCCGCCAAGAAACCGGCCGCGAAGAAGGCCCCCGGCAAGAAGGCGGCCAAGGCTGCAGAAGCCGAATAAGACGAAGCGCCCTCGTTCTCACGAACGGGGGCGTTTTTCTTACCGCCCCGCGACCAACTCATTGCGGACGCGACGGCCCAGGGGATCGCGGCCTGGCCAGCTCTCCCCAACGGATGCCTCGACATAGGGCGTGCAGAAGCGCGAGATGATCATGCGCGGGCGGATTTCGTTCAGACAGACGCGATCCCCCTCACGCGCCCAGCGCGCGGTCAGGCGCCGTCCATCAGAGAACAGGGCGCGGTAGCGGCCGTCACGGTCGAACCAGTGCTTGACCCAATCGCCGTCCGGATAATGGGAAACAACCGTATTGCCGAAAGCCGCCTGCATGGCGTCGGCGTTTCCGCCGCTGCCTGAGGCTGACGCGCTCGCAGGCGCGGCCAAGATCAGCGTGATCAGCACGGCTGCGCGCATCCGGTCCCTCTCCCAATCGTCTTTCCAGTCCCCAGGCGGACCATACAGGCCGAAACGCCGTTGCCAAGCGGCCCGTTCCGAACGGAAATACTTGACTGAGGCGTAGGGCTTTCTCTATACGGCCGCAGGCTCGGAACAGGACTGGCGATGCGCGCCGCCCGCTCGCCCAAGAGGGGCGGTTCCGTCAGCTGAAGGCGTTTGCGAACGCTATCCTCCGTCCCTTCAGGACTGCATGACTGAGTTTTCCAAGCTGGGCCTTTCGCCCACGACCCTGCAAGCGGTCGCCGATACCGGCTACACGACCGCCACCCCCATTCAGGAACAGGCCATTCCGGTGGCCCTCGCCGGACGCGACGTCCTCGGCATCGCCCAGACCGGCACAGGCAAGACGGCCGCCTTCACCCTGCCCATGGTCGACCGCCTGGCCTCGGGCCGCGCCCGCGCCCGGATGCCGCGCGCCGTGGTGCTGGCCCCCACCCGCGAACTGGCCGATCAGGTCGCCGAAAGCTTCGCCAAATACGCCAAGGGCACACGCCTGAACTGGGTGCTGCTGATCGGCGGCGTCTCCATGGGCGACCAGGTCGCCGCCCTGAACAAGGGCGTGGACGTACTGATCGCCACGCCGGGCCGCCTGCTGGACCTGTTCGATCGCGGCAAGATGCTGCTGACCGGCGTCGAGCTGATGGTGGTCGACGAGGCCGACCGGATGCTGGACATGGGCTTCATCCCGGACATCGAGCGCATCTTCAAACTGACGCCGCCGCGTCGCCAGACCCTGTTCTTCTCGGCCACCATGCCGCCGGAGATCACGCGCCTGACGCAGCAGTTCCTCAAGGATCCGACCCGGATCGAGGTGGCGCGTCCGGCCACGACCGCCGACACCATCACCCAGCATATCACCCGCCTGCCGACTTCGGACCCCAAGGCCAAGCGCACCGCCCTGCGCGCCCTGGTCGAGCGCGGCGAGGTCCAGAACGGCATCGTCTTCTGCAATCGCAAGTCGGAAGTCGACATCGTCGCCAAGTCGCTTCAGGTCCACGGCTTCAACGCCGCGCCGATCCATGGCGATCTGGACCAGTCCCTGCGGATGAAGACGCTGTCCGACTTCCGCAGCGGCGAGCTGAAGCTGCTGGTCGCATCGGACGTCGCCGCGCGCGGTCTGGACATCCCGGCGGTCAGCCACGTCTTCAACTATGACGTTCCTCACCACGCCGACGACTACGTCCACCGCATCGGCCGCACCGGCCGCGCCGGGCGTCTGGGCGAGGCCTTCATGATCGTGACGCCCGCCGACGACAAGTCGTTGGACAAGGTGCTGAAGCTGATCAAGAAGGAGCCGGTCGAACTGCCGCTGGACGACATCGACTTCGCCTCGATCAAGGATCGCCCGCGCGACGACAGCCGCTCTTCGCGCGGCCGTGGACGCGGCGAGCGCAGCGAACGCAGCCGTTCGCGCAAGACGGTTGAAGCCGCCCCGGTCGACATCGAGGCCGACGCGCCCGTCGCCTCTGAAGTCGTCGCGCCCAAGGCCGATGAAGCGCCGCGTCGTTCGCGCAGCCGCAAGAAGTCCGACGATCGCGCCTCGACTGCGGCTCCCGCCGCCGCTCCTGCCGTCGCCAAATCGTCCGGCGATATCCGGGGCAGCGCTTTCGGTGATGATGTGCCGGCTTTCCTGCGTCGCCCGGTTATTTTTGCTGATTGACGTCGCGATTCTTGATTTAACCCTGCGTTACGGAAGGCCGGGCTAACCTCCTGGCCTGAACTTTCCAGGGGCGCTTCAAGGCATGACCACTCAGGTCGAAACCACGGTTCGTAGTCCGGAAGCCTATGCCTTGGCGCACCGCGCAGTTGATGCGATGCAAGAGGCGAGCGTCTGGCCGACTCCGCTGAACTTCGAGCTCTGGCTGCACTATCTCAGTGCGCCGGACAGCCCATTGAGCCAGGAGATGGCGCGGCTGCTGGCCAGCGGCGCGCCCTTCACTGACACCACAGCCGAGATGCTGGCCGCCGAATTCCTGCCCCGCAGCCGCCTGTCGGAAGAGATTCGCGACGCGGGCGCCGTGCTGAACCGCGAACTGGCCGCCGTCGCCGCCGCCATCGACAAGGCGCGCGAAAGCCAGGCCGACTACGGCGACACCCTGTCACAGGCGGTCGACCGCATGGCCTCGGCGCCTGACACCGACAGCCTGGGCGTCATCGTTTCCTCCCTCAGCGACGCCACGCGGCGGATCCGACGCCACACCTCGGCGCTGGAGCGTCGTCTGGAATCCTCCAACCGCGAAGTCGTCAAGCTGCGCGACCACCTGGAGCAGGTCCGTCGCGACGCCATGACCGACGCCCTGACCAATCTGGCCAACCGCAAGGCGTTCGACGAACAGCTGCAGCGTATGTGCGACGAAGCCGAGAGCGACGGCACGCCCATCGGACTGGCGCTGATCGATATCGACCACTTCAAACGCTTCAACGACACCTGGGGCCATCAGACGGGCGACCAGGTGCTGCGCTATGTCGCCAGCGTCCTGGCCCGCATCGCACGCACGCCGCGCATCGCCGCCCGCTATGGCGGTGAAGAGTTCGCCGTCATCTTCCCGCGCGAGACGGGGGGCGCGATCGAAGCCGCCCTCAACGCCGCCAGGGAAGAGATCGCCTCGCGCAGCCTGCGTCGTCGTTCGACCAATGACGACCTGGGGGCCGTGACCATTTCCATCGGCTTCGCCCTTCGCCATTCCGGCGAGGCGGCTTCGCAGTTCTTGGAACGCGCCGACGAAGCGCTCTACGCCTCCAAACGGACGGGCAGGAACCGCGTCACCAACGCCGAGCTGGCGGCCTCAGCCGCCGCCTGAGCCACGCCTCAGTAGGACAGGCGCAGACCCAGCGACAAGGTGCGCGGCGGAGCGTAGCCGGCAACGCCGCCCGCCGTTTCCGAGACCTCGACTTCGGCGTCGAACAGGTTGTCCGCCGCCAGCCACAGCAGGGTTCGCGGTCCGGCGCGCCATTCCGCACGCGCGTCGACAGTGACGGCGGCCTCCAGCACGCGGCTGTTGAGATCGTCCTCGAAGCGCTTGCTTTCATAGCGGGCCTGTATCGACAGGCCGAGCCGGTCAGACGCCTGCCAGTCCAGCCCGCCCGTCGCACTCCAGATCGGCGCCTGCGCGGGACGCAGCCCCGTCAGCTGAGGCGCGGCTGATCCGCCGTCCATCCGCGCGTCGGTGATCGACAGGGCGCCGTTCAGGGTCAACCCGCCTCGCAGCGCCTGACGCGCCGTCAGCTCCACGCCCTTGGCCTCGATGGTCCCGGCGTTCTGACGCTGGCGCAGAACGCCGCCCGCCGGAACGAAACCCGCCCGCGGAAACGTTCCCGCCCCCTCGGCGATGGTGACGTTGACGATGGCGTCCTCGATCCGGTTCCAGAACAGATTGACGCCGAAAGCCGAAATCGGCCCCTCGAACGCCAGCCCGGCCTCGATCCCTTGCAGCGTCTCGGGAACCAGAGCCGCATTGGCCTCGGTCAGGTCGTTGCCGACGCGGAACGGCCGGTGCAGCTCATTCAGACTCGCCGGGCGGAAGCCGGAATAGGCCGCCGCCCGCGCCGCCCAACCGCCGCCGATGAAACGGCGCGCCGCCAGGCGGGCGCTGACCACCTCGCCCGAACGATCCGGATCGCTCTCATCCAAGGTCGGCGAGCCCGTGGCGCGGTCCCACTCTCGCCGCCGACCATTCTCATTGCGCCAGCCGTCCAGCCGCAGCCCGCCAGCCACCAGCCACAGGTCGTCGCTCCACGACCCTTCGCCATAGACACCCGCCACCGAGGTCTCGCCGCCCGCCACGCGGTCGCGGGTGAAGGCCCCCTGCATGAAGCGGAAACGCTCGCGCGTTTCGCCCTCGTTGAAGCGGGCGTCGGCGCCCAGCTCCCATTCCAGCCGCCCTCCGGCGACGTCGCGCGTCGCGCGACGCAAGGCGGCGTTGACGCCCCAGCCGGTCGCAGGGGTCTCATATTGGTCGTTGGCGGGCGTGGTCGCGTTGCGATCCGCCGCCACGGCGACGGAGGTGTTGGCGAAGTCGCTTTCGCGCCGCCACGCCTGCAAGCGCCAGCCGTAGCGGCCCTCGTCCGGTCGTCGCGCCGCCGTGGCGGACAGCAGGCGCCCGCTGGCGCTGGATCGCGCCCCCGCGAGGCCTGAACCGCGCTCTTCGTCATAGGCCGAAGCCCGCAGCGACACGCTGATCTGTCCCAGCGGCGCGTCCAGCCGCAGGGCCGCCGCGCGCGCCTCCAGATTCAACGGCGTGTCCGCCGCCCCGGCCGCCGCGCCGCGCACAGGCGTATAACCGTCGCTGGTCTCATACAGGGTGGACGCCGTCAGCCGCGCCGGCCCGAGATCGAATCCGCCGGCCCCGGCCAGCCGCGCCCCTCCCCGTTCAGCGACCGAGGCGGACAGCACGCCGCCGCGCTCCCGCTCGCGCAGTTGGATCACGCCCGTCAGAGCGCCTGCGCCATAGGGGCCAGCCCCGGCTCCCCGCACGATGTCGAGGCTCTCCAGGCTCTCCGTCGGCGTCTGCGACCAGATCACCCAGCCGCCGAAGGGATCGTTCATGGGCACGCCGTCCAACGTCACCAGGGTCCGCCCCGCGCCTGACGGCGCGATGGCGCGCAAGGAAATGCCCTGTGTCGTGGGGTTGGCCGCCAGGCTGGAGGTGCGCCGGAACAGGGACACGGCCGGAACAGCGCTCAGGGCCTCGTCCAGCCGATCCGCGCGCGCCAGCGCCGCTTCGTCCAGCCGAATGACCGAAAAGGCCGCCTCGCCCGCCGCAGGCGGCAACCGCGCCGCCGTCACCACGACCTCGTCAACGACGTGCGCCTGAAACTCGATCAACACTGAACTCCCTGCCAATCCCTCGGCGATCAGGTCAGGGATAGTCGATACGGTCAGGCTTGTCGTCGGCCGAGCCACAGAGTCTGCGCGTCAAATGACCGCCGCTTGAGACAACCTCAGCTCGGGAACGCCCTCAACCGGCGCCGCCGCCAGTCGACACGCTGAACAGCAACCCCAGAACGCCGCGAACCATCAGGCCGAGCGTCATCACGCCGACCGTGGCGCCGATCAGAAACACCGCGCGAAAATGCCGGTGCAGGAAGTAGAGAATGTCGCCTGCCATCTGCGTCGACCCTAAAGGTTAACAGCATGATGACACACGGTTCGGCGAAAACCGCAACAACCGTTCGTGATCAGACCAAGCGGCTCTGCACCAGCGCGGCTTCGATGAAGCTAGCGAACAGCGGGTGCGGAGCGAAGGGGCGGCTGCGGTATTCAGGGTGATACTGCACGCCGATGAACCAGGGATGATCCTTGCGCTCCACCGTCTCGGGCAGCACGCCGTCCGGCGACAGACCGGCGAAGAACAGGCCGCCCTTCTCCTCCACCGCCTGCCGGTAGTTGATGTTCACCTCATAGCGGTGACGATGGCGCTCGTTGATGTCAGTCTGGCCGTAGATCTCGGCGATCTTCGAGCCAGGCGCCAGGGTGGACGCATAGGCGCCCAGACGCATGGTGCCGCCCAGATCGCCCCCCTGCTCGCGCTTCACGCGTTCATTGCCCTGGACCCACTCGGTCATCAGGCCGACGACGGGCTCTTCCGCAGGGCCGAACTCGGTCGAGGTCGCCTTGGGATAGCCCGCCAGGTTCCGCGCCGCCTCGATCACCGCCATCTGCATGCCGAAGCAGATGCCGAAGTACGGGATCTTGCGCTCGCGGGCGTAGCGCGCCGCCTCGATCTTGCCCTCGGCCCCGCGTTCGCCGAAGCCGCCGGGCACCAGGATGGCGTGGGCGCCTTCCAACCGTTCGGCGCAGGCCTGCGGGTCGCCGGCGAAGGTGTCGGCCTCGACCCAGTCGATGTTGACCTTGGCGTTGTTGGCCACGCCGCCGTGCTGCAGGGCCTCGATCAGCGACTTGTAGGCGTCCTTCAGGACGGTGTATTTGCCGACCACGGCGATGGTGACTTCGCCGTCCGGGTGCAGGCGGCGGCGCACGATCTCGTTCCAGCCTGACAGCTCCGGCTCGGGCGCGTCGGTCAGGCCGAAGTGAGCCAGAACCTGGGTGTCCAGACCCTCGCGGTGATAGTCCAGCGGCACGGCGTAGATGTCGGCCGAGTCCATCGCCTGGATGACGCTGTCGGGACGGACGTTGCAGAACTGGGCGATCTTGCGCTTCTCGTCGGCCGGGATCGGCGCCTCGCAACGGCACAGCAGGATGTCGGGCTGGATGCCGATGGAGCGCAGCTCCTTGACCGAGTGCTGCGTCGGCTTGGTCTTCATCTCGCCCGCGGTCTTGATGAAGGGCAGCAGGGTCAGGTGGACGAAGCACGACTGGCCGCGCGGCAGATCCTGCTCCAGCTGACGGATCGCCTCGAAGAAGGGCAGCCCTTCGATGTCGCCGACCGTGCCGCCGATCTCGACCAGGACGAAGTCCACATCCTCGCCGTCGTCCGTCTTCGCCGGGTTCAGGCAGAACTGCTTGATCTGGTCGGTGACGTGCGGAATCACCTGAACCGTCGCGCCCAGATAGTCGCCGCGACGCTCCTTCTCGATGATCGTCTGATAAATGCGACCGGTCGTGATGTTGTCCGACTTGGCCGCCGAGACGCCGGTGAAGCGCTCATAGTGGCCCAGGTCGAGATCCGTCTCGGCGCCGTCGTCGGTCACGAAGACTTCGCCGTGCTGATAGGGGCTCATCGTGCCCGGATCGACGTTGAGATAGGGGTCCAGCTTGCGCAGGCGGACCTTGTAGCCCCGCGCTTGCAGAAGAGCGCCGAGAGCGGCGGAGGCGAGGCCTTTTCCAAGAGAGGAAACCACGCCGCCGGTGATGAACACATAGCGAGCCATGGGCGGACACCTTACTCCATGATTCGTCCTGCGCGCAGGGGCTCAGGAAAAATCCAACTGTTGATCAAAAGAAGAAAGCGCGCCTTGCGGCGCGCTTCCCCAAAACTCGATGGCGGCGACGCCCTTATTGGGCGGGCGCGCCCTGGCCGGCCGGCAAGCTGGCTTCCAGATCGTCCAGCGACGGAGCGGCCGGAGCGGCCGGGGTCGCCGGTGCGGCTTCAGGCGTAGCCGGAGCCGTCTGTTGCGGCTGGTCCACAGCGATGGAGCCGACGGCGTCGGCGTCGATCACCGAGCGCGAACCGCGCGCATAGTTGCCCGCGATCGTCAGGCCGATGGCGCAGACAAAGAAGGCGATCGCCAGGATCGACGTGGTGCGGGTCAGCAGATTGCCCGCCCCGCGCGCCGTCATGAAGCCCGAAGGACCGCCGCCCATGCCCAGGGCGCCGCCCTCGGAACGTTGCAGCAGGATCACGGCCGACAGGGCGACCGAGATCAGGATCATGGCGACGAGCAGAATGGTCTGGAGCATGGCGTCATTCATGTGGGCGCAGAAGCGCGCCGATCAAGCGGCCGCCTCTAACATTGATGGAGGTTTCGGGCAAACGCTCAGGCGCGCGGTCAAACCGCGCGGATGATGCCCAGAAAGTCTTCGGCCTTCAGCGAGGCGCCGCCGACCAGGGCGCCGCCGACCTCGGCCACCGCCAGGATCTCCCTGGCGTTCGACGGCTTGACCGAGCCGCCGTACAGGATTGGGGCGACGCGGCCGCCGTCGCCCAGCTTGGCGACCATGGCGGCGCGCACGGCGGCGTGGACTTCCTCGATCTGCTCCAGCGTCGGCGTCAGGCCGGTGCCGATGGCCCAGACCGGCTCATAGGCGACGGCGAACGCCTTGCCCGCCAGCGAGGCCGGCAGCGAGCCAGCGACTTGACGGCTGACGACCTCGACCGCCTGCCCGGCTTCGCGTTCCTGCAGCGTCTCGCCGATGCAGATGATCGGCTCCAGATCGGCGGCCAGGGCGGCCTCGACCTTGGCGGCGACGTCGGCGTCGGTCTCGCCGAATCCGGCGCGGCGCTCCGAGTGGCCGAGAATCACCAGGCGGGCGCCCGCATCACGGACCATCTCGGCCGAGACCGATCCGGTGTAGGCGCCCGAGGTTTCAGCGTGGCAGTCCTGCCCGCCGATCTCGACGGCGCCGCCCTTCAACGCCTGGGCCATGCGATCGATCAAAGTGGCGGGCGGGCACAGGGCCACGCGACAGGCCGCAGCCTGTTCCTTCAGCGCCTTCTCGAGGGTTTCAGCCTCGGCCAGGCTCGCGCCCAGGCCGTTCATTTTCCAGTTGCCGGCGACCAGCTTCACAGATTGTTTCATGCGGCCTGTCTAGTGGCGACAGCGGCGGAAGCCAAGATGTCGTCAAGCCTCACTTGCGGCGGCGGCCCCGCACCCCCTATACGCGACCCTTGGCGCCCTTTCGACGCCGGCCCTCGTCAGGTTCTTTTCGATGATCACGTACTTCCGAAACTTCGCCAAGTCGAAATGGGCCGCCGGCCTGTTCGCCCTGATCATCCTCAGCTTCCTGATCGTCGGGGCGCAATCCGACATCTTCGCCAATCTGGGGCCGCGCCATATCATCAGCGCCGGGGACCGCAGCGTCGATTCCAACCAGTTCCGCGGCGACTTCGAACGCGTGCGCGCCAATCTGCAGGAACAGGCCGGTCGTCCCGTCAGCTATGACGACATGGTCAAGGAGAACCTGCACCAGCAGTATCTGGACAGCCAGACTCAGCGCCTGGGCTTCCTGGACTGGGCCTATAAGGCGGGCATCCGTCCAGGCAAGGAGCTGGTGCTGGCGGAAATCCGCAAGATTCCGGCCTTCTTCAACCAGATCACCGGCCAGTTCGACAAAGACCTCTACGCCCAGGCCCTGGCCCAGCAGAACCTGACCTCGGAAATGCTCGAGCAGGATTTGCGCGACCAGTATGTCACCTCGCACGTCGGTTCGGCCGTGTTCGCCGGTCTTCAGGCGCCGCGCGTCTACGCCGCCCTGCTGGCGGGCCAGGCGCTGGAAACGCGCGACGGCCGCTGGTTCTCGGTCACTCAGGACATGGCCGGCCGCGCGGGCGCCCCGACCGACGCCCAACTGACCGCCTTCATGAAGGAAAACGAGGCGCGTCTGCGCAGCCCCGAGTTCCGCATGATCTCCCTGGTGCTGTTCACGCCGGGTCCGAATGACCCGCGCCCGACCGTCACCGAAGAACAGATTCAAGAGCGCTATGAGTTCCGCAAGGCCGCCCTGGCTGACCCGGAAAAGCGCACCTTCGTCACCCTGACCGTTCCGACCAAGGAAGCCGCCGACAAGATCGCCGCCGACCTGCGCGCCGGCAAGAATCCGGCCGAGGTGGCCAAGGCCAACAACATCCAGCTGGGCGACTACAAGGCCACGCCGCAGGCCGCCGTGGGCGACCCCGCCGTCGGCGCCGCCGTGTTCGGCCTGGCCGTCGATCAGGTTTCGGCCCCGATCCAGGGCCGCCTGGGCTTCACCGTAGCCAAGCTGGCCGCCATTCAGGCCGGTCAGGCCGTGACGCTGGAAAGCGCTCGTCCCGCCCTGACCCAGGAGCTTCAGGCCGAGGCCGTCAAGGCCGCGACCTACGCCAAGGTCGAGCAGTTCGAGAAGGCCCGTCAGGAAGGCAAGAACCTGGCCGACGCCGCCACGGCCGCCAAGGCCCGCGTCATCCAGCTGCCGCCCTTCACCCAGCAGGGCCAACTGCCGGACGGCCAGCCGATGAACGCCCCTCGCCAGGTTCTGGAAAGCGCCTACACCCTGACCAAGGGCGGCGAGAGCGATGTGATCGACGCCGGCGACGGCCAGTATTTCGCTGTCCGCCTGGACGACATCCGCCCGTCGGCCCTGCCGACGCTGGACGAAGTGCGCGCCCCGCTGGGCCAGCAGTGGACCCTGCGTGAAAACGCGCGCCTGCTGTCGGCCAAGGCTGAGCAGCTGGCCGGTCGCGTCCGCGCCGGCGAGGACATCGCCAAGGTGGCCGCCGAAGCCGGCGCCCCGCTGACGGTCCGCACCGGCGTGCAACAGAGCCGCGAGTCGCAGGCTCAGGTCGGCGACGGCGTGCTGCGCGGCCTGTTCGGTCAGAGCAAGGGCCAGGTCTTCTCCGACGCCCAGTCGCAGACCGCCTTCGTCGTCGGCCGCGTGGACGCCATCCACGCCGCCAACCCGGCCCTGGCCGCGCCGCTGGCCGAACAGGCCCGCCCGCGTCTGACCGAAGAGCTGGCCAACACCCTGGCCGACCGCACCATCGCCGCCGCCGCTGCACGCACCAAGTCGCGCAACGACCCGGCCCTGGCCCTGCAAGCCCTGGGCGTGGAGGCTCCGGCCGCTGCGCCTGCGGCTCCGGTTGCTCCCGCTGCTCCCGCATCCGCCAAGAAGTAATGCTTGAAGAACGCGACGCCTTCATCGCCGGTCTGACGGCGGGCCGTCCTCAGGTTCTGGTCCGCCGCCTGGTCGATGATCTGGAGACCCCCGTCTCGGCCTTCCTGAAGGTCGGGCACGGGCGGCGTTACGCCAGCCTGTTCGAGTCGGTCGAGGGCGGCGCCGTCAACGGCCGCTACTCCTTCGTCACCCTGTCGCCGGACGTGGTCTGGCGCTGCCGGGACGGCAAGGCCGAGATCGCGCGCGGCGCCGACGTTCTGTCCGACGCCTTCACGCCCGAAGACCGACCCGCGCTGGAATCCCTGCGCGCCTTGATCGCGGCGACCAAGTTCGAGTTGCCCGCCGATCTGCCGCCGATGGCCGCCGGACTGTTCGGCGTGTTCGGCTATGACATGGTGCGTCTGCTGGAGCCGCTGGGCACCCCCAATGCGGACCCGCTGGACCTGTCCGACGCCGTCATGGCGCGCCCGGCCTTGGTCGCCATCTTCGATTCGGTGAAGCACGAGATCGTCCTGATCGCCGCCGCCTATCCGGACACGGCGAGCGATCCAGTCCAGGCCTACGCCGCCGCCGAGGCCCGTCTTGAGGACTTCGAGGACCGTCTGCGCGGCCCCCTGCCGATCCAGCGCGAAGTCGAGCCGGTCCCGGCGCCCGACTTCCACTCCGACGTCGATGAGGCCGCCTTCGGCCGCATGGTAGCGCGGGCCAAGGACTACATCGCCGCCGGCGACATCTTCCAGGTCGTGCTGGCGCACCGTTTCTCGGCCCCGTGGAGCCAGGATCCGTTCGCCTTCTACCGGTCGCTGCGTCGCGGCAACCCGTCGCCCTATCTGTTCTTCCTCGACTACGTCGATTTCCAACTGGCGGGGTCCAGCCCGGAAATCCTGGTCCGGCTGAAGAATGGCCGCGTCACCATCCGCCCGCTGGCGGGCACCCGTCCGCGCGGCGCCACGCCCGACCAGGACAAGGCGCTGGAAGTCGAACTGCTGGCCGATCCCAAGGAACGGGCCGAGCATCTGATGCTGCTGGACCTGGGCCGCAACGACGTGGGCCGCGTCTCTAAGCCCGGCTCGGTCGAGGTCACGGAAAGCTTCGTGGTCGAGCGCTACAGCCAGGTCATGCACATCGTCTCCAACGTGAACGGCGCGGCTGATCCCAAGCTGGACGCGGTGGACACGCTTCTGGCCGCCCTGCCGGCAGGTACGCTCTCGGGCGCGCCCAAGGTGCGGGCGATGGAGGTCATCGACGAGTTGGAGACCGAGAAGCGCGGCGTCGGCTACGGCGGCGGCGTCGGCTACATCTCGGCCAATGGCGAAGCGGACATCTGCATCGTCCTGCGCACCGCCATGTTCGCGAAGGGACAGATCTTCGTCCAAGCCGGCGCCGGCGTCGTCGCCGACAGCGACCCGGCCGCCGAATATGCTGAAACCCTGGCCAAGGCTCGCGCGCCGATGAAGGCCGCCGCCGAAGCGTGGCGATTCACTGCGACCACTCGCGGCCAGGGCGCCGGCGGATCAGTCTAAGGATTGGAAACCGTGGAACCCTGGTCAAACGACACGCCGGGGCCCACGATCATGGTTCCGGCCAGGAGGACCGCCGCTGTGGCGGCGAAGGCGGCTGCGGCAAGCAGGCGCAGGGGTTTCGGTTGTTCCGCCGGGGCCTCGTTCAACAGGGCGCGGGCGTCACGGATGCATTCTACAGGGGTCAAGACGGATTTCTTCCGATGGCGATGCTCCTGTATCGCCCGGACAGCTTAACGTCCGCTTTCAATCGGCCCGACTGTCTTCCATGTTTGGGGCCGCCTTGCCTCCCCCGTCTTCAAGAAGCCTTCGCCATGATCCTCGTCGTCGATAACTACGACAGCTTCACCTACAACCTCGTCCACTACCTCGCGGAGTTGGGCGCCCAGACGCACGTCATCCGCAACGACGACCTGACCGTCGAGGAAGCCTGGGCGCTGAAGCCCGAGGCCGTCCTGCTGTCGCCCGGCCCCTGCGCCCCCGATCAGGCGGGCATCTGCCTGTCGCTGATCGAAACGGCCGCAGAGACCATGCCCATCCTCGGCGTCTGCCTGGGCCACCAGTCGATCGGCCAGGCCTTCGGCGGCGAGGTGGTGCGCGCCAAGACCCTGATGCACGGCAAGACCTCGCCCATCCTGCATGAGGGACGCGGCGTCTTCGGCGGCCTGCCCTCGCCCTTCACGGCGACGCGCTATCATTCGCTGGCCGTGCGCCGCGAGACCCTGCCTGATGTGCTGGAGGTCACCGCCTGGACCGAGGACGGCGAGATCATGGGCCTGTCGCACCGCACGCGGCCGATCCACGGCGTCCAATTTCACCCCGAATCCATCGCCACCCAGCACGGCCATGAGATGATCGCCAACTTCCTCGATCTGGCGGGCGTCAAGAGATCGGCGAACGTCTGATGGACAGCATCAAGCCTCTGCTGGCCAAGCTGGTCGACGGACAGGTGCTGAACCTGGATGAGGCCAAGAGCTTCTTCGCCGCCTGCCTGCGCGGCGAGCCGACCCCGTCACAGGTCGCCGCCGCCGTCACCGCCCTGCGCATCCGCGGCGAGACGGTGGACGAGATCGTCGCCTTCGCCAGCGCCATGCGCGAGGCCGCCCTGTCGCTGGAGCACCCGTTCGATCAGGTGATCGACACCTGCGGCACCGGCGGCGACGGCCAGCACACCTACAACGTCTCGACGGCGGCCGCCTTCGTACTGGCGGGCGCGGGGCTGAAGGTCGCCAAGCACGGCAACCGCGCCATCAGCTCCAAGTCCGGCTCGTCCGACGTTCTGGCCGCCCTGGGCGTCAACCTGGACGCCACGCCCGCCCAGCAGGCGCGGGCGCTGGACCAGGCGGGCATCGCCTTCCTGTTCGCGCCGACCTACCACGGGGCCATGCGCCACGTCGGGCCGGTGCGCGGCGAGATCGGCTTCCGCACCGT
The DNA here is from genome assembly GCF_001956865.1 of Brevundimonas sp. ZS04. Lineage (NCBI taxonomy): Bacteria > Pseudomonadati > Pseudomonadota > Alphaproteobacteria > Caulobacterales > Caulobacteraceae > Brevundimonas > Brevundimonas sp. ZS04. Next base: position 172,677 of record NZ_MTHE01000003.1, read on the forward strand.
GTTCAATCTACTGGGTCCGCTGTGCAATCCGGCGGGCGCCACGCATCAGGTGATGGGCGTCTATGATCCCGCCCTGCTGGAGCCATTGGCCGAGGTGCTGGGCCGACTCGGCGCCAAGCGAGCCTGGACCGTCAACGGCCAGGGCCTGGACGAACTGACCACCACAGGCCCGACCGAGGTGGCCGAATGGAAGGACGGCGCCGTGCGTCGCTTCACCGTCACGCCCGCCGACGCCGGACTGCCGCTGGCGACGATGGATGATCTGCGTGGCGGCGACGCCGAGCATAACGCCGCCGCCCTGACCGCCCTGCTGGCGGGCGAACGCGGCCCCTATCGCGACATCGTCCTGCTGAACGCCGCCGCCGCCCTGGTGGTGGCCGGGCGGGCCGAAGACCTGAAATCGGGCGCCGAACTGGCCGCCGCCGTCATCGACGACGGCCGCGCCGCCGCCGCCCTGGCTGAACTGGTGCGCGTCTCCCACGCGCCGATCGAAGACGAGGACGCCTGATGAGCGACGTTCTGGACCGCATCGCCGCCTACAAGCGCGAGGATGTCGCCGCCCGCAAGGCCGCCGTATCACAGGACGCCATCGAGGCCCGCGCCCGCGAGGCCTCGCCTCCGCGCGGTTTCCGCGCCGCCCTGGCTGACCGTTTCTCCGAAACCGGCCGCCCGGCCCTGATCGCCGAGATCAAGAAGGCCAGCCCGTCCAAGGGCCTGATCCGCGCCGACTTCGACCCGCCCGCCCTCGCTCAAGCCTATGAGCGCGGCGGGGCCTCCTGCCTCTCCGTCCTGACCGACGGCCCCAGTTTTCAGGGCGACGACGCCTATCTGACGGCCGCGCGCGCGGCGGTCGCCCTGCCCTGCCTGCGCAAGGACTTCCTGGTCGATCCGTGGCAGGTGGCCGAGAGCCGGGCTCTGGGCGCCGACTGCATCCTGATCATCATGGACATGGTGGACGACGCCCTGGCCGCAGACCTGCTGGCCGAGGCGACTCGCTGGGGCATGGACGCCCTGATCGAGACGCACGACGCCGATGAAATGGCCCGCGCCGCCAAGCTGGTTCAAGGCCGCGACGACGCCCTGATCGGCGTCAACAACCGCTCGCTGCGCACCTTCGAGGTCGATCTAGCGACGACCGAGCAATTGGCGGCGTTGAGCCCTGACGGCGCGCTGCTGGTCGCCGAAAGCGGCCTGTTTACGCCGCAGGATGTAGCGCGCGTGGCCGACGCCGGCGCCCGCGCCCTGCTGGTCGGCGAAAGCCTGATGCGTCAGGCGGATGTCGAAGCGGCCACGCGAGCCTTGCTGGCCTAAGCTTCCCACTTACCGCTCATCCCCGCGGGGTGTGGAGAATCAGCCCGCCTTCGCCGCAATCACCCGCAACACGGCATCCGCCGCCAGTTCCGACGGGTCCGGCCCGCCGCGTCCCATCAGGTCCAGCGCCTCGGTCTGGCGACGCGCCTGATCGGCCGCCGCCTCAGGATCGGTCAGCAGCAGCCCGACCGCCTTGGCCAGGGCCTGCGGCGTCGCCTCATTCTGGATGAACTCCGGCGCGATGGCTTCATCGGCGGCGATATTGAACAGGGTGATGTGCTTGGCCGTCACCAGCCGCTTCATCAGGACGTAGCTCAACCCATCGATCTTATAGGCGATGACCATCGGCGCGCCCGCCAGTGCGAGTTCGGTCGAAACCGTGCCGCTGGTCGCCAGGGCGGCGTTGGCGGCCTTCATGGCGTCGTACTTGTCGGCTTCCTGCACCACATGGGCGCGGAACGGCCAAGCGGCGACCCGGCCCGCCACATCGACCGCCACCGTGCCCGCTGCGACGACGGCCACCTCGAGCCCCGGAATCTGGGTCTTCAACTGCTTCACCGCCTGCTCATAGACGGGCGTCATGCGCGTGATCTCGCTGGGTCGGCTGCCTGGCAGGACCAGCAGCAGCGGCGCATCCGCCGCTATGCCCCGCGCAGCGCGAAAGCGGGGGCCGTCGGCCCCCGCCATGTCGACGTGCAGCGCCTGCGAACCGACGACCGTCGTCGGCAGACCCGCCTTCTCGAACCAGGGCGCGTCCAACGCATAGAGGGCCAGCAGGTGATCCACCGCCCCCGCCAGCGTCTTCGCCCGCCCCGGCCGCGAGGCCCAGACCTGCGGTCCGACGTATTTGATCAGCGGCGTCTTCGGCGAGGCCGCGCGGATCGCCTGAGCCACGCGGATGGTGAAGCCCCAGCTGTCGATCAGAACCACGGCGTCCGGCTTTTCCGCCGCCGCCAGAGCCGCCGTCTCGGCCACCCGCTTCTTGACCTTGCCATAGGCCTTCAGCCCCTCGATCCAGCCGAGGATCGATAGTTCGGCGATGTCGAAGGGGCTGGCGACGCCCTCGGCCGCCATCTTGGGGCCGCCCACGCCGACGAAGACCACGTCCTTGCCCAGCCGCGCCCTCAGCGCGCGCGCCAAACCGGCGCCCAGAGCGTCGCCCGACGCCTCGGCCGCCACCAGCATGACCTTCAACGGACGGCTCATCGCGGCTCTCCCCAGACGAACAGGCCCAGACGGTCGGCCGCCTCGACCAGACCTTCGTGGTCGATGACGATCAGCCGTCCCTCGAACCCGCCGATCCCGGCCAGACCCGCGGCGGCGGCCAGTTCGACCGTCGTCGGTCCGATAACGGGCATGTCGACGCGCAGATCCTGGATCGGCTTGGGTGCCTTGCCCAGCGCGCCGCGCGCAAAACCGGGCGAGCCGCGCAGGTCGGCCGGCAGGCCCGCCACGCGGCGCAGCATCTCGTCCGTGCCTTCCTGCGCCTCAACCGCCAGCACCAGCCCGTCGCAGACGACCGCGCCCTGACCGATATCCAGTTCGCCTGATTTTTCAGCAACGTGCAGCGCCTTCTTCAGGTCCGCCAACTGCTCGGCCGTCGGCGTTACGTGGCCCAAGGCGCCCGCCGCCAGCATCTCGCCGCCCAGGATGTCGTCCGCGCCTTCGACGGCGAAGCCTTCGTCCTCGAACACCGACAGGATCTTGCGCAGCAGGGCGTCGTCGCCCTTTGACGCCGCCGCGATGATGCCGGGCAGCAGGGACGCGCCCTTCAGATCGGGCTTCAACGTCTTGAAATCCGGTCGGTTGACGTAGCCCGCCAGACAGACCGCGCGACAGCCCTCGGCGCGCATGGCCTTCACGATCTTGCCGATCTCGGCCATGCCGAAGTCCTGCCCCGGCCAGCGATGCAGGTGGGCGTCGGCGAAACCCTTCAGGCGGATGACGAACACCTCGCGCCCCTCGGCCTCGCAGCGCTGAGCGACGCGGATGGGCAGATCGCCCGACCCCGCGATCAAGGCCAGCTTGGGCGCGGTCGTCATTCCGCGCCCGGCAGGCACAGCGGGCGCTTGCCGCCGTCACGGATGAAGGCGGTGATCTCCATGATCTCGGGCAGGTCGGCATAGGCCTGTTCGACCCGATCCAGACGTTCGGCAAAGACGCCTTCGCCCTCGAACAGATCGCGATAGGCGGCCAGCAGGCCGCGCACCGCGTCCTTGCCATAGCCTTTGCGCTTCAGCCCGATCAGGTTGAGGCCGTGCAGGCTGGCGTGATTGCCCCAGACCGAGCCGTAGGGAATGACGTCGCGCGTCACGGCGGCCAGACCGCCGACGATGGCGCCCTGCCCCACCCGGCCGTTCTGGTGCACGGCGCAAAGGCCGCCCAGAAACACCCGATCGCCGACATGGACGTGACCGCCCAGGGTGGCGTTGTTGGCCATGGTGACGCTGTCGCCGACCACGCAGTCATGGCCGACGTGGGCGCCGGTCATGAACAGGTTGTTCGAGCCGACGCGGGTGACGCCCGTTCCTTGAGGCGTGCCCCGATTGAAGGTGCAGTGCTCGCGGATCAGGTTGTTCTCCCCGATCTCCAGCCGCACCGGCTCGCCCTTGTAGCCGCCGTGCTGCGGATCGCCGCCGATGACGGCGAAGGGGTGGATCGTCGTGTTGGCGCCGATGCTGGCGTCCTGCTGGATCACCACATGGCTGACCAGACGCACGCCGGAGGCCAGCGCCACGCCCGGCCCGACGGTGCAGAACGGGCCGATCTCGACCCCGTCCGCCAGGGTCGCCGAGGCGTCGACGACGGCGGTCGGGTGGATGCTCACTGGGCAGGCTCCGCCACAGTCACGACCATGGCCATGAACTCGGCCTCAGCCGCCAGCTTGCCGTCGATGAAGGTCTCGCCGCGGAACTTATAGGCGTCGCCGCGCGCCTTGATCACCTTGACCTCCATGCGCAGCTGGTCGCCCGGACGCGCGGGCTTGCGGAAGCGCACGCCGTCGATCGACATGAACATGATGACCTTGTCGGCCACCGCCACGTCCAGAGACTTGGACATCAGCAAGGCGCCCGTCTGGGCCATGGCCTCGACGATCAGCACGCCCGGCATGACCGGATCGATCGGGAAGTGGCCAGGGAAGAAGGGCTCGTTGTGCGTGACGTTCTTGATGCCGACGATCGAGGTCGCCGCCACGAAGTCCTGCGCCTTGTCGACCAGCAGGAAGGGATAGCGGTGCGGCAGGCGACGCATCACCTCGGCATAGTCGATGTTGTTGTCTTCGCTCATTCTTTCGATTCCTTTGCGCCCTTCTTCTGGGACGCCTGTTTGGACAGCCACACCGTCTCGCGCAAGAATTGGCGCAGGGGTTTGGCGGGATAGCCGGACCAGATCTCGCCCGGCGGAATGTCGGCCAGGACGCCGCCGCCGGCCGCGACGCGCGCGCCTTCACCGATGGTGATGTGGTCGCCCACGCCCGCCCGGCCGCCGAAGATGCAGTTGTCGCCGCTGGTGACCGAGCCCGAGATGCCGGTGTGGGCCGCCATCAGATTGTTGCGGCCGATGACGCAGTTGTGGCCGATCATGACCAGATTATCGATCTTGGTGTTCTCGCCGATGACGGTGTCGTCATAGGCGCCCCGGTCGATGCAGGAGTTGGCGCCGACCGTCACCCCGTCCTGCAGGATGACGCGGCCCAGTTGCGGAATATCCACAGGCCCGGCCTTCGATCCGGCGGCGCCGAAGCCCGCCTCGCCGATCCGCGCGCCCGCCAGCAGCTTCACCCGATCGCCCAGCAGGGCGAAGCCGACGGTGACGCCCGAGCTGATCAGGCAGTCGCGGCCGATCTGGACGCCCGGCCCGATGACGGTGTTGGCGCCGATGCGGCTGCCGCGCCCGATGCGGACGCCCTCGCCCAGGATGACGCCCGGCTCGACCACCACGGTGTCGTCCTCGGCGGCCTCGGCGGCGGTGATGGCGCGATCCAGACGTATCGGCCGGTGCAGCAGGGCCGAAGCCCGCGCCCAGGCTGCCTGCGCCTCGCCCGAGACGATGACGGCGGCGTCAGCCGGCGCCGCATCCACGGCCGACGGCGGCACGATCACGCACCCGGCCTTCGTCTCTGCCAGAGCAGCGGCGAACTTGCGGTCGCCCAGAAACGCAATCGCGCCCCGGTCCGCACTGGACAGGGGCGCGACGGCCGAGATGACGACCTCGCCGCCCCGGACTACGTCCCCGCCGATGTGCTCGGCGAGGGCGGCGACCGTCAGGGGCGACAGGGTCTCAAAAAACCTCGGATCGGGCATGGCCCGCCTTAGGATTGCGGCTGGGCCGGAACCGGCATGCGGTTGAAGCTCAGCGTCGGCAGTTGGGCGTTCAGGCGCTGGATGACGGTGTCCGTCACGTCCATGGCCGGGTTCATGATGAAGACGCTCTCGCGGTCGATCATGATGCCGCAGCCCTTCTCCTGATAGACGGCGACCAGCAGCGGCTCGATGGCTTCCGAGATCTTCTGGCGCTGCTGAGCCAGGGTGTAGCGCAGCTCGTTGTCGCGGGTGCCTTCCAGTTGCTGGGCTTCCTGGATGCGGGTCTGCAGTTGCTGGCGGCGCTGGTTCATCTGATCAGCCGGAATCGTCGCCGCGCCCTGTTGCAGAGCCTGAGCTTCGGTCTGGATGGCGGTGGCGTAGGGCTGGAGCTCGCCCTGAACTTCCTGCGCCAACTGCTCCATGCGGGTCTGCACGGCCTGACCGACCGTCGACTGGGCCAAAACGCGCTGGTTGAAATAGACGCAGACGCCGGGGATGGCCGGACCGGGGTTGGCCGGGCCTTGCGTCTGGGCCAGGGCGGCCGAAGCGGTCAGCGAAGCGAGGGCGAAGGCGCCGATAGCGATGAGTTTCATAATCTAAGCCTTGGTGGCGGCGGTCAGACCGCGGTTAGAACTGAGTAGAGGTCGAGAAGCGGAAGGTCTCGGTCTTGTCGTAGTCTTCCTTGGACAGAACCTTCGACAGGTCGAAACGGATCGGCCCCATCGGCGAACGCCAGTGAATGCTGACGCCGGCGGCCGCACGCAGCGACAGCTCATCGACGATGTTCGGGTTGCGCAGTCCCGTCGCCGGATCAACCAGGTAGCGGTCGTCCAGCTTGCCGATGGTGCCGAAGTCGGCGAACAGCGAGGTCTTGATGCCGTATTCGTCGGGCAGATAGTTCGGCACCGTCAGTTCAACCGTGCCGATGGCGTAGAAGTTGCCGCCCAAGGCGTCGGTCGTGGTCAGGTCGCGTGCCCCCATACCCGCCGTCTCGAAGCCGCGGAAGGTGTTGCCGCCCTTGAAGAAGCGGTCGTTGATACGGATCGGATCGCCGTTCCAGCCGCTGACATAGCCCGTCTGGCCCTGGACGCTGACCACCCAGTTCGGGCGGATGCCATAGTACCAGGACGCGTCCGCCTCGGTCTTGATGTAGTTCACGTCGCCGCCGATGCCGGCGAAGTCCTGGCGCAGCGAGGCGGACCAGCCGCGCGTCGGTCGGACCGGGTCGTTCAGGCGGTTCACCAGCAGGGTGTAGCCCGCCGAGGAGTTGATGTAGGAGCCCGCCTGGTCGCACAGGGCCGACGAACCAGCGCCCACGCCGCCGCAATAGCCGAACGGAATGACGACCTCGTCGTCCTTCAGGAAGTAGCGCGCGCTGAACGAAGCGTAGCCGTTCAGCGGATAGGTGACGCGCACCCCGCCGCCGGTCGAGCGATAGTCGTAGGACGAGTATTTGCTCAGGTCATAGCGCATGTGGAACAGGTCGAAGCCCGCCCGCACGTCGCGCCCCAGGAATTTGGGCTCGGTGAAGCGGAAGTCGATCTGCTGGCGCAGCGAGCCCCATTCGGCGCGCGCCACGACATTCTGCCCCCGACCGCGGAAGTTGCGTTCGGTGATGCCCAGGTTCAGCACGAAGGAGTCGACCGAGCTGAAGCCCGCGCCGACCGACAGTTCGCCGGTGGGCTGTTCTTCCACGGTGACGTTGACGACCGAACGGTCCGGCGCGCTGCCGCGCGTCTCCTCAATCTTGACGTCCTTGAAGAAGCCCAGGGCGCGCAGATTGTTGCGCGAACGCTCGACCAGCGAACGGTTGAAGGCGTCGCCCTCGCCCACCATCAGTTCACGGCGGATGACGCTGTCCAGGGTGCGGGTGTTGCCGACCACATTGATGCGGTCGATGTAGACGCGCTGGCCCTCGCGCACGTTGAAGGTCACATTGACCGTGTCCGTCTCAGGGTCAGCGCGATAGGTAGGGTTGATCTCGACGAAGGCGTAACCGGCCGAACCGGCGGCGAAGGTGAGGGTGTCGACCGCCGCCTGAATGCGATCGCTCTCATACAGATCGCCCGAACGGATCGGCAGCAACAGCTGTAGGAAGTCGGCGTTCAGGCGGTCGTTCTCGGTGACAACCTTGATCTCGCCGAAGTTGTAGCGGTCGCCCTCGTCCACCGTGACCGTCACGCCGAAGGCGCTGTTGTCCGGCTTCAGCTCGGCCACGGACGATAGGATGCGGAAGTCGTAATAGCCGCGGTTCGTGTAGAATTTCCGCAGCTGCTCGCGATCGTAGTCGATCCGGTTCGGGTCGTAGTTGTCGTTCGAGCTGAACAGACGCCACCAGGCCGACTGCTTGGTGACCATGACCTGACGCAGGTCGCTGTCCGAAAACGCGGTGTTGCCCAGGAAGGTGACGGCGGCGATGCCGGTTTCAGGGCCTTCGTCGATCTCGAACACGACGTCGACGCGGTTCTGCTCCAGCTGGACCAGCTTGGGCGTGACGGTCGCCGAGATGCGGCCCGACAGGCGGTACAGTTCAACGATCTTGCCGACGTCTTCCTGAACCCGCGCGCGGGTGTAGATGCCGCGCGGGCGAATGGTCACTTCATCGCGCAGCTTCTTCTCGGCCAGGGCCTTGTTCCCCTCGAAGGTCACCTGGTTGATGATCGGGTTCTCGGCGATCTCGACGATCAGGTCGCCGTTGGCCTGAAGGCCGATCTGCACGTCCGCGAAGAGACCCGTGCGCGACAGAGTGCGCACCGCAACGTCGATGGTCACGGCGTCGATGGTGTCGCCGGGCTGGATCGGCAGGTAGGACAGCACCGTCGTCTGATCGATACGCTGGTTGCCGCGCACCACGATGCGGTTGACCACGGCGCGCTCGGCCTGCGGCTGCGCCATCTGCACCTGAGGCGTCTGAGCCTGCGGGGTCTGGGCCGCTGCAGCGGGCGCTGGGGCTGGCGCGGGCGCAGGCGCCGCCTGCTGGGCCAGGGCCGGTTGCGCCAGTCCGGCGGCGAAGGTCAGGGCCAGGGCGCTGACCCCGAGAATGCGGCCAGGGGTCTGGATCATGAGGCGACTGTCGTTTTGGTTCATGCGGAATACCATCGGGGGCTGGCGTCGGCTCACGAGACGAGCCCGCCGAGGAATTTGAAGAGATTGAGCTTCTGCAGATCGTTCCAGGTCGCGAACAACATCAAACCCGCCAGCAAAGCAAGACCGACCCGATATCCCGCCTCCTGAACACGGGCGGCCATCGGGCGGCGCGCCACGGCTTCATAAGCGTAGAACAGCAGGTGCCCCCCATCCAGAACGGGAATAGGCATCAGATTTAAAAAGCCGATTCCGACCGAAAGTATGGCCGCGAAGCTGGTCAGCGTCAGCAACAGATTGCGAACGATGGCCCAGGGCTCGGGATTGGCCGCGACCGCGGCGTTGGTCAGGGCGCCGGACGCCTTGGCGATTCCCAGCGGCCCGCTGAACTGATCGCCCGACTCACGGCCGGTGAAGATGCGGCCGATATAGGTCAGGGTGGTGTTCAGGATGGCGCCGGTTTCGCGCACCCCCTGCCCCACGGCGGCGATGGGACCATAGCGGACGTGGCGAATTTCATCGCGGTTGGAGCCCAGGGCCAGGCCGATACGGCCGACGCTGACACGACCGGCGATGCGATCCGTCTCGGTCCGACGTTCGGGCGTGGCCGTAAGCTGCACCGCCTGATCGCCGCGCTCGACGGTGAAGCGCACCGGATCGCCGCTGCTCAGGGCCACGACGCGCGTCACCTCGCCCCCGTCGGAGATCAGCTTGCCGTTCACATGGGTGATCAGATCGCCCGGCAGGAAGCCCGCCTGCGCCGCCGGCGACTGGGGCTGGACCTCCATCACCCGCGCGGGACGCAGCTCGACGCCCACCAGGCTGAACAGCAGGGTGAAGATGAAGATGGCCAGGATGAAGTTGGCGATCGGTCCGCCCGCCACGACCAGGGCGCGCTGCCACAGAGGCTTGAAATAGAGGTAGTCGCGCTCGGCGCCCGGCCCATGCTCGGCCGTCACGGTCTGGCGCAGGGCCTCAAGACCCGCACGATCCGGCACGCCGGTCGCATCCAGGTCGCCGGAGAACTTCACATAGCCGCCCAGCGGCAGCCAGCCGATCCGCCACTCGACGCCGTGCTTGTCGGTCCGGCGGAAGATCGCGCGCCCGAAACCGATGGAAAAGCGGTCCATCTTCACGCCAAAGGCGCGCGCCGTCAGGAAGTGGCCCAGCTCATGCACCGTCACGACAAGCGTCAGCACGAGCAGGAACGGCACGATATAGGTCAGAGCCTGGCTGATCACGCCTATCATGCCGTTCGTATCTCCCGTTCCCCTCAGGCCGCGATGTTCAGCGAGGCGATAACGTCGCCCGCGATCCGCCGCGCCTGCGCATCAACGGCCAGGGCCGCCTCGCAGGCATCGTCGGAACCGCAAGACGCGCCCGCGCCCGTCGCCTTCTCAAGGGTGTCGGCGACGACTGCGGCAATATTGAGAAAGCCCAGCCGCCGGTCAAGGAAAGCCAGAGCCGCCACCTCATTGGCCGCATTGAAGACGATGGGGGCGATTCCGCCCGCCGCCAGAGCTTCGCGCGCCAGACGCAAGGCCGGAAACCGATCCTCGTCCGGGGCCTCAAACGTCAACCGCCCCAGGGCCGCCAGGTCCAGCTTGGGCGCCGGCCAGGCCAGACGATCGGGCCAGGACAGGGCGCAGGCGATGGGCGTCCGCATGTCCGGCGCGCCCATCTGGGCCAGGGTCGAGCCATCCACATATTCCACAAGGCTGTGGATGATCGATTCCGGGTGCACCACCACATCGACCCGCTCGCCCGGCATATCGAACAGATAGGCGGCTTCGATCAGCTCCAGCCCCTTGTTGGCCATGGTGGCGCTGTCGACCGAAATCTTGGCGCCCATGCTCCAGTTCGGATGGGCCACGGCCTGTTCCGGCGTGATCCGCGTCATGGCCGCGCGCGGCAGGGTGCGGAACGGCCCGCCAGAAGCGGTCAGCACCAGCTTGGACACCCGCTCGGGCGCCCCCGCCGGAAAGACCTGGAAGATGGCCGAATGTTCGGAATCGACGGGGATCAGTCGCCCGCCGCTGCGCTTGACCCGCTCGATCAGCGCCGGACCGCAGCAGACCAGGCTTTCCTTGTTGGCCAGAGCCAGGGTCGCACCCGTTCCCGCCGCCGCCCAGGCCGAGCGCAGGCCCGCCGCCCCGACGATGGAGGCCATGATCCAGTCGGCGGGCCGCACGGCCGCCTCGACGATGGCGTCCGGCCCCGCCGCGGCCTCGACCCCGGTTCCCGCCAAGGCGTCGCGCAGTTCGTTCAATCGGGCGGGATCGGCCGTCACCGCAATGCGCGGTCGCCAGCGGCGCGCCTGTTCGGCCAGGCGAGCAATGTTGGCGCCGCCGGTCAGGGCCTCGACCTCGAACGCGGCCGAGCCAGCCGCTTGCGCCTGCTCCATCAGGTCCAGGGTCGAGGAGCCGACCGATCCGGTCGAGCCCAGGACAGAGACGCGCCGCGCGATCATGCCGCCCGCTCCAGCATCAGGACGATCAGACGCCCGGCCGACACCACGACGACGGCGAACATCAGCCCGTCGACGCGGTCCAGCAGACCGCCGTGGCCCGGGATCAGATTGCCCGCGTCCTTGACCCCGAAACGCCGCTTCAGCGCCGATTCCCACAGGTCGCCGCCCATGGTGGCCAAGGCCGCCGCCAGACCCAGAACCCCGCCCCAGAAGGCGTTCAGCAGGCCCATGTCCAGCCAGCCCGCCATGGCGGCGCCGGCGATCATCCCGGCGGTCAAGCCGCCGATGAAGCCCGACCAGGTCTTGTTGGGCGAAAAGCGCGGCCACAGCTTGGGCCCGCCGACGAAGCTGCCGACCAGATAGGCCAGGATGTCCGCCGACCAGGCCACGGCGAAGACCAGCACGGTCCAGTACAGCCCTTGCACCTCATGCAGGTCGCGCAGCCAGATCAGCAGGATGCAGGGCCAGCCGAGGTAGAGCACCCCATAGGCCGTATCCAGCAGGGACTCGCCGCGCGTGCGGGCGAACAGGCCCGCCGCCAGGGCGCCGAACACCATCAGCACCAGGGCCAGGGAAATCTGCCCGACGTGGGCCGCGATCACCGCAACGACCAGGGCCAGGGCCACGCTGATCCCGACCGGACGCCACAGGTTCGGCGCGCACATCCTCGCCCACTCGAAAGCCAGCAGCACCGCCCCCGCGACCACCAGGGCGCAGAACCAGTCGCCGCCCGCCCACGTAGCCAGGACCGCCGCCGGCGCCAGCACGACCGCCGAAGCGGCGCGCAAGGCGATATCTCGAGGCTTCAACGCCATGTCAGCCCGCGACCTCGCCATAGGCTTCAACCATGACCTCACGCCCGCCGTAGCGGCGCTCACGACAGCCGAACTGGGCGATGGCCTCGGCCAGGGCTTCGGCGCCGTAGTCGGGCCATAGGATCTCCTGGAACACCATCTCGGCGTAGGCCGCCTCCCACAGCAGGAAGTTGGACAGGCGCTGCTCGCCCGAGGTGCGCACGATCAGATCGACCGGCGGCGCGCCCGCCGTCGACAGGCCGGCGCCCAGCGCCTCTTCATCGACAACCACGTCTTCGCCCGCACGGGCGCGATCGAGCAGCCGCTGGGCGGCGTCGACCAGATCCGCCCGGCCGCCATAGTTGAAGGCCACCTGCAGCAGGAATTTGTCATTGTCCGCCGTCTCGGCCTCGGCGCGTGCGACGATGGCGGCGATGTCGTCCGGCAGCCCCTTGCGACGGCCCAGCACCTTCACCCGCACGCCCGCCGCAGCCAGCCGTTTCAGGTCGCTGCCGACAAAGGCGCGCACCAGGCCCATCAGGTCGGACACCTCGTCGGCCGGACGGCTCCAGTTCTCGGTCGAGAAGCCGAACACCGTCAGGCATCGCACACCCAGCTCCGGCGCCGCCTTGATCGTGCGGCGCAGGGCCTGGACCCCTTCGCGGTGGCCCACGGCGCGTGGAAGACCCCGGCGCTGCGCCCAGCGGCCGTTGCCGTCCATGATCAGGGCGACGTGACGTGGCCCCTTTGCAGGCGCCGTGGCGACGGGCTCGGCCGACATGATGGGGGCGTCCTTCCTAAACAGGCCTGACCGCGTCAGACCTGCATGATCTCGACTTCCTTGGCCTTCAAGGTCTCGTCGATGCGCTTGATGGCCGCATCGGTGTCCTTCTGGACCTCGGCCTCCATCTTCTTCTGTTCATCCTGGCTGATCTCGCCGGCCTTTTCAGCCTTCTTCAGCTCGTCGTTGGCGTCGCGGCGCACGTTGCGCACGGCGATCTTCTTGTCCTCGGCGTATTTGCCGGCCAGCTTGGCCAGATCCTTGCGGCGCTCTTCGGTCAGCGGCGGGATCGGGATGCGCAGCGTCTGGCCGTCGACGACCGGGTTCAGGCCCAGGCCGGCGGAGCGGATGGCCTTCTCAACCGAAACCACCATCCCCTTGTCCCAGACGTTGACCGAGATCATGCGCGGCTCCGGCACGCTGATCGCGGCCACAGCGGTCAGCGGCGAGGTTGCGCCATAGGCTTCAACCACGACCGGCTCCAGCAGACCGGCGTTGGCCCGGCCGGTACGAAGGCCGGCGTAATCGTCCTTCAGGGCGGCGACGGACTTGTCCATCCGGTCGCGGAACGTCTTGAGATCGGGTTTGGCCATGACGTGTGTCCTTGGTCCTGTCGTTAGATGACGAAGCCGCTCAAGCGGCCTTGTTGGTGATGACGGTGAAGGTGCCTTCTCCCGTCAGCGCCTTCTGAATCGATCCTTCCTCGCGGATCGAGAAGACCACGATCGGAATGCCGCTGTCGCGCATCAAGGCGATGGCCGAGGCGTCCATGACGCGCAAGTCCTTGGCCAGCACTTCCTGATAGGTCAGCGTCTCATAGCGGGTGGCCGTGGCGTCCTTCTTTGGGTCGGCGGTGTAGACGCCGTCCACGCTGGTGCCTTTCAGCAGGGCGTCGCAGCCCATTTCGGCTGCACGCAGGGCCGCGCCCGAGTCCGTGGTGAAGAAGGGAGCGCCGACGCCCGCGGCGAAGATCACCACGCGGCCCTTCTCGAGGTGGCGCAGGGCGCGGCGGCGAATATAGGGTTCGGCGATGGCGGCCATGGGGATGGCGCTCTGGACCCGCGTATCGACGCCGATCTTCTCGAGCGCGCCCTGCATGGCCAGGGCGTTCATGATGGTCGCCAGCATGCCCATGTAGTCGGCGTTGGCGCGATCCATGCCCGCCGCCGCCTTGGACAGGCCCCGGAAGATGTTGCCCCCGCCGATGACCAGGCAGATCTCGACGCCCTGACGCGCCACCGCGGCGACGGCGGCGGCGACCACGTCCACGGTCGGCATGTCGATGCCATAGGGCTGGTCGCCCATCAGCACCTCGCCCGAGACCTTCAGCAGGACGCGCTTGTAACGAAACTCAGAGGGGGCGTCGGGCATGATCAGGGGTCCGTGGATACAGGGGGTTAGCATCCGCGCGAAGTGAATCGGCGGCTCATCATAGACGAAGGGCGCGTCAGCCTTCAAAGCCGAACGCGCCCTTTTGAAATTTCTTCCCTTTCGGGAAGACGTTTCGAGTTAGTTGCCGCCCGTCATCGAGGCGACTTCCGACGCGAAGTCGGGGGTTTCGACCTTCTCGACGCCTTCACCCAGCGCCATGCGGACAAAGCCGGCCAGTTTCAGCTCGGAGCCCAGCTCCTTGCCGGTGTTGACGACCAGCTGCTCGATGGTCACGTCCGGGTCCATGACGAACGGCTGCTTGGTCAGCACCACGTCCTTCTGGAACTTGTTGATCTGACCTTCCACGATCTTTTCGATCATGTTTTCCGGACGGCCTTCTTCCTTGGCCTTCTCGATCAGGACGGCGCGTTCTTTTTCGATCGCGGCCGGGTCCAGGTCCGAGGTGTCCAGCGCCAGCGGAGCCGTGGCCGCCACGTGCATGGCGATCTTGCGGCCCACTTCACGCAGGGCTTCCTTGTCGCCGGCGCCTTCCAGGGCGACCAGCACGCCGATGCGGCCGACGCCCGGCGAGACGGCGTTGTGGACGTAGCTCGAAACCACGCCTTCACCGACCGACAGGCGAGCCGCGCGGCGCAGCTGCATGTTCTCGCCGATGGTGGCGATCAGGTTGGTGACTTCGTCCTGAACCGTCTTGCCGTTCTCCAGGGTCGCGCCGTGGATGGCTTCCACGCCGTCGTGGTGCAGACCCAGCTGAGCGAATTCCTTCGCCGCCGACTGGAACAGGTCGTTGCGGGCCACGAAGTCGGTTTCGGCGTTGAACTCGATGGCCGAGGCGACTTCGCCCTTGCCGTCTTCGCGCACGGCGACGGCCACCAGGCCCTCGGCGGCGACGCGGTCGGCCTTCTTGGCGGCCTTGGACAGGCCCTTGGCGCGCAGCCAGTCGATGGCCGCTTCGATGTCGCCGTTGTTCTCAACCAGCGCCTTCTTGCAGTCCATCATGCCGACGCCCGAACGCTCGCGAAGCTCCTTCACGAGGGCGGCAGTGATCTCGGCCATGTCTTTCTCCTGAAATTCAAAATGGGCGGCCGGACTGTTTAGCCCGGCCGCATGTCAAGTTGACGTCGGTCCGGCGCGCGGCGGCGCCGGAACGTCAGTCTCAGCCTTCGACCTTCTCGGCCTCGGCGGCGACCAGCTCTTCAGCCGCGCCTTCAGCGCCCGCCGGAGCGGCCTCGGCCTCAACCACGACGGCTTCGCGCAGGGCCGGCTCGACCGGAGCTTCCGAAGCGCCCAGGTCGATGCCCTGAGCGGCGGCGCCGGCGGCCAGGCCGTCCAGGACGGCGTCAGCGATCAGGTCGCAGTAGGTCTGGATGGCGCGCGCGGCGTCATCGTTGCCCGGCACCGGATAGGTGATGCCGTCCGGGTCCGAGTTGGTGTCCAGGATGGCGATGATCGGGATGTTCAGCTTGCGGGCTTCCTGGATCGCGATCGCTTCCTTGTTGGTGTCGATCACGAACATGATGTCCGGCACCGAACCCATGTCCTTGATGCCGCCCAGCGACAGCTCCAGACGGTCCTTCTCGCGCTGCAGGGTCAGCAGCTCTTTCTTGTTGCGGCCTTCGCCGCCGCCTTCAACGATGCCTTCCAGTTCGCGCAGGCGCTGGATCGAGTTGGAGACGGTGCGCCAGTTGGTCAGGGTGCCGCCCAGCCAGCGGTTGTTCATGTAGTACTGGGCGCAGCGCGTGGCGGCCTGCGCGACCGGGTCGGCGGCTTGACGCTTGGTGCCGACGAACAGCACGCGACCGCCCTTGGCGGCCACGTCGCGCACGGCGACCAGGGCCTGGTGCAGCAGCGGCATCGTCTGCGACAGGTCGATGATGTGGATGTTCGAGCGCGAGCCGAAGATGTAGCGGTCCATCTTCGGGTTCCAGCGGTGCGTCTGGTGGCCGAAGTGAGCGCCGGCTTCCAGCAGCGTACGCATCGAGAATTCAGGCAGAGCCATGATCGTCTTTTCCTTTTTCCGATCAAACCTAGCGCGGGCGGTTAAAAGGATCGGCTGATCCCTCGGAACGGTGCAGGCCGGGATGTCTCCCCGGACCACGCCACGCCCACGTGCGAAGTGCGCCGCGCATCTAGGCGAAACGGCCGCAAAACGCAAGGCTGTGAAGATGATGGGCTTTTAACTTGTCGCCTTCAAGCGGCCACGGCCAGATGACGCCATGCCTCCTTCCCTTCGCCTGCTGTCCGCCCTGGCTTTCGCGCCGCTCGCCGCCGCTCCGGCTCCGTTCGCCAGGGCCCAGACGCCTGCGCCGGTTTCCGCAGAGGCCTATAGAAAGGATGCGCTGGCCCTGCCTGGGCTGATCGAAGCCCAGTACGCCTATCCGGAGCGCCTGCCAGGCGGCCGGTTTCTTTCGTCACTGCAGCTGACGGCCCAGGGCGAGGCGGTGCATGACGCCGCCTCTCTGCTGAAGTACGCCGAGAACGCCCTCACGGCGCTGGCCGACCATCACGCCATCACCGGCTCGTCCTTCGCCGACAGCTGGGCCGTGGTTCCCAGCTATTCGGATCTCTGGATCGAGCGAGTCGCACCGCACTGGATCATCACCGACGTCCGCGACGGATCGCCTGCGGCCGAAGCCGGCATTCGCCCCGGCAGCCGTCTGCTGGCCGTCGGCGATCAGCCCATCGACGACGCCGTCGCCGCCTTCTGGAGCGAGATCGGCCTGACGTCCGAAGGCGAGCGCGCCGCCTATGCCGCCCGCGTCCTGGTCGCCGGGCGACGCGACCGCCCTCGCGACCTGATGATCGAGACCCCCGACGGGTCTCGGCGTCGCCTGACCCTGCCTAATCTCTACACGATGCGGCGCGACCGCCCCCCGGTGGAGAGCCGACAGGTCGACGGCGCCCTGGTCATCCGCATCAATGACGCGCTCGGCGACCGCGCGACCATCGCCGCCTTCGACCAGGCGATGACGACGGCGCTGCCCGGTCAAACCCTCGTCCTCGACCTGACGGAGACGCCCAGCGGCGGCAACACCGTCGTCGCCCGCGCCATCATGGGATGGTTCGTCGATGCGCCGTCCGCCTACCAGATCCACAGCCTGCCCGCCGAAGCATGCGAAACCGGGATCGAGCGGCGTTGGATCGAACAAGTCCTGCCGCGCCCAGGCAAACGCCATAGCGGCCCTGTCATCGTCCGCGTCGGACGCTGGACCGGCAGCATGGGCGAAGGCCTGGCTATCGGCCTCCACGCCCAGGGCGCGCATGTCGCCGGCCGGCCGATGGCGGGCCTGCTCGGCGCGGTCTACGACCTGCGCCTTCCGAACAGCGGACTGGTCATTAAAATTCCTGTCGAACGACTCTACGCCGTCGACGGAACTCCGCGCGAACAGTTCAAGCCTCAGCCGGATTGATCAGAAGCTGCGTCCGTCCACGCGCTGTGCGGTCCAGTCCCACGGCTCCACGTCGGTCAGGGTGCGGATGTTGATCACCGCAACCTCGCTGCCGTCCGGGGCCTCGCCGTAACCGAACGGCTGCACGCCACAGGTCTTGCAGAAACGATGCTCGATCTTGTGCTGATTGAAGAAGTAGGACGTCGTCTCGCCCTCCCCCTTCGTCAGGCGAAAGGCCGAGCGGGGCGCAAAGGCCAGAACGAACCCCTTGCGATAGCAATGGGAGCAGTTGCACTCCATCAGGCCGTCCAGCCCGACATCCACCTCATAGGCCACCGCGCCGCAATGGCACGACCCGGCATGGGTCTTCGCGCTCGTCTCGCTCATCAGGCGTCCTCCAGCATCACCACCCCCGGCGCCGACTTCAGCGCGCCGCGCAGCGCCGCGTCCAGTCGGTATCGTCCCGGCAGCTTGATCTCGACCTCGGTGCGGCCGCCCAGCGTCGCCTGCAGCCAGACCTCGCCGCCCTTGCCCTGCGCTCGCGCCCGGTCCAGCCGCGCCTTCAGCGCCTCGGCGTCCGCTGACTGAGCCGACAGGATGACGCGCAACCCGATCTGGGCGTCGTCCAGCAGCACGTCCATGCGGCTGGCGTCATCGCCGAAGAAGCGCACCTCGCCATCCGCCGCCTTGGCCCGAACCTTGACCAGAACCGACGTCCCGACCTCCAGAACCTCGCGGCACCGCCGAAGCTGTTCAGGCGGGAACAGGCATTCGAACTCGCCCGTCGGGTCCGAGAAGGTGACGAAGGCGAATTTC
Organism: Brevundimonas sp. ZS04; assembly: GCF_001956865.1. NCBI lineage: Bacteria > Pseudomonadati > Pseudomonadota > Alphaproteobacteria > Caulobacterales > Caulobacteraceae > Brevundimonas > Brevundimonas sp. ZS04. Next base: position 191,018 of record NZ_MTHE01000003.1, read on the forward strand.
TCGCCGGTGCGGGCGCTGGCCCGCTCCTGACGGCGGCGCACCACACCAGCCATCTGGAAGGCTTCATGCCCCGCCTCGGCCAGCCCTTGCGCCTCGGCCACGAAGGTCACGCGCTTGCGTTTCAGGGCAGGCGTCAGCTCTTCCAGCGGGTGACCCGACAGATAGAAGCCGACGGCGTAGAGTTCCTGATCCAGCTTGTCCGGCCCGGCCCACGGCTCCATGCTCTTCAGACGCGGCCGCGCGGCGGCGGCCTGATCGGCGCCGAACAGGCTGACCTGTGACGAAGCGCGCTCGGCCGCCACGCTCTGACAATAGGCCATCAGCACATCGGCCTGTTCGAACAGCTGACGGCGGTTCGGGTGGATGCTGTCGAAGGCTCCGGCCCGCGCCAGGCCTTCCAGCGCGCGCTTGTTCACCGCCTTGGGGTCGACCCGTTCCAGGAAGTCGAAGATGTCGGCGAACGGCCCGCCCGTCTCGCGCACCTCGATGACGTGTTTCATCGCCTCCAGGCCCACGTTGCGGATGGCGCCGAGCGCATAGAGCACGCTGCCCTGCCCGTCCTTCCACGACACGTCGAAGTCGGCGGACGAGCGGTTGATGTCCGGCGCCAGCACCGGAACCTCGAATCGGCGGCAATCCTGATAGAAGACCGCCAGCTTGTCCGTGTTCGACAGATCGAGGCTCATCGAGGCGGCGAAGAACTCGACCGGATGATTGGCCTTCAGCCAGCCCGTCTGGAAGGAGATCAGCGCATAGGCCGCCGCGTGCGACTTGTTGAAGCCGTAGCCCGCGAACTTGGCCACCAGGTCGAAGATGGAGCCGGACTGGGCCTCCGGCACGGACTTCTCGGACGCGCCCTTGACGAAGCGGGCCCGCTGGAAGTCCATCTCCTCCTTCTTCTTCTTGCCCATGGCGCGACGCAGCAGGTCGGCCTCGCCCAGGCTGTAGCCCGCCAGGATCTGGGCGATCTTCATCACCTGTTCCTGGTAGATGATGACGCCGTAGGTCTCGGTCAGCACCTCCTTCAGGCTGGGGTGCAGGTAGTCGACCTCCGCTCGGCCGAACTTCCGGTCGATGTAGGTGTCGATCATCTCCATCGGCCCCGGCCGGTAGAGGGAGATCAGGGCGGTGATCTCTTCGATCGAGCCGCAGCGCATCTTGCGCAGGGTGTCGCGCATGCCCTGGGATTCCAGCTGGAACACCCCGACCGTCTGCCCCGAGGCCATGAGCTCATAGGTCTTGGGATCATCCAGCGGCAGCAGACCCCAATCCTGAGCCGCACCGCGCCGTTCCAGATAGCTCTTGGCGCGGTCCAGCACCGTCAGCGTCTTCAGGCCCAGGAAGTCGAACTTCACCAGGCCCGCCGGCTCGACCCACTTCATGTTGAACTGGCTGGCCGGGATGGTGGAGCGCGGATCCTGATACAGCGGCACCAGTTCCGTCAGCGGCCGATCGCCGATGACGATGCCCGCCGCGTGGGTCGAGGCGTTGCGGTAGAGGCCTTCAAGCTCCAGCGCCGTCTCCAGCAGCGCCTTGACGGCAGGCTCGGCGTCACGCGCCTCGCGCAGGCGCGGCTCCAGGTCGATGGCCTGGGCCAGGGTCACGGGGTTCGCGGGGTTGGCCGGAACCATCTTGGCTAGGCGGTCCACCTGGCCCAGCGGCATCTGCAGCACGCGCCCCACGTCGCGCAGCACGGCGCGCGCCTGCAGGGTGCCGAAAGTGATGATCTGAGCCACCCGGTCCTTGCCGTAGTGGTCCTGAACGTAGTCGATGACCTCTTCGCGCCGCTCCTGACAGAAGTCGATGTCGAAGTCGGGCATGGAGACCCGTTCGGGGTTGAGGAAGCGCTCGAACAGCAGGCCGAACCGCAGAGGGTCCAGGTCGGTGATGGTCAGCGACCAGGCGACCAACGACCCGGCCCCAGAGCCCCGCCCCGGCCCCACCGGGATGTCATGCAGCTTGGCCCATTTGATGAAGTCCGCCACGATCAGGAAGTAGCCGGGGAACCCCATCTGCTGGATGATCCCGACCTCCCATTCCAGGCGGGACCAGTAGTCTTCCTCGGGCGCATAGGCCTGGTTCTTCTCCAGCCGCGCCTTCAGGCCTTCGCGCGCCTGGTGCGCCAGTTCGTCGTCTTCCGAACGACCTGCGCCGGTGTCGAAGCGCGGCAAGATCGGCTTGTGCGTCTTGACCAGGAAGGCGCAGCGGCGCGCGATCTGAATGGTGTTGTCGCAGGCCTCCGGCAGATCGGCGAACAGTTCGCGCATCGCCTCGGCCGACTTGAACCAGTGCTCGCCGGTGACGCGACGGCGATCCTCCTGGCCCGTGAAGGCGCCGTCGGAGATGCACAGCAAGGCGTCATGCGACTTCGCCTGGGCCGCCCTGGCGTAATAGACGTCGTTGGTCGCGACCAGCGGCGTGTCATTGGCGTAGGCCCATTCGACCAGCCCGCCCTCAGCCAACGTCTCGCTGGACAGTCCGTGGCGTTGCAGTTCGACATAGAAACGGTCGCCGAACACCCGCTTCATCTCGGCCAGGGCGGCGGCGGCCTCCGCCGGCTTCTTCTGCACGAACAGAGGATCAATGGGGCCGTCCGGCCCACCTGACAGCAGGATCAGCCCTTCGGACTTATCCACAACCTGCCCCCAGGGCACGCCCGGCTCGGCCATTTCGCCCGCGTCCAGATAGGCGGCGGACGACAGGGCGCACAGGTTGAGCCACCCCTGCTCGTTCTGGGCGATCAGCACGACCGTCGGCGTCTTGGCCCAGCGTTGGGCGACCTGCCCGCCGATATCGAGCACCGGCAAGGCGCAGGCGACGATAGGCTGGACGCCCGCATCCTTGGTCGTCTGGCTGAACTCAAGGGCCCCGAACAGGTTGGCGCGGTCAGCCACGGCCACGGCCGGCATTCCGGCATCGGCGGCCATCTTGCCGATCTTGCCGGCCTTGATGGCGCCTTCCAGCAGCGAATAGGCGCTTCGGACCCGCAGGTGGACAAAGCCCTGACTGTTCACCGCATCCGCCAATCGAAAACTCCGCATCGCAGCGCCCGATCATACGGGCGCATCGTCATCATGCAGGGAGTCGCGCCTCAGTGGGCGCGGTCATGTCACCAGAAAGGCCGCCTGCCAGACCATCCAGACGAAGCCGCCGCAGGACGCAAGCGACAGCAGATCCCTCACCCAACGCGTCATCGGATTTATCCCCAGATCAAATGTTGCCCATTTGTTCTAGGTTGCCTCTTTGTTCTCGTCAACCTCAATTCGCGAGGAAGCCGAGCCGGGTCAGCGCCGAGGCTAGAGCCGCCGAGTTCGGGGACTGAGTCTTGCGCAGCAGGCTTGCACGGAAGAACTCCACCGTGCGCGGGCTCAGTTCCAGGTTCTGGGCGATCTGTTTGGTGGTCAGACCCTCGACCAGCATTTCGGCCACCTGTCGCTCGCGGCGGGTGAAGGTCAGCTCTTCACGGGCCGGGGCGGACGCGAGGGCCTCTGCGCCCCGACGCAGGGCGCGCACCAGTTCATCGATTGTGACGGGTTTGGGCAGAACATCATCCACGCCCAGGCGCATGGCGTCGACCGTCGTCCGCACGTCGACGAAGGCGCTGACGACGATGACGGCGTGGCGGTTCAGGGCGCAAAAGGCGGCCACGAGATCCAGCCCCTCGACGCCCGGCATCTTCAGATCAGCGACGAGGCAGGTCGAATCCGCGTCTGACGCCCACATCAGCGCGTCGAGCGGGTCGTGGAAACCGACGGCGGGGAACCCCGCGTCGCGCACCGCCAGAAGGGTCAGCTCCAGCAGCGCCCGATCATCGTCAATGATGGCGATTTCACCGATGGCGCGCCCAATCCTATCTGCATCCTGTCCATGTCGACCGCCGTCCACGCCATCACGCATCATGTCGTTGAAACTACGCAAGGCCTGACGCGGGAAAAACCTCGTAGTCCCACGCAGTTGATCCCGTGCGGGCATACGCAGAACGATATTTCGGTTACGCTGAGGCGAACATGGAGGCTGGCTGTGTTGCAAAGCGCCGTATTCCTGACCCGGTCTCCGTCAGGATTCGCGCAAAGCGCACGGTGGCCGGCCCTGATCGACATGCGGCGCGACCAAGCCCGGTCGTTGGGCCTCGCCGGCGTGGCGGCAAGCGTGGACGATGTCATCATCTACGCCATGGAAGGATCGCCCGGCGCTCTTGACGGCTTCCTTCAGCTGCTCGGCGCCAGTCCCTGTGAAACAGCGCCGATGCAGGCCTGGCGACAGACGGTGCAATTTCGCATCCACCGTGTCTTGGCGCTGTCTCACCCCCTGCTCAGACCTGATGAGACAGCGGTCCTGCAACGCGCGATCGACCCGGTTCATCCCCGATATGCCGACATCCCGCCGCTGCTGGGCGCGGCCGCGCTGCACTGGGCCATGATGCCCTATCGCACGCCGCTGCAGGCGACGACGCGGCTCATCGCCTCCTAATAGGCGTGGCTTTCGGCCGCGCGCTGCTCCAGGTGGCCGTCCTTCAAGGCGAAGACGCGGTCCATGTGACCGGCCAGCTCCATGTTGTGCGTGGCGATCAGGGCGGCGACGCCCGTGGTCTTGGCCAGTTCGCGCAGGGCCTCGAACACCGCCTGGCTGGTGACGGGGTCCAGGTTGCCGGTCGGTTCGTCGGCCAACAGCAGACGCGGGCTGTTGGCCAGGGCGCGCGCGATGGCGACACGCTGTTGCTCGCCCCCAGATAGTTGCGCGGGTTGGTGCGTGACCCGCTGTCCAAGACCCAGCGAGGTCAGGGTTTCGGTCGCGCGACGACGCGCCTCTCCTTCCCGCACGCCTGCGATCCGCATGGGCAGGGCTACATTGTCCAGAGCGTCGAACTCCGGCAGCAGGTGGTGGAACTGATAGACGAAGCCGATGCGGTGCAGACGCAGGCGCGTGCGCGCGCGTTCGTCCAGACCGCCGACGTCCTCGCCGTCGATCAGCACCTGGCCGCTGGTCGGCCGCTCCAGCAGGCCCGCCGCGTGCAGCAGGCTGGACTTTCCCGAGCCGGACGGACCGATCAGGCCGACGACCTCGCCTGGCATGACCTCCAGGTCGACGCCCTTCAGCACCGTCAGCCCGCCCTGGGCCGTCGGATAGGTGCGCGTCACACCGCGCAGCGACAGGATGGCGCCGTTCGCTTCCGTCGCGACGGCGGGCTTCTTCTTCAGCAGCTTATTCAAAGCGCAGGGCCTCCACCGGATCGATGCGCGACGCGTTCCACGACGGCGGCAGGCTGGCCAGGCAGCTCATGAAGAAGGAGAAGACCGCGACCCAGGTCACGTCCCACGGGTCCACCTTGGCCGGAACAGAATCCAGCATATAGACCTCGGCGTTGAACAGCTGGACGCCCAGCAGGCCCTCGAGGAAATGCTGGATCGCGCCGATGTTCCAGCAGAACAGCAGGCCCAGAACTAGGCCCGCGATGGTGCCGCCGATGCCGATGGCCGCGCCCGACATGAAGAAGATGCGCAGGATGGACGACTGGCTGGCGCCCACAGTACGTAGGATGGCGATGTCGCGCGTCTTGTTCTTCACCAGCATGACGATGCCGCTGATGATGTTCATGGCGGCGATGGCGACCACCATGCCCAGGATGATGCTCATGGCCACGCGCTCGACCTTCAGCGCGCCCCAGATGGCGGCCTGGCGGTTGCGCCAGTCGGTGACGACGCTGCCCGGTCCGGCCGCGCGCTGAACCGGCGTCAGCAGATTCTCGACCAGATCCGGTTCCGACACCTTCATCTCGATGACGTCCCAGACGCCGTCCTTGCCGAAGAACAGTTGCGCCTGCTCCAGCGGCATGAAGATGAAGGCGCGATCATAGTCCGCCGCGCCCGACGTATAGATTCCGCCGACGATATAAGTCTTCTCCAGCCCGCCCAGATTGCCGAATGCGCTGTCGGCTCCAGTCGGAGAATAGAGGGAAATGGGATCGCCTTCACGCAGGCCCATCTGCTCGGCGAGGCTCTTGCCGATCAGGACGTGATCGCCGCCGTACTGACCCTTGCCGAAACGCTCGCGCGCCTCGGGGGTCAGGCTGTCATAGACGAACTTGGTCGAGGCCAGATCCTGCGGCCGCAGGCCGCGCACGACACCGCCCGTGGCCGCCCCGCCCGCGCGGAACATGGCCGGGCTTTCGATCAGGGGCGTCACCGCCACCACGCCCGGCACGTCGGCGATCCGCTTCAGCGCGGCGTCGCGATCGGGCGCATAGAGCACCGGCCCCTGCACATACATATGACCGTTGAACGACAGGATCCGGTCCATCAGCGTGCCGCGGAAGCCCGCCATGATGCTCATCACGCTGATCAGCACCGCGACGGCCAGCATGATGCCGATGAAGCTGATCATGGCGATCAGCGCTACCCCGCCCTGCTTGCGCTTGGCGCGCAGATAGCGGAGCGCCAGCCCGATCTCCCAGCTGGAGAACGGGCCTGACCCTTTGGATGCGGGCGGCGGAGCGGAAGCCGTCGCGGCGTCGGTCATTTCGTGAGCAGCTCCAGGGCGGCGTCCAGCGACAGGCTCTGCTTCTCGCCGGTGGCGCGGCGCTTCAGTTCGACCACGCCGTCGGCCAGGCCCTTGGGCCCGATGGTCAGCTGCCACGGCACGCCGATCAGGTCGGCGGTGGCGAACTTGCCGCCTGGGCGCTCGTCCGTGTCGTCGTAGAGGACGTCCTTGCCGAGAGCTTCCAGCTTGGCCACGGCGTCTTCACAGGCGGCCGAGACGGCCTCGTCGCTGGCGCGCAGGTTGATCACCACCACGTCGAACGGCGCGACCGAGTCCGGCCAGATGATGCCGCCCTCGTCATGGCTGGCCTCGATGATGGCGCCCAGCAGGCGCGACACGCCGACGCCGTAGCTGCCCATGTGGACCTCGGTGTCCTGACCGTTCGGCCCGGCGACCTTGGCCTTCATGGCGGCCGAGTATTTGGTGCCGAAGTAGAAGATGTGGCCGACCTCGATGCCGCGCGCCGACAGGCGGTCGCCCTCGGCGGTCTGGGTCTCGAACTGGGCGGCGTCGTGCATTTCCTCGGTCGCGGCGTAGAGGGCCGTGCGCTCGTTGAACACGCTCTCCAGTTGCTCGACGCTGAGGTTGTGGCCGGGCGCGGCCATCTCGACCAGCTTGCGGTCGCAGAAGACCTCGCTCTCGCCGGTCTCAGCCAGGACGATGAACTCGTGGCTCAGGTCGCCGCCGATCGGGCCGGTGTCGGCGCGCATCGGCACGGCCTTCAGGCCCAGGCGGGCGAAGGTGTTCAGATAGGCGGCGAACATCCGCTTGTAGGCGATGCGAGCCGAGGCCTCGTCCAGGTCGAAGGAATAGGCGTCCTTCATCAGGAACTCGCGGCCGCGCATGACGCCGAAGCGCGGACGGCGCTCGTCGCGGAACTTCCACTGGATGTGGAAGAGGTTCAGCGGCAGGGCCTTGTACGACTTCACATAGGCCCGGAAGATATCCGTGACCATTTCCTCATTGGTCGGCCCGTACAGCAGTTCGCGCTCATGACGGTCGGTGATGCGCAGCATCTCCGGGCCATAGGCGTCGTAGCGGCCGCTCTCGCGCCACAGGTCCGCCAGTTGCAGCGTCGGCATCAGCAGTTCGACGGCGCCGGCCTTGACCTGCTCGTCGCGGACGATGCCTTCAATCTTGCGCAGCACCCGCAGGCCCAATGGCAGCCAGGCGTAGATGCCGGCGGCCTCCTGCTTGATCATGCCCGCGCGCAGCATCAGCTGATGCGACACGATCTGGGCGTCGGAGGGGGCTTCTTTCAGGATCGGCAGGAAGTAGCGCGACAGGCGCATGGGAGGATTCTCGGCAAATTCAGTCAGGCCCGAGGTTTAACCGGGCGAAGGGGGCGAAAGCTAGAGCGCGTTCGCGTGGGTGATATCGGGCACGGGGGTCCAGCCGATCCAGACGATGGCGACGATGACGAGCCAGACGATGATCGACACCCAGGTCGTGGTGATGAACTTCTTCTTGAGGTTCGGGTTCTTCGGCGCGCCCCACTGGGTCCCGTCCGTCGGCGGATCCTTGATCTGGTCCGACATCCCCAGCGGCAGAATCGCGAACAACACGATCCACCACACCGTCAGAAAGGTGGCGACCAAGGTGAAGGGGCCAAGGGGCATCGTCTCTAAAAGTCCGTTCATCGCAATCATCGTCGCGGCGCGATAAGGAGAGGCTCCGCAACAAGGACGCCCTGAATGCCACAGATTACGCTGGAACACTCCACCCATTTCGACGCGACCGACTGGCGCGCCCTGGCGCTGGAGATTCATCGCCTCTGTGTCGAGATGATCGGCGCCGGCCTTCCCGCGTGCAAGACGCGCATCGTACGCTGCGACCGCCTGATCATCGCCGACGGCGACCCGGACCAGGCCATGGTCCACTGCGACCTGCGCATCCTCAGCGGCCGCACCCAAGAGCAGAGAACCGCTCTGGGCGAAGCGGTGCTGGCGGCCCTGCTGGCCGGCGTCGCGCCCTACGACGGCCCCCGCCAGATCTCGATCGAGGTCGGACAGGTGGAGCGCGACGACTATCGGAAGGCGACGCTCGAAAGCTGATAACTATCCCTCCCCTTTTCGTGGGGAGGGAGAAGCCACGCGCCCTTACGGGTGCGGTCGCCCAATCCCGTAGCGCGCAGCCCAGTACGGCAGGATGTCGTCATCCTGCAGGAAGCGCGCGCCGGTCTCTGCGCTGACCTGGGCGTCGGGCCAGTCGAACTCGCCGTCCAGCACCAGCAGCGGGCAGCTCTGGTTCGCCTCCCCTACCTCGGCGATCACGGCCGAGCGCGGGCGCGGGTGATCCAGATGGGTCACCGTCAGATGCTCGCGCAGGCGCGGATACAGGCCCAATACGCCCTCGATCCGCGCGCCGGGCGGGCAGAACCACGGCCCGCCCTGGTCGTCGAACCAGTCGGCGTTCAGAAGATAAAGACGATCCGCCATCAGAGCCTCAGCACCACGGTTTCCACGATCGGACGACGATCCCAGATCTGCTGGCTGGCCTTCTTCAGGGTCCGGCTGACGGCCTGTTCGATGACGGCTTCGTCCTCCAACGCCTCGCCCCTCAGGCCGCGCACCGTGTTCTCGACGCGCTCGGCCATGTCGTCCAGCACATCGCCCAGCGGACGGTCGGCGTCGCCCGGCAGGCCGATGCCGCGCACGTCGATGTCGCTGGCGATGCGGCCGCGACGATCCAGGGCGAAGCTGACGATCAGGATGCCGTTGCTGGCGGCGTGCTTGCGCTCGCGCAGGGCCTCGCCCGCCTCCTCCACCAGCATGCCGCCGTCGACGAACAGACGGCCCGAGGGCACTTCATCGATGATGGCGGCGGGTCCGGGCGCCAGGCGCACCATATCGCCGTTGCGCGGCGTCACCGTCTCCGGCACCTGCATGTCCTTGGCCAGGTTGCCGTGCTCGATCAGGTGGCGGCGCATGCCGTGGGTCGGCACGGCGATCTGCGGTCGCGCCCACTGATACATCTGGCGCAGTTCGTCACGACATGGGTGGCCCGAGACGTGGATGCCGGGGTGGTCCTTCTCGGTGTAGATGCGGATTCCGCGCTCGGCCATCTTGTCCTGCAGACGGCCGATGGACAGTTCGTTGCCGGGGATGACGCGCGACGAGAAGATGCAGTGATCCCCCTCGCCCAGCTTGATGAAGGGATGCGTCCCTTCGGCTACTCGAGACAGGGCGGCGCGCGCCTCGCCCTGGCTGCCGGTGCACAGGTACAGGATCTCGTCCGCCGGCCAGACCTTGGCCTCCTGTTCGGACAGGAAGGGCTTGATGTCGTTCAACATGCCGACCGACTTGGCGGCGGCGGTGATGCGGTGCATTGAGCGCCCGGCCAGAGCCACGCGACGCCCGGCGGCCTCAGCGGCGCTGATGACGCTATGCATCCGCGCGACGTTGGAGGCGAAGCAGCCAACGGCGACTCGGCCCTTCAGGCCCTGAATCAGCTCGGCCAGTTTGACCTTCACCTCGCCCTCGGACCCGGCGACGCCGTCCACGAAGACGTTGGTGGAGTCGCACACCATGGCCAAGACGCCCTCGTCGCCCAGCTTCTGGATGAAGTCGACGTCGGTGCGCTCGCCCACGACCGGATCGTTGTCGATCTTCCAGTCGCCGGTATGCAGCACCGTGCCCAGCGGCGTCTTGATGGCCAGGCCGTTCGGTTCGGCGATCGAGTGGGTGATGGTGACGTAGGTCACCTCGAACGGGCCCAGGTTCACCGTCGAGCCCAGCGGCGCCTCGTGCAGCTCGACATCTTCATAGATGCCGGCGTCGCGCAGCTTTTCGCGGATCAGGAAGGCGGTGAAGGGGGTGGCGTATAGCGGCGCCTGGATGCGCGGCCACAGCCAGCCCAGGGCGCCGATGTGATCCTCGTGCGCGTGCGTCAGCACGATGCCCAGGATGTTCTCGCCTTCGAGGAAGGTCGGATCAGGCACGATGACGTCCACGCCGGGCGTGGACTGGTCGCCGAAGGTCACGCCGACATCGACGATGATCCATTTGCGGTCATGCGCCGGGCCGAAACCATAGGCGTTCAGGTTCATGCCGACCTCGTTCGAGCCGCCCAGCGGCAGGAAGACGAGTTCGTCTTTTTGAGTTTTCTTAGTCATGCGGCCTTACAGATGGGAGTTCCGCCGCCAGATTTCGAGTAGGCCGCGGATGGTCAGGTCCGGATCAAACCGGTCGATAGAGTCGGTTGCGCCCTCGAACAGGGAGGCGACGCCGCCGGTGCCGATGACCGTCATGGGCTTGCCCCACTCGGCCTTGATACGGTCCACCAGCCCTTCGATCAGGGCGATATAGCCCCAGAAGACGCCCGATTGCATTGAGGTTACGGTGTCGCGCCCGATCACGGTGTCGGGGCGCTGGATAGCGATGCGCGGCAGCTTGGCCGCCGCCTCGTGCAGGGCCTGAAGCGACAGGTTGATGCCGGGCGCGATCAGCCCGCCTTCAAAGGCCCCCGCCCCCTGCCCGTTCGCGCCGGACACGACGTCGAAGGTCGTGGCCGTGCCGCTGTCGATCAGCAACAGGTCGCCCTCATAGACCTGAAGCGCGCCGATGGCGTTGACCAGACGGTCGGCCCCGGCCTCGCTGGGCTTATGGATGCGCACCTCGATGCCCAGTTCGACGTTCTCGCCGATCACCAGGGGTTCGACGTTCAGATAGCGCCGCGCCAGATTGCGCAGGTTGAAGATCGACTGCGGCACCACGCTGGAGATGATGCAGCCGTCCATGTCGTCCATGGTCAGACCATGCCCGCGCATCTCGAACAGCTGATGCAGCCAAACGGCGTATTCGTCGGCCGTGCGCATGGGATCAGTGGCGGTGCGCCACTGGAAGATCCACTCTTCGCCATCGTGAACGGCGAACAGGGTGTTGGTGTTGCCTTGCTCGATCGCCAGCAGCATCAGGCGGCCTCTCCGAAGAAGACGTCGCCGGCGGAGATGACCCGCAGGCTTCCGTCCAGCAGTTTCAGGCGCAGGGCCCCGTCGGCCTCGACGCCGTCGGCGATCCCGCTCAGGGTTTCATGGCTCAGCCGCGCCGTGCATGGCCCGAACAGGCCCGGCGTCCGCGCGACCCAGGCGTCCAGCACGGGCTGAAAGCCCAAGCGCGTCCAGCGTTCCAGCCAGGCGTCGAAGGTTTCGGCCAACGCCTTGGCTCCCTCCTCCATCGATGGCGCGGCGGCCACGTCATGACGCAGGTGCTCGGCGATGCAGGTGGTCGGGCGCTCGGTCCCTTCGGGCGCGTGGGACAGGTTCACGCCGACGCCCACAGCCAGCCAGAGGCCGCCAGAGGGCGCAGGACCGGATTCGATCAGGATGCCGGACGACTTACGCCCGTCCAGCAGCACGTCATTGGGCCATTTGATACTGACCAGCGCGGGCGGGACATAGCGGTCCAGCAGATCAGCCACCGCCAGTGCGGCGGCGAAGGTCAGTTGCGCCGCCTCGGCCGGAGTGCGGTTCAGCGTCAGCAGCAGGGTCGTGGCCAGATTGCCGTCCCGGCTGTCCCAGGCGCGGCCGCGACGGCCCCGCCCGGCGGTTTGACGCCGGGCCGCGATCCACAGCGGCCCGGCCTCGCCCGCCTCGGCGCGACGACGCGCCTCGGCGTTGGTGGAGTCGGTCTCTTCGAGGATCAGGACCGGAGCCGCCAAGGCCCCTTATCCAATCCCGACGCCCGCAGCAGCCGCGCGCGTCAGCGGCTCCAGCCAGGTCAGGGCGATCAGCAGCACGGGGAAGCTGAAGGCCGCAGCCGCCCAGCCGATCCATTGCGCGCCGGCCGGCGCCTTGTCCGTCGTCACGTCGAACTTAGGCGTGTCGAACCAGATCACCTTGATGATGCGCAAGTAGTAGAAGGCCGCGACGACCGAGGCCACCAGACCCGCAGCGCCCGCCATCCAATAACCCGCATCGGCGGCGGCGCCGAAGACGTAGAACTTGCCCCAGAAGCCCGACATCGGCGGAATGCCGACAGCCGACAGCGACAGGATCGTCAGGGCGACGGCCGTCACCGGACGGTCCTTCTTCAGACCGGCCAGGTCGGCGATCTTGCGGATCGGACGGCCGTTACGGCTCAGCGACAGCAGGATGGCGAAGAAGCCGATCTGATCCACGACATACAGGGTCATGAACATCAGGGTCGCCTGGACGCCGACCTGGGTGCCCGCCGCCACGCCCAGCAGGGCGTAGCCGATGTTGATGATGGACGAATAGGCCAGCAGGCGCTGGATGTCCTTTTGCATCAGGCCGCCGAAGGCGCCGACCGCGAAGCTGATCAGCGAGATCAGGATCAGCACCTGGGCCCACTGGGCATGGGCCAGACCGAAGCCTTCGACCAGCACGCGGATGATCAGCACCATGGCCGCCACCTTGGGCGCGGTCGAGAACAGGGCCACGACCGGGGTCGGGGCACCTTCATAGACGTCCGGCGTCCACATGTGGAACGGCGCGGCCGAAACCTTGAACGCCAGACCACAGATCAGGAAGACCAGGCCGAAGATCAGCCCCGGACCGGGGTTGGCGGTGGCGAAGGCGGCGATGTCCTCGAACCGCATCGAACCGGCGAAACCGTAGATCAGGCTAGCGCCGTACAGCAGCAGACCCGACGACAGGGCGCCCAGGACGAAATACTTCAGACCCGCTTCCGAGGCCTTCAGGTCGTCGCGGCGATAGGCGGCCAGGACGTAGAGGGCTAGCGAGTGCATCTCGATGCCGATGTAGAGCGAGATCAGGTCGCCCGACGACGCCATCATGCCCATGCCGACCGAGGCCAGCACGATCAGGATCGGATATTCGAACTTGGCGATGTTGTTGCGATGCATCCAGCCGTCGCCCAGCACCACGGCCACGGCGGCGGACAGGAAGATCACCGCCTTGCCGAAGACGGCCAGCGGATCGGCCACATAGGCCCCGTTGAAGGCGGACCCCAGCGGACCGACGACGGCCAGAGCCGTCGCCGCCAGCAGCAGCAGCACCGACAGGCCCGAGACCAGGCGCGTCGACTTCTCGCCGGCGAAGGCGCCGAGCATGAGCAGCACCAGCCCGCCGACCGCAAGGGTCAGCTCTGGGGCGGCGAGTTGGAGAGCGGAGGACAGATCAGGCATTATGGTCTCACCCGCCGATCGCGGCGCGATAGGCGCTGGTCAGGGCTTCAACAGTCGGCCCGGTGTAGTCGAGAACGGCGTTGGGATAGAGGCCCAGCCAGATGGTGCCGACGATCAGGGGCACGAAGATCAGCAGTTCGCGCTTGTCGATGTCGGCGATGTTTTCCAGCGCCGGATTGGTGATCGGGCCGTACATGACGTTGCGGAACAGCGTCAGCGCATAGACCGCCGAGAAGATCACGCCCGAGGCCGCGATCAGGGCCGCCCAGGTCGAGACCTGATAGGCGCCCGTCATCGTCAGCACTTCGCCGATGAAGCCCGAGGTGCCCGGCAGGCCGACGTTGGCCATGGTGAACATCAGGAAGATGGCCGCATACCAGGGCATCCGCGCCGTCAGGCCGCCGTAGAAGGCGATCTCACGCGTATGCATCCGATCATAGACCACGCCGACGCACAGGAAGAGCGCGCCCGAGATCAGGCCGTGGCTCAGCATCTGGAAGACGGCGCCTTGAACGCCGGTGTCGTTGCCCGCGAAAATGCCCATGGTCACGAAGCCCATGTGGGCGACCGACGAATAGGCGATCAGCTTCTTGATGTCCGTCTGACGGAAGGCGACCAGCGAGGTGTAGACCACGGCGATGACCGACAGCGTCAGCACCAGCGGCGTGAACATCTGCGACGCCAGCGGGAACATCGGGATATTGAACAGGATGAAGCCGTAGCCGCCGAGCTTCAGCAGGATGCCGGCCAGGATGACCGAACCCGCCGTCGGCGCCTGAACGTGGGCGTCGGGCAGCCAGGTGTGCACCGGCCACATCGGCATCTTCACCGCGAAGGAGGCGAAGAAGGCCAGCCACAGCAGCGGCTGCACCGCCGGGTCGAAGGCGTACTGCTTCAGTTCCGGAATGCTGGTGGTGCCGGTCGTGTGGGCCATCCACAGCATGGCCAGCAGCATCAGGACCGATCCCAGCAGGGTGTACAGGAAGAATTTGTACGCTGCGTAGATGCGGTTGGCGCCGCCCCAGATGCCGATGATCAGATACATCGGGACCAGGGTGCCTTCGAAGAAGATGTAGAAGAGGAACAGGTCCAGCGAGGTGAACACGCCGATGACCATGGTCTCCAGGATCAGGAAGGCGATCATGTATTCGACGACGCGCGTCTCGATCGACTTCCAGCTGGCCACAATGCAGATCGGCAGCAGGAAGGCCGTCAGCAGGACGAACAGGATGGAGATCCCGTCCACGCCCAGGTGATAGCCGGCGCCCGCGAACCAGGCGTAGTTCTCGACGAACTGATAGGCCGGGTTCGACGGATCGAACTGGGCGACCAGCAGGACGGACACGGCCAGCACCACCATGGTGGTGATCAGGGCGATCCAGCGGGCGGCCGGGGCCGCGGCGTCCTGACCGCCCTTGTTCAGCAGGCGCGCGACCAGGATCGCGGCCGCGCCGAGAAGCGGCAGGAAGGTGACGATGCTCAGAATGTGAGGCACGAGGCTCAGGCTCCCCACGTGAAGATGGCGAAGGCAAGGAACGCAGCCACGCCGATCAGCATCACGAATGCATAGAAGTAGACGAAACCGGACTGGAACCGGGACAACCAGCCGCCCGACTTCAGCGAAGCCCAGGCCGCGCCGTTCGGACCGAGGCCGTCGATGATCTTCACGTCGCCGATCTTCCAGAAGAAGTCGCCGATCGCCTTGGTCCCCTTCACGAAGACGGCGTCGTACAGCTCATCGAAGAACCACTTGTTGTAGAGGAAGGTCCACAGCGGGCCCTTGCGGTCGGCCATCTCCTTGGCCGCGCCTTCCTTCACGACATACAGCCAGTAGGCGATGGCCGTGCCCAGCAGCGTCACGATCAGCGGCGCCCACTTCACCCAGGTCGGGACGTTGTGGCTTTCGTGCAGGACGTGGTTCTCAGCCCCAACGAAGATGGCGCCGCGCCAGAACTCAGCCTCATGATGGCCGATGAAGTGCGGGGCGAAGATCATGCCGGCGAACACCGCGCCGATCGACAGCACCAGCAGCGGCACGACCATGACCAGCGGGCTCTCATGCGGCTTCAACGGACCATGATGATGGTCGTCGTGCGCATGATCGTCATGAGCGTGGGCGTCGGCATGGTGCGCGCCCTCCTCTTCCTTCCACACAGGCTTGTTGTGGAAGGTCATGAACACCAGACGCCACGAGTAGTAAGCCGTCAGCAGGGCCGCCGAGATGCCGATGACGAAGGCGAACATGCCCGCGGCCGAGTGGCCGGTCGTCGCCGCCGCATAGGCGCTCTCGAGGATGGAGTCCTTGGAGTAGAAGCCGGCGAAGCCGCCGACGCCGGGCATGCCCAGGCCGGTGATGGCGATGGTGCCGATCATCATGGTCGCATAGGTGACGGGCAGCAGCTTCCACAGGCCGCCCATCTTCCGCATGTCCTGCTCATGATGCATGCCGTGGATCACCGAACCGGCGCCCAGGAACAGCAGGGCCTTGAAGAAGGCGTGCGTGAACAGGTGGAACATGGCGGGCTGATAGGCGCCGACGCCCGCCGCAAAGAACATGTAGCCCAGCTGCGAACAGGTCGAATAGGCGATCACCCGCTTGATGTCGTTCTGCATCATGCCGACGGTCGCGGCGAAGATGGCCGTGACGCCGCCGATGATGGCGATGAACTGCGACGCGACGGGCGCGTGCTCATACAGGGGCGACAGCAGGCAGACCATGTAGACGCCGGCCGTAACCATGGTGGCCGCGTGGATCAGGGCCGACACGGGCGTCGGGCCTTCCATCGCGTCCGGCAGCCAGGTGTGCAGGAAGAACTGCGCCGACTTGCCCATGGCGCCGATGAACAGCAGCAGACCGGCCAGATCCAGCGCCGACCAGGTGTGGCCCAGGAATTCCCAGCCCGTCCCGGCCTTGCCGGCGATCAGCGGGAACAGCTTGGCGAACTCGATCGTGCCGAACATCCAGAACACGGTCATCATGCCGAGCAGGAAGCCGAAGTCGCCGACGCGGTTGACCACGAAGGCCTTGATGGAGGCAGCGGTGGCCGAGGGCTTCTTGTACCAGAAACCGATCAGCAGATAGGACGCCAGGCCCACGCCTTCCCAGCCGAAGAACATCTGCAGGAAGTCGGCCGCCGTCACCAGCGCCAGCATCATGAAGGTGAACAGCGACAGATAGGCGAAGAAGCGAGGACGGCTGTCGTCCTCCTTCATGTAGCCCCAGGAATAGAGGTGAACCAGCGAGGACACCGAGGTCACCACGATCAGCATGACCGCCGACATGGCGTCAACGCGGATCGACCAGTTCGACTGGAACTCGCCGACATGGATGAACGGCGCCAGGCGCACGGTGAAGGCTTCCAGCCCGCCCCAGGTCCACTGGCTGAACACGATCCAGGAGACCGCGCACGAGAAGAACAGCAGGCCCGTGGTGACGGCCTGCGAGGCGACGTCGCCGATCCGGCGACCGAAGAAGCCGGCGATCATGGCCCCCAGCAGGGGGGCGAAGACACCGAGAGTGACGAGAGTCTGGATAGTCACGGTTCCGATCAGCCCTTCATCACGGAGGCGTCGTCGACCGCGATGTCGCCGCGGTTACGGAAGAAGGTCACGAGAATGGCCAGGCCGACGGCGGCCTCGGCCGCGGCGACGGTCAGGACGAACATGGCCATCAGCTGACCCGACACGTCGTTCAGGTGGGTCGAGAAGGCCACGAAGTTGATGTTCACCGCGAGCAGGATCATCTCGACCGACATCAGGATGATGATGACGTTCTTGCGGTTCACGAAGATGCCGAAGACGCCGATGGTGAACAGCATGGCGGCGACCGCCAGATAATGCTGGAGCGAGATATCCATTACAGAAGCTCCTCGGGGGTGACGCCCTGGCCCGTGGTCACGGACTTGATCTCGACGGCCTTGGCGCGTTCGCGGTTGGCCTGGGCGGCCAGATCCTGGCGATGCACGCCCGGACGGTGGCGCAGGGTCAGGACGATGGCGCCGATCATGGCGATCAGCAGGACCACGCCCGCCGCCTGGAAGAAGTAGACGTAGTCCGTGTAGAGCACGCGGCCGATCGTCTCGATGTTGGTGACGTCAGGCCCGGCCGGAACCGGCGAGGTCGCGTCCCTGGCGGCGCCGCCCTGAACGACGGTGATCGACACCATGATCATCTCGGCCAGCAGAACGCCCGCCACGATGCCCGCCAGCGGCAGGTAGCGCGCGTATCCTTCGCGCAGCTTCACGAAGTCGACGTCCAGCATCATGACGACGAACAGGAACAGCACCGCCACGGCGCCGACGTAGACGACGACCAGCAGCATCGCCAGGAACTCGGCGCTCAGCAGAACGAACAGACCGGCTGCCGAGAAGAAGGTCAGGATCAGCCAGAGAACGGAGTGCACGGGATTGCGCGCGGTCACCACCAGAAGGGCGGAAACCACGGCGACCGTCGCCAGAAGATAGAAGGCCAGGCCTTGCAACATGTGCGGGACGACGCCCCTCTTCAAAACCAATGGCCCGAGGGGAAACCCCGGACCCTTCCAAAATCGGCCCCGGCCCGAAGGTCAGGGTCAGCGTGGCGGAATCGCCGCTCCGTTTAGCGATACGGAGCGTCGAGTTCCAGATTCTTCGCGATCAGACGCTCCCAGCGGTCGCCGTTATCCAGCAGGCGCGCCTTGTCATAAAGCAGTTCTTCGCGAGTCTCGGTGGCGAACTCGCTGTTCGGTCCCTCGACGATGGCGTCCACCGGGCAGGCCTCCTGGCACAGGCCGCAGTAAATGCATTTGACCATGTCGATGTCGTAGCGCGTCGTGCGGCGGCTGCCGTCGGCGCGCGGTTCGGCCTCGATGGTGATGGCCTGGGCGGGGCAGATGGCCTCGCACAGCTTGCAGGCGATGCAGCGCTCTTCGCCGTTCGGATAGCGGCGCAGCGCATGTTCGCCACGGAAGCGCGGCGACTGCGGGTTGCGCTCGAACGGATAGTTCACCGTCGCCTTCGGCTTCATCATGTACTTCATCGACAGGCCGACGGCGCCGAACACGTCGGTCAGCATCGCGCCCTTGGCCGCCTGAACGATACGGGTCAGCATTACGATTTCACTCCGGCGCACTCGCGTTCATAGCGGGCGCTTTCCTTGTCGAGGGTCTGGCAAAGGCGCTGGCGTTCCGCCTCACGCCGTTCGATTTCCTGCACCTTGCGCTCCCACTGATAGACCGACACCGGGTCGGCCTCATAGGGCGCGCAGGCCGACGCCAGCATGGGCGCGGCCAGGGCGAACATCAGGGCTGCGGCTTTCGTCTTCATCCGCCGATCCGGCGTTCGCAGCCGTCCCTGCTGAAGCGCGGATCGTCCCGCGACAGACGTTGGCAATAGGCGCGCTTGTCCGCCTCCTCTCCCCGCTCGCGGTCCAGCCGCTCGAGACGCGCGGACGCGGTCTCGGGCGCAGCCGGATCCATCGGCTTGAAGGTGCAGGCCGACAGGCCGGCGGCGAGCGCCAGCGCGATCAGGAATGTGGCGTAACCGCCCATCAGCCGCCCACCGCGAACACGCGCCACGCCGCCACGAAGACCACGGCGACCAACGAGGCCGGCAGGAAGATCTTCCAGCCCAGGCGCATCAGCTGGTCATAGCGGTAACGCGGCACGAAGGCCTTCACCAGGGCGATCATGAAGAACCAGAAGACCACCTTCACGGCGAAGACCGCCAGGTAGAACAGGTTGGCGACGAAGGCCGGAACGCTGTTCAGGAAGTCGGTCGGGAAGCCCGGATTCCACCCGCCGCAGAACAGCAGGGTGATCATGGCGCACATGAAGACGATGTTGGCGTATTCGCCGATCATGAACAGCAGGTAGGGGGTCGAGGAATATTCGACCTGATAACCGGCCACCAGTTCCGATTCCGCTTCGGGCAGGTCGAACGGCGGGCGGTTGGTCTCGGCCAGGGCCGAGATGAAGAAGACGATGGTCATCGGCAGCATGACGATGATCGTCGGCAGGGTCTCGAGGCCGCCGCCGAAGGCGTTCCAGTTCCAGATCCACCCCTGTTGCTGGGTCACGATCTCGGTCAGGTTCATCGTCCCGGCCAGCAGGATGACGTTGATGATGATGAGGCCCATCGAGACCTCATAGGACACCATCTGCGCCGCCGAACGCAGCGAGCCCAGGAACGGATACTTCGAGTTCGAAGCCCAGCCGCCCATGATGATGCCGTAGACGCCCAGCGAGCTGATCGCGAGGATGTACAGGATGCCGACGTTCAGGTCCGACACCACCCAGCCCGGCGCGAACGGGATCACCGCCCAGGCGATGAAGGCCAGGACGAAGCTGATCAGCGGGGCCAGGATGAAGACCACCTTGTCCGACCCGGCCGGGATGACGATCTCCTTCAGCACGAACTTGAAGAAGTCGGCGAAGGACTGCAGCAGGCCGAAGGGGCCGACCACGTTTGGACCCTTGCGCAGCTGAACGCCCGCCCAGATCTTGCGGTCGGCCAGCAGCAGGAAGGCCAGGGAGATCAGAATGCCGACCACGACCAGCAGGATCCCGCCCAGAGTGGCGAGGGTCCAGCCGACGGGGGTGGCCCAGAAGGAAGTCGCAGCGTCCATGTCTTACTCCGCCGCCAGGGCGACCGGCGCCGTCCGCTCAGCGGACAGTTGGGCCATGGTTTCACTGGCGCGCGCGATCGGGTTGGTCAGGTAGGGATCGGCGATGACGGAGACGAAGGCGACGTCGCCCAGGTCTCCCTTGGCGCCCAGCTTGGCGACGTCGAACGTCGCGGCGGGGGCCAGATAGTCGATGCGGCCGAAGGTCGGATGGTCGCCCATCAGCTTCGTACGCAGTTGCTCCAAGGTGTCGAACGGCAGCTTGCAGCCGACGCGCTCCGACAGGGCGCGGATGATGGCCCAGTCGTCCTTGGCCTCGCCCTTCGGGAAGACCACGCGCTCGGCCATCTGCACCCGGCCCTCAGTGTTGACGTACAGGCCCGACTTCTCGGTGTAGGCCGCGCCCGGCAGGATCACGTCCGCGCCATGCGCGCCGCGATCGCCGTGCGAACCCAGATAGACGCGGAAGGCGCCCGACGCATCGGCGTTCACCTCATCGGCGCCCAGCAGGAACAGAACGTCCAGCGCGCCCGGCTTCAGCATGCCGGCGACATCCAGACCGCCCTCGCCCGGCAGGAAGCCCATGTCCAGACCGCCGACGCGCGCGGCGGCGCTGTGCAGGACGTTGAAGCCGTTCCAGCCGTCCTTGACGACGCCGACCTTCTTGGCCAGCGCGCCCAGGGCGTTCAGCACGGCCGGGCCGGTTTCGCCCGTCAGGGCGCCCGCGCCGACGATGATCGCCGGGCGTTCAGCCTTGGTCAGGAAGTCGGTCGCGGCCTTGGGCAGCTTGCCCAGGGTCTTCGAACCGGCGCCCAGCCAGGCGTAGTCATAGGTCAGATCGGCTTGCGGGCCGATGACGCCGACTTCGACGCCGCCCTTCAGCCAGGTCTTGCGGATGCGCGCGTTCAGCAGCGGCGCTTCCGTGCGCGGATTGGCGCCGACGATCAGGATGGCGTCAGCGTTTTCAATACCTTGCAGGCCGGAGTTGAACAGCCAGCCCTCGCGAGCCTCGCCGCCCAGCGCCGCGCCGTCCTGGCGGCAGTCCGTGTTGGCGGAGCCCAGTGCGCGGAACAGGTCCAGCGTCGCCTTCATCGACTCGGCGTCCTGAAGGTCGCCTGCGATGGCGCCGATACGGTCGGCCGGGGCCGCCTTCAGCTTGTTCGCCACGACCGACAGAGCCTCGTCCCAAGACGCCGGACGCAGCTTGCCGTTCTCACGCACCCACGGACGGTCGAGACGACGCGCCTGCAGGCCGTCGACGGCGTAGCGGCTCTTGTCCGACAGCCACTCTTCGTTGATGCCCTCGTTCACGCGCGGCAGCACGCGCATGACCTCGGCGCCGCGCGAGTCGGCGCGGATGTTCGAGCCGAGCGCGTCCATCACATCGATGGTCTCGGTCTTCTTCAGCTCCCACGGGCGGTAGTGATACTGCCACGGGCGGTGCGTCAGGGCGCCCACCGGGCACAGGTCGTTGACGTTGCCCGACAGTTCGCTGTCGATGTTCTTTTCCAGATAGGTCGTGATCTCGGCGCTTTCGCCGCGCGAGATCATGCCGATGTCCGGGACGCCCGCCACTTCGGTGATGAAGCGGACGCAACGCGTGCACTGGATGCAGCGCGTCATGAACGTCTTGACCGTCGGGCCCATGTTCTTTTCTTCGACCGCGCGCTTGTTCTCGCCGTAGCGCGAACCGTCGCGGCCGTAGCCGACCGCCTGATCCTGCAGGTCGCATTCGCCGCCCTGGTCGCAGATCGGGCAGTCCAGCGGGTGGTTGATGAGCAGGAACTCCATCACCCCTTCGCGGGCCTTCTTCACCATCGGCGTGTCGGTGAAGATTTCCTGGCCGTCGGCGGCCGGCAGCGCGCACGAAGCCTGCGGCTTCGGCGGTCCAGGCTTCACCTCGACCAGGCACATGCGGCAATTGCCGGCGATGGACAGGCGCTCGTGGTAGCAGAACCGCGGGATTTCCTGCCCGGCGCGCTCGGCGACCTGCAGCACGGTCATGCCCGGTTCGAACTCGACTTCAACGCCGTTGACCTTGGCGATAGGCATTACGATTACTCCGCCGCGATCGCGTGGCCGGCGAAGTTCGCGCGGCGGCTGCGGTAGGTGTGGATGCGCTCTTCGATCTCGTGACGGAAGTGCCGGATCAAGCCCTGAACGGGCCAGGCGGCGGCGTCGCCGAGGGCGCAGATGGTGTGGCCTTCGACCTGACCGGCCACGTCGAGCAGCAGGTCGATCTCCGACGGATCGGCGTCGCCGATCGCCATACGCTCCAGCACGCGCCACATCCAGCCGGTGCCTTCACGGCACGGCGTGCACTGGCCGCAGCTCTCGTGCTTGAAGAAGTAGCTGATGCGGGCGATCGCCTTCACGATGTCGGTGGACTGGTCCATGACCGTGACGCCGGCGGTGCCCAGCGACGAGCGCATTTCGCGCATGGAATCGAAGTCCATCAGGGCGACTTCAGCCTGTTCGCGCGTGATGACCGGACAGGACGCGCCGCCGGGAATGATGGCCTTCAGGTTTTCCCAGCCGCCGCGCACGCCGCCGCCGTGATCCTCGATCAACTGGCGCAGCGGGATCGACATGGCCTCTTCGACCACGCAGGGCGTGTTCACGTGGCCCGACAGCGACATCAGCTTGGTGCCGGTGTTGTTCGGACGACCGAAGCCGGCGAACCAGTCCGCGCCGCGACGCAGGATGGTGCCGACCACGGCGATCGATTCCACGTTGTTCACGGTCGTCGGGCAGCCATAGAGGCCGGCGCCCGCCGGGAACGGCGGCTTCAGGCGCGGCTGGCCCTTCTTGCCTTCCAGGCTTTCCAGCAGGGCCGTCTCTTCGCCGCAGATATAGGCCCCGGCGCCGTGGTGGATATAGACGTGGAAGTCCCAGCCGTGGACGTTGTCGTCACCGATCAGCTTGGCCTCATAGGCCTGCTTCACGGCGGCTTCCATGCGCTCGCGCTCGAGGATGTATTCGCCGCGCAGGTAGATGTAGCAGGCGTGGGCCTGCATGGCGAAGGAGGCGATCAGGGCGCCTTCGATCAGCAGTTGCGGATCATGACGCATGATCTCGCGGTCTTTACACGTCGCGGGCTCGGACTCGTCGGCGTTGATGACCAGGTAGTGAGGGCGATCCTTCACTTCCTTGGGCATGAAGGACCACTTCAGGCCGGTCGAGAAACCGGCGCCGCCGCGTCCGCGCAGCCCCGAGTTCTTGACGTTGGTGATGATCCAATCGCGGCCAAGGTCCAGCATGTCCTTGGTGGCGTTCCACGCGCCGCGCTTCTTCGCACCCTCAAGGCCCCAGTCGTGGAAGCCATAGAGGTTGGTGAAGATCCGATCCTTGTCTTGGAGGATGCCGACCATGATCCCTTAAAGTCCTTCCGCCATGCGGCGTTTATGATGGCGGGTGCGCTGGAAGACGGCGTAGATCACCAGCACCCATCCGACGGCCAACAGGCCATAGGCCGCCATCACCGCGTTGTCTGTCAGGCCGAAACGGCCTTCACGTGCGAACAAAACCAATGCGGCCGCAACCACGATACAGGCCAGCCCCGCCCAACGCGGGCGCCAGCCGACGCGACGCAGCTCGGCCCGATAGGCCGCCCTGCCCGCTTCTGTCTCGAGATTCGGCCGCCCCATCAGACCGGCGCCTTTTCAGCGACGGGCTCCGAATTCGGCAGCTTCTTGATCTTCTTGGCGGCCGAGCCGTCATACAGCGCCGGGTCGGTCAGCGTCCGCGCGCCGCCCTGCGGCTCGGACGTGTGACGGCCGACATAGCTGCCCGGCTTGGGCGTCTTGCCCGCGGCGAAGTCGTCGATGATCTGAGCCATGTTTTCAGGCGTCAGGTCTTCGTAATAGAGGTCGTTGATCTGGGCCACCGGCGCGTTCGAGCAGGCGCCGATGCACTCGATCTCCTGCCAGGTGAAGCGGCCGTCGGCGGACAGCTCGTCCTTGGGGCCGATCTTCTCGCGACAGACGCGCATCAGATCGTTCGAGCCGCGCAGCATGCACTGCGTGGTGCCGCACACCTGGATCAGCGCGGCCGTGCCGACCGGCGTCAGCTGGAACATGGTGTAGAAGGTCGCGACCTCCAGCACCCGGATATAGGCCATGCCCAGCAGCTCGCCGACAGCGCGCAGCGACGGCTCGGACACCCAGCCTTCCTGCTTCTGGACCAGCCACAGGATCGGGATCACGGCCGACTGGCGACGCGATTCCGGGTATTTCTTGATCCACCACTGAGCCTTTTCCATCGTCTCCTTCGAAAACTCGAAAGAGGCCGGTTGCTCCTTGGCCAGACGACGAACGCTCATCGGTCCACTTCTCCGAACACCATGTCGAGCGAGCCGAGGATGGCGGACACGTCCGCCAGCATGTGGCCGCGGTTCATCCAGTCCATCGCCTGCAGGTGACGGAAGCCGGGGGCCGACAGCTTGACGCGGTAGGGTTTGTTGGTGCCGTCCGACACCAGATAGACGCCGAACTCGCCCTTGGGCGCTTCGACGGCCGCATAGACCTCGCCTTCCGGCGTCTTGAAGCCCTCGGTGTAGAGCTTGAAGTGGTGGATCAGCGCTTCCATCGAACGCTTCATCTCACCGCGACGCGGCGGCGTGACCTTGTGGTCTTCCGACAAGACCGGCTCGCCGGGGCAGTTGCGCAGCTTGTGGATGCACTGCTCCATGATGCGCACCGACTGGCGCATCTCTTCGACGCGGACAAGGTAGCGGTCCCAGCAGTCGCCGTTCTTGCCGACGGCGATGTCGAATTCCATGTCGGCGTAGCAGTCGTACGGCTGGGCCTTGCGCAGATCCCAGGCGATGTCCGAGCCGCGCAGCATGACGCCCGAGAAGCCCCACGCCAGGGCGTTCTCCTTGGACACCACGCCGATGTCGACGTTGCGCTGCTTGAAGATGCGGTTTTCGGTGACCAGGCTTTCGATGTCCGCCAGCTTGGCCGGGAACTCGGCGCACCAGCGGCCGATGTCGTCGATCAGCTCGGGCGTCAGATCCTGGTGGACGCCGCCCGGGCGGAAGTAGTTGGCGTGCAGACGGGCGCCGCAGGCCCGCTCGTAGAAGACCATCAGCTTCTCGCGCTCTTCGTGGCCCCACAGCGGCGGGGTCAGGGCGCCCACGTCCATGGCCTGCATGGTCGCGTTCAGAAGGTGGTTCAGGATGCGGCCCATCTCCGAGTACAGAACCCGGATCAGCTGGCCGCGATACGGCACCTCCAGACCCAGCAACCGCTCGATGGCCAGGCAGAAGGCGTGCTCCTGGTTCATCGGCGAGACGTAATCCAGCCGGTCCAGGTAGGGGATGTTCTGGAGGTAGGTGCGCGCCTCCATCAGCTTCTCGGTGCCGCGGTGCAGCAGGCCGATATGCGGATCGACGCGTGTGACCAACTCGCCGTCCAGCTCCAGCACCAGGCGCAGCACGCCGTGCGCGGCCGGGTGCTGCGGGCCGAAGTTGATGGTGAACTTGCGGTCGTCCATCGCCCGCGCGTGCGGGGTCAGGCCGTCTTCATAGTCCTCGAACGGGTCGATGGCGGCGCCCAGCGGCGCGGGCATGTTCTTGACGTCGGCCATTACTGCGCTCCCGCCTTTTCATCGCCCGGCAGGACGGTCGGATAGTCGGCGCCTTCCCACGGAGACAGGAAGTCGAAGTTGCGGAATTCCTGCGTCAGCTTCACCGGCTCATAGACGATGCGCTTCTGCTCTTCGTCGTAGCGGACCTCGACATAGCCCGTCATCGGGAAGTCCTTGCGCAGCGGGTGCCCCTGGAAGCCGTAGTCGGTCAGGATGCGGCGCATGTCCGGGTGATCCGAGAAGATCATGCCGTACATGTCGAAGGCTTCACGCTCGAACCAGCCGGCCGACGGATAGACCGACGACACGCTGGGGACCGGCTTGACCTCATCGGTCGACACCTTGACGCGAACGCGCGCGGCGCGCGTCAGCGACAGCAGGTGATAGACGATCTCGAACCGCTCGGCGCGGTCGGGGTAGTCGGCGCCGCAGACATCCATGCACTGCTGGAAGCCGAACTGATCGCGCAGGGCCGTCATGACCTCGACGATCTTCTCGCGCTGGGCGATCAGGGTCAGTTCGCCATAGGCCACCACAGCCTCGACGCCGAGCGCCGCGACCATTTCCGTGCCCAGGGGCGTCAGGGCGGATTCGCGCTCCGCAACGCGCACCAGTTCGCTCATCGCTCGATGGTCCCCGTGCGGCGGATCTTCTTCTGCAGTTGCAGGATGCCGTACAGCAGGGCCTCGGCGGTCGGCGGGCAGCCCGGAACGTAAACGTCCACCGGCACCACGCGATCGCAGCCGCGCACGACGCTGTAGCTGTAGTGATAGTAGCCGCCGCCGTTGGCGCAGCTGCCCATCGAGATGACGTAGCGCGGGTCCGGCATCTGGTCGTAGACCTTGCGCAGGGCCGGAGCCATCTTGTTGGTCAGCGTCCCGGCGACGATCATCAGGTCCGACTGGCGCGGCGAACCGCGCGGCGCGGTGCCGAAACGCTCCAGATCGAAGCGCGGCATCGACAGGTGGATCATCTCGACGGCGCAGCAGGCCAGACCGAACGACATCCACATCAGCGAGCCCGTGCGCGCCCAGGTGATGACATCGTCCAGCGAGGTCGTCAGGAAGCCGCGCTCGCCCAGCTCCGTATTGACGGACTCAAAGAACTTGTCGTGGATCTTGGGATCATAGCCCTCGACGGTCGAACGCGCAGCCGAGCCGGCGGGGACCAGAGGACTGGAGGGGGCGATCACTGCCATTCCAGGGCTCCCTTCTTCCATTCGTAGATGAAGCCGACCGTCAGGACGCCCAGGAAGACCATCATCGACCAGAAGGCGAAGACCATGCCGCCGTGCGACAGGTCGAACATCGACACAGCCCACGGGAACAGGAAGGCGATTTCCAAGTCGAAGATGATGAAGAGGATCGACACCAGATAGAACCGCACGTCGAACTTCATGCGCGCGTCGTCAAAGGCGTTGAAGCCGCACTCATAAGCCGAGAGCTTCTCGGTGTCGGGGTTCTTGGGGGCCAGCACCCAGGCCGCCAGCATGAAGCCGGCGCCGAGCACGATGGCGATGCCCAGGAAAACGACGATCGGAAGATATTCTAGAAGAAATTCGTTCATTCGAGCTGCCTCGCCCGCCGGGAGGTAGGGGGCGGATTCGGGGCTTCTTAGACCCAACCTCGCCAGGGTTCAAACCCATGTCGGCAAAGGTTTTTTGTTGCGAACGGTTCGCAGTTTTTTGGGCGATTTGCCGCAGGCCGCGTGATTGCCTCTTATGCCGTTGATCCGCGAAATGCGTCATCGCCTTCAACACAGCCGAGAGCTTGCGCATGAACCTGGCCGCCCGCCTGCTGAACTCAATCGAACGCATCGGCAATCGGCTGCCAGATCCTGTTTTCCTATTCCTATGGCTGATCCTGGGCCTGGTGGCCTTGAGCCTGGTCGGCGCGGGCCTGGGCTGGTCCGCGGTCAATCCGGTGACGGGCGAGGTGCTTCAGGCGCAAAGCCTGCTGTCGCCCGCCAATCTGGAGCGGCTGTTCATCGGCATGCCGCGCACCCTGGCCGATTTTCCGCCGCTGGGGATCGTCATCACCATCATCTACGGCGCCTCGGTGGCCGAACGGACGGGCCTGTTCTCCACGGCGATCCGAGGCGCGCTGCTGAACGCGCCGCGCTTCATCCTGACGCCGATCGTGGTGATCACCGGCATGGTGTCGCACCACGCCTCGGACGCCTCCTATGTCGTGGTGATTCCGCTGGCCGCCGTCATCTTCGCCGCAGCGGGCCGTCACCCGCTGGCCGGTCTGGCCGCCGGCTTCGCCGCCGTCTCGGGCGGCTATGCAGGCAATCTGTTCCCCGGCGCCAGCGACGCCCTGATCCTGGGCATCACCGAGCCAGCCGCCCACCTGATCGATCCGTCCTACGCCGTCAGCATCGCCGGCAACTGGTTCTTCATCGTCGGGGTGGTGATCGTCTTCACCCCCATCGTCTGGTTCCTGACCGACCGGGTGATCGAGCCGCGCCTGGGTCCCTGGCTTCCGCATAGCGCCGCCCCGGTCGCCGCCGAAGAGAAGACGCCCCTCACCGCTGCCGAAAAACGGGGCCTGGCCTGGGCGGGCCTGACCATCCTGGCCATGATCGCCGTCTGGGCGACCGTGACCTTCCTGCCCGGCTCGCCCTTCGTCGACGCCGACGCCGAGCCGGAACAGCGCTTCAATCCCCTGTACCGCTCTCTGGTCGCCTTCTTCGCCCTGACCTTCTTCATGGCGGGCGCGGCCTTCGGCGCAGGCTCAGGCTCGATCAAGACCCACCACGATCTGGTTCGCATGATGCGCGAGGGGATCAGCCAACTGGCCCCCTATATCGTCCTGGCCTTCTTCGCCGCTCACTTCGTCGCCATGTTCAACTGGTCGGGCCTGGGACCGATCCTGGCGGTCAACGCGGCGGCCTCCTTGCGCGAACTGGCCCTGCCCACGCCGCTGCTGCTGATCGTGGTGGTGCTGGTGTCCTGCATCTTCGACCTGTTCATCGGCTCGGCCTCGGCCAAGTGGTCGGCCCTGGCGCCCATCGTGGTGCCCATGTTCATGCTTTTGGGCATCAGCCCCGAGATGACGACCGCCGCCTATCGCATGGGTGATTCCGTCACCAATATCGCCACGCCGCTGATGAGCTACTTCCCGCTGATCCTGACCTTCGCCCAGCGCTGGGATCCGAAGTTCGGCCTGGGCTCGCTGATGGCGACCATGCTGCCCTACGCCGGCGCCTTCCTGATCGCCGGCCTGATCATGGTGGCGTCCTGGGTGGCGCTGGATCTGCCGCTGGGACCGGGCGTGGGCGTGCACTATGAACCGCCGCCGCCCGCCACGGCGTCGCAACTGCCCGCAGACGGCGGAATCGCCGGTCCCGTAGCCCCGCCGCAGGCCGCCGCAGCCCCCTCGGCGAGATGATTTGATTTATCCACAGCCGCGTCGCTTGACGTGCGGCGCGGCCCCGCCTAAACGACGCCCCTCGCCGCGGCGCACAGCGCTTCGGATGGGAACGCGGGTGTAGCTCAGTTGGTTAGAGTGCCGGCCTGTCACGCCGGAGGTCGCGGGTTCGAGCCCCGTCACTCGCGCCACTCCTCTCAGGGATCTGAGGGAGTGGCGCACCGCCCTTCCCTCTCCTCTCTCAGAAAATCGAGATTGATCGCAGACGCAGCTTTCGCGCGTCTGTTCCGCCATGTCCGGCCTCAAGCCCTCGGGACGAGCCCGAGGGCGACCACAGCAGACGGTTAGTTGATCGGCAGCGCCTCTTGCGGCGTGACGAACTCGGCCTTCCCGGTCAGTTCGCCGTAAAGCATGGTCAGATCCTCGAACACGCGGTTCCAGGCGAACTGCTCGACCGCCTTGACCCGCGCCGCCTGGCCCAAAGCCTCCACGTCGCGTGCGAACAGAGCCTCGATGGCCTCGGCGTAATCGACCGGATCAGCCGAGGCGGCCAGTTGTCCCACGCTCTCGTCCACCGTCTCGGCGACGCCGCCCGCATTGACGCCGACCACGGCCCGGCCGCAGGCCATGGCCTCCAGCACGATCAGGCCGAACGGCTCCTTGTCATTGGCGTGCACAAAGGCGTCGCAGCTGGCGATGATGCGGGCCACGGCGCGCGGATCCTTCTCATACGGCAGGGAGATGACCCGTTCCTCAGGCGGCATCCCCGCCCCCGCGCCGACCAGCACCAGATGATAGGGCGCGCCCAGGCGCTGCACCGCGTCGATCAGGACGCCGACGTTCTTTTCCTTGGCCGGACGCCCGGCGAAGCACAGCAGGCGGGCGTCAGCGCCCAGTCCCAGCCGCTTCAACAGCCAGTCGCGATCCCGGCGATCCGGGTGGAAGGTGTCGACCTCGACCCCCAGAGGACGAATCACAATGTCGCCCACGCCCGCCTCTTCCAGGCGCTGGGCGATGAATCGGCTGGGCGAGACGACCCGATCGAATTGCGAGAACAGCTTGGCCCAGCGCTTCTCGACCGGCTTCTTGGCCCATTCGCCGAAATGCAGCGCCGCCAGCGCCGCCGGATCCGAGTGGCAGAATCCGACGACCGGACAGCCGACTCTCTGGCCCGCCTCCAGCGCGCCCTGGCCCGGCGTATAGGGATCGCCCGCCTCGATCAGCGTAGGGTTGAGCGACGACACCCAGGCGCCCCAGCGGCGCACGGAACTGGGCCAACGATAGCCGTCGCCGAACGGCAGCTTGGGCGCATGCAGACGGACGACGCCGTCCGGCTCCGCCCGGTATCCCGCGCCGGGAACCACCAGGTTGTGCGCCACGCCCGGCCGATTGGCCTCCAGCCAGGCCTTCTTCGACAGCAGATAGCGCTTCACCCCGCCGGAGCGCGGCGCGAACAGCATGGTGGTGTCGACCATGCGCGGGCGGGAATCAGCAGCGGCCGCCTTCATCGCTCGCAAGGTGTCGGCCACCTCTTCATCCAGGCCGGGGAACAGCCTCAGTTCGCTTTCCTGGACGTCGATATGGCTCGCGCTCATGCGGTGGACCTTCTGCCTGTCGTTCTTCACGTTAACGCTAAAGCTCCGGCTTTGGATGCGACGGGCCCGGTTAATCTTCACCGTGCTTTTCGGCCCCTACCGCTTGCAACCGTCACGCTCAAGAGGCCGCTGCTTTCCAGTCGCCCGCCGCCGCTTTTCATCTGCCGTTCAGGTTGATCTCCCTACGGCCGGTCTTGCATTCGCCTCAAATTCGAGAAACTTGGGGCATGCGGGCGTGGACCCTGATAGGAGGGTCGCCTTCAATCCTTGCGCGTGCGACCACGAGGGGTTTCTTACGAATGCGTATCTTGCTCGCGAGCGCTGTTGCGATCGCTCCTCTGCTGGTCGCTTCCGGCGTTCAGGCTGAACAGGTCATCTCCAACGGGCGGACGACGCCCATCAGCACCGCGACCGCCAACAACGGCGCTCCCGACGACGTTCGGCTCGCCAACGGCGGTTCGATCACCGTGACCTCGGGCGCCGCCGTGACGCTGAATTCCAGCAATGACGTGAAGCTGGACGCCGGCTCTAAGATCGACATGCTCAAGTCCGCCGACGGCGCCACGGGCGTCCTGGTCAACGGCGGCAATACCGGCGACGTCACCATCGGCGGCGCCATCAACATCACCGACTCCATCGAGGAGTATAAGGACGACGACAAGGACGGCGACCTGGACGGCCCGTTCGCCGACGGCACGAACCGTCACGGCGTCCGCGTCACGGGCTCGGCTCCGCTGGTCGGAAACATCCGCATCGAATCGTCCGGCTCGATCAAGGTCGAGGGCAACAATTCGTCGGGCCTGACCGTCGAGGCCCCGCTGACCGGCAACCTCTTCAGCCAGGGCCAGATCAGCGTCGTCGGCAATGACACCTACGGCATCCATACGACCGGCGACATCACGGGCGACGTCACCCTCCTGGGCAGCGTCGCCGCCGTCGGCGAAAACGCGGTCGGCGTCGCCATCGACGGCGCCGTCGACGGCGCGGTCAAGATTCAAGGGGCCGTCACCAGCACCGGCTATCGCTACACCACGGCGCCCCCATCTAAGCCGACCACGGGCCAACCCCGTGAAGGCGCGACCTATCTCGAGAACCTGGACGCCGACGACCTGCTGCAAGGCGGCCCGGCTGTCCGCATCGCGGGCGACGTCGCCAAGGGCGTTCTGTTCGACACTGCGCCGTCCTATGGGGCCGGCGGAATCGAGGGAGACGACGACGGCGACGGCGTCAAGAACGGCGACGAGGACGACGACGGCGACGGCAAGAAGAACCGCGAGGACGACGACCGCGACGGGGACGGCATTCCAGACGCTCAGGAAACGACGGCCTCCATCCGCTCCTTCGGCGGCGCGCCGGCGTTGCTGGTAGGCTCGACCGACAAGGCCATCACACTGGGCGCGGTCGGAACCGGCGACAACGCCTATGCGCTGATCAACCGCGGCGCCATCGAGGCCGCCGGCGTTTACAAGAACATCGACGCCGCCGCCGTCCAGATCGGCGGCACGGGCCAGACGGTCAGCCTGGCCGGCGGCCTGAAGAACCAGGGCACGATCACCGCCACGGCGAACACCGGCGACAGCACCGGCGTGCTGGTCGGCGCGGGCGCGACGGTCCCCAGCATCTTCAACTCCGGCACGATTCAGAGCGTCTCGGCGGGTTCCGAAGCCAATGTGGCCGCGGGCGTGCTGATCACTCAAGGCGCCAACGTCTCTTCGCTCAGCAACTCCGGCACCCTGTCGGCGGGCGTGAACGGCTCCAAGAGCGACGCCGTCGCCGTGCGCGATCAATCCGGCACGCTGACTTCGATCAACAACACCGGCAGGATCCTGGCGGTCGTCAGCCCTGAAAAGGACGTGGCCCAGACCGGGTCAGCCATCGCCGTGGACGTCAGCGCCAACAGCACGGGCGTCACCCTGGTGCAGGACGGCGTGGTCATTCCCGACCACAAGCTGCCGGACGCCGACAAGGACGGCGTGCCCGACGCCAATGAACCCGCCATCCGCGGCGACATCCGCCTGGGTTCGGGCGCTGATGTGCTGGACATCCGCAACGGCACGGTGACCGGCGACATCTCCTTCGGAACCGGCGCCGACCGCCTGTCCATCAGCGGCGGCGCCGTGGTGACCGGCAAGCTGTCCAACGGCGACGGCCAACTGGACATCGACGTCTCCAAGGGCACGCTGGATGCGCGTCATACGGGTCAGCTTCAGGTCAGCGACCTGAACGTCGGCGCCGACGGCAATCTGATCGTCACCCTGGACCCCGCCAACAACGCCAACGGCGGCTTCAAGGTCAGCGGCAGCGCCGACCTGGCCGATGGCGCGGGTCTGGGCGTTCGCTTCAACTCCCTGATCCAGGATCCGACGTCCTTCACCATCATCGAGGCGGGCGACCTGAACGTCGGCGCCATCGACCAGGACGCGCTTCAGTCCAACTCGCCCTACGCCTTCGTGGTCAAGGCCAACGTCGACGACGCCGCCGGCAAGCTGACGGTCGACGCCCGTCGCCGCACGGCGGAAGAAGCCGGCATGATCAAGGCCGAGGCCGCCGCCTATGACGTGCTCTACGCCGGCCTGGCCGATAATGAGCTGATCCGCGCGGCCATGCTGAACCAGACGGACCGCGACGGCTTCTTCAACATCTATCAGCAGCTGCTGCCTGACCACTCTGGCGGTCCGCTGCTGTCGCTGGCCAGCGGCGTCGACGCCGTGACCCGCGCCCTGACCGGCCGCAACGCCGCCGCGACGCCGGGCGAAACCAGCGCCTGGGTGCAGGAGATCAACTTCTACGCCGACAAGGACAAGACCGACACCTACGGCTTCCGTTCGGAAGGCTTCGGCCTGGCGGGCGGCGTCGAGCGCGGCACCGACATGGGCGCTTTCGGCCTGACGGCGGCCTTCACCTCGTCGGATCTGGAAGACCCCGAAGCGGCGGCTGAAGAAGTCTTGTCGGCCAACCTGCTGGAGCTGGGCCTCTACTGGCGCGCTCAAGGCCAGTACTGGACGACCTGGGCGCGCGCGGCCGGCGGCTACGCCTCCTTCAGCGCCACGCGCAAACTGGTCGCCGACGGCATCAATCTGAAGAACGAGTCCGACTGGCACGGCCTGACCTTGGCCGCCGCCGGGGGCGCGTCGTACGAGCGTCACTTCGGCCGCCTGAACATCCGCCCCGAGGCCTATGTCGAATACTTCTCGCTGAGCGAGGACGCTCGTACCGAAAAGGGCGGCGGCGACGGCTTCGATCTGAAGATCGACGAACGCGACGGCCACATCTTCTCGGGCGTGGCTGCGGTGAACATCGGCTACGGCTTCGGCAAGGACGGCTGGATCCGCCCCGAGGTCCGTCTGGGCTGGCGTCAGAACTTCTCGGTCGACGCCGGGACCACCATCGCCCGCCTGGCTTCGGGCGGCGACGCCTTCACCCTGACGCCCGCCAGCATCGAGGGCGGCGGTCCGATCCTAGGCTTCCGTCTGAACGTCGGCAACGATCTGGGCATGCTGGCCGTCACCGGCGACGCCGAACTGCTGGAAGACTACGTCCGCTACACCCTGCTGCTGCGGGCCAGCTTCAAGTTCTGACTTTTCTTCGGAACGCGAATGAAAAAGGGCCGCCGGATTCGTTCCGGCGGCCCTTTCCCTATCTTGCCGCCCCCTCGCGCCTTTCTATGATCCCTCCAAACCAGAGGGGGTTTCATATGAACAAGTTCGCCTGGGCGGCCTGCGCCCTGATCCTCAGCGCCCACGCGCCCGCGATGGCGCAAACCGCCGTCCAGGCGGCCGCCGCGCCCAGCCTGCCGACCGCCGACCGCGGCCTGTTCACCGCGCAAGACCTGTTCGGCATGGAGGTCGCCTCCGACGCCCAGATCAGTCCAGACGGCGGACAGATCGCCTATGTCCGCCAGACGGCCGACATCATGACCGACCGGATGCGCCCGACCATCTGGCTGATCGACGTGAAGACCGGCCGTCATTCGCCCCTGATCGCCTCGGCCGGTTCGCATCGCCAGCCGCGCTGGTCGCCGGATGGTACGCGCCTGTCCTACATCTCCAGCGCCGAGGGCGGCGCGCCCCAGTTGTTCGTGCGCTGGATGGCGTCGGGTGAATCGGTCCGCGTCACCAACCTGCCCAACACCCCGTCCAGCGTCAGTTGGTCGCCCAACGGCGAGCAGTTGGCCTATTCCGTCCTGGTCCCTGGCGAAAAGCCCAAGATCGGCTCGCCCCTGGCCAAGCCCGAGGGCGCCCAGTGGGCGCCGCCGCTGGAGATCATCGACAGCGTCTCCTACCGCTCCGACGGCCAGGGCTATCTGAAACCGGGCTTCCGCCACGTCTTCGTCGTCGGATCGCAGGGCGGCGGCGCGCGCCAGTTGACGCACGGCGACTTCCACCACGGCGGCGGCCTGTCCTGGTCGGCCGATTCCCGCACCCTCTACCTCAGCGCCAACCGTCGCCCAGATTGGCAGCGCGAAGCCGCCGACAGCGAAGTCTTCGCCCTGGATGTTCAGACCGGCGGCCTGACCGCCCTGACCAGCCGCGCGGGGCCGGACAACGCCCCCGTCGCCTCGCCCGACGGCCGCCGCATCGCCTACCTGGGTTATGACGACAAGCGGATGGGCTATCACAACACCCGCCTCTATGTGATGGACGCCGACGGCTCGAACAGCCGCGCCCTGACCGAGAGCCTCGACCGCTCGGTCCAGTCTCCGGTGTGGAGCCGCGACGGCCGCTCGGTCTATGTCGCCTATGACGATCAGGGCCGCACCAAGGTCGCCCGCGTGTCGCTGGACGGCGCCGTCACCACCCTGATCGAGGATCTGACCGGCGACGACTTCGGCCGCCCCTACACCGGCGGCGGCTTCACCGTGGCCGACGACGGGGCCATCGCCTATACGCGCGGCACGCCTGCGCGTCCGGCCGACGTCCACGTCCTGAAGGGCGGCCGCAGCACCCAGCTGACCCGCCTGAACGCCGACTTCCTCAGCGCCCGCCGGCTGGGCGAGGTGCGCCGCATCCAAGTCGCCTCCTCCCACGATCAGCGCGCGGTCGAAAGCTGGCTGACCCTGCCGGCCGACTATGTCGAGGGCCAGCGCTATCCGCTGGTGCTGGAGATCCACGGCGGCCCCTTCGCCGCCTACGGCCCACACTTCGCCACCGACAACCAGCTGTTCGCCGCTGCGGGCTATGCGGTGCTGTCGGTCAACCCGCGCGGCTCGACCTCCTATGGGGACGAGTTCGCCAACCTGATCCACCACAACTATCCGTCGAACGACTATGACGACCTGATCAGCAGCGTCGACGCCGTCATCGCTCAGGGGATCGCTGACCCGAACAAGCTGTTCGTCACAGGCGGTTCGGGCGGCGGCGTGCTGACTAGTTGGATCGTGGGCAAGACCGACCGCTTCAAGGCCGCCGTCGTCCAGAAGCCGGTCATCGACTGGGCCAGCTTCGTGTTGACGGCCGACAACCCGGCCTTCTTCGCCCGCTACTGGTTCGGCGAATATCCGTGGGAGAACCCGGAAGCCTACTGGCGCCGGTCGCCGCTGTCGCTGGTCGGCAACGTCAAGACTCCGACCATGGTCGTCGTCGGCGACGAGGACTATCGCACACCCGTCAGCGAGTCGGAGCAGTACTACACCGCCCTGCAGCTGCGCGGCGTGCCAACGGCCCTGGTGAAGATCCCCGGCGTCGGCCACAGCCTGGCCGTCCGCCCGTCCCAGAACGCCGCCCGCATGAACGCCATGATCGAATGGTTCGCGCGCTACAAGGACGGCGCACCGGCCGCTCCGGCGCAATAAGACCCGGCCCCGCGCCCGTCATGCGGCGGGCGCGGGGGTTCAGCGTGGCGTTAGTTGACTTTTAACCAGAACACTTACAGAACATCATCAACGGTTCACGCCTTGTTCTGGATTCTGCGCCATGCTCACGAAGAAACAGCACGAACTCCTGATGTTCATTCATGAGCGCATCCGGGAGACGGGCGTTTCGCCGTCCTTCGACGAGATGAAGGAGGCGCTGGACCTGGCGTCCAAGTCCGGCATCCACCGCCTGATCACGGCGCTGGAGGAACGCGGCTTCATCCGCCGCCTGGCCCACCGCGCCCGCGCGCTGGAGGTGGTGAAGCTGCCGGAGCAGGCCACGACCGCCGCCCCGGCCAAGGGCCGCGCGCCCTTCAAGCCCGACGTGATCCAGGGCGGCGGCCTGAACCCTCGCCCCGCCGTCGCCGAGGCCGCCAACGATGTGCGCGACCTGCCCCTGCTGGGCAAGATCGCCGCCGGCACCCCCATCGCCGCGATCCAGCACGAACGCGAGCGCCTGCCCGTCCCCGAAGCCATGCTGGGCGCGGGCGAGCACTACCTGCTCGAAATCGAGGGCGACTCCATGATCGAGGCCGGCATCCTCGACGGCGACACGGTCATCATCAAGCGGGTGGAGAACGCCTCTTCCGGCGAGATCGTCGTCGCCCTGGTCGAGGGCGAGGAAGCCACGCTGAAACGCCTGCGCAAGAAGGGCCAGTCCATCGCGCTGGAGCCCGCCAACAGCGCCTATGAGACCCGCATCTTCGGCCCCGATCAGGTCGAGGTTCAAGGCAAGCTGGTCGGCCTGCTGCGCCGCTATCACTGAGGCCCCCATCCTCGCTCGTCCCGGCGGACGCCGGAATCCAGTGCTTTGGCTTCAAGCGGGTCGTCTGGAAGTTTGCCTTTAATCTAGCCTCCTCTGGCCAACGACAGCACGTGCGGCTCTGACTGGATCCCGGCGTCCGCCGGGATGAGCGGCTAGAGGTGAGCCCCGCTCCACGGCCGCCGTCCCCGCACTTCCGCCGCCCACAGGGCGCGCCAGCCGCCCGCCTCATCCCGCCACAGCTCCACCGAGCCGCCGCGCGCATGATCCGCACCGTCCAGCACCAGCCGCCCCTCGCATGACGACGGCAGGACCGCGACCACGGCCCGTACGCTGACCACCCCGGCGCTGCGGCACATCTGATCCATCTGCGCCTCGCTAGGCGACGCCTTGCCCCACCACAGCGCCAGCACGCCTTCCTCGTCCTGCGGCGCGCAGAAGGAGCGTTTGCAGGTCCAGCCTTCGCCCGGTCGCACCACCGCTTCCAGCCCCCGCCGCCGGGACCACAGGTCGCTGGCGAACTGGCGCACCGCGGGCCGCATCACGACCGCCTGCTCCCCCTGCCGATAAGCCGCATTCGCTCCGCCGTCGCCGATCCAGACGTCCGGCGGCGCCGGGCGCGGCCAGATCAGCACCGCCGCCGCGAACGGCAGGCCCAGCCAGCGCCACCGTCCGCGCCACAGGCACATGAACAGTATGCCCAGGAAGGCGACCGGCAGAGCCGCCGCCGGGGCGCTGGGGATCGCCTGAACCGCGCCGGGCAGACCAGCCGCCCAATGGCCGATCGCCAGCATGACATCCACCGACTTGCCCGCCAGCCACAGGAAGGGCGCGCCCAGGCCCAGCGGCTCCAGCGCCGCGCCCAGCGCAAGCGCGGGCATCATGATGAAGTCCGCCAGCGGCGCCGTCGCCAGATTCGCGACCAGTCCATAGACGGCCGTGCGGTTGAAATGCTGCATGGCGAACGGCCCCGTCGCCATGCCTGCCACCAGGCTGGCGGCGCAGGCGGCCAGCAGCCAACTGCCGAACCTCTGCACCGCGACGATGGGCCAGGGCGCGGCGAACTCTCGGATGCGGCGCGGCCAGACCTCGACCAGCGCCACCAGGGCCGCCGTCGCTGCGAAGGACATCTGGAACCCCGGCGTCACCACGGCCTCGGGCCGCAGCAACAGCACGACGAAGGCCGCCGCCGCCAGCGCCCGCATCGTCACCGCCTGCCGGTCCGCCAATACGGCCAGAAAGGCGATGGAGGCCGTCACCGCCGCCCGCTCGGCCGGCGGCGGCGAACCCGAAATGACCAGATAGGTTCCGACCGCGATCAGACCCGCGATCGCCGCGACCTTCTTGCCCGACACGCGCAGCGCCAGCCACGGCCAGGCCGCGACCAGCAGGCGCGCCGCGAAGAAGACAAAGCCCCCCACGACCGCCATGTGCAGGCCCGAGATCGACAGGATGTGCGCCAGTCCCGAATCCCGCATGGCGTCCAGATCCGGGCTCTGGATCCAGGTCTCGTGCCCCGTGGTCATGGCCGCCGCCACCCCGCCGGTCCGCTCGCCCAGGCGCGCCACGATCCGCTCGGCCAGGGCGTAGCGCACGGCGTTGATCTTCATCGCCATCCGCACCCGCCAAGGCGGCGGCGCCAAATCGGCGGTGCGCGTCGGCCCCAAGGCGAACAGCGTCCCGCCCATGCCCTGAAAATAGGCGTTGCGGCCGAAGTCATAGGCGCCGGGGCTAGCGGGGGGCGGCGGCGGATTCAGGATGCCGAAGACGCGGATGGCCGCGCCGGGCGGCGGCGGCGTCCCCTTCACCGTGACCCGCAATCGCTCGGGCGTCGCCTCAGGCGCCAGTCCGCGCACCTTCACCGGCGCCACGACGACGCGGGCGCCGTTCTGGCCCGGCGAGTCCACATCCATGACCCAGCCTTCAAGCTGCGTAGGCTTCATGTCCGCAGGCGCGATCGGGGCCGCCACGGCCACAGCCCTCAGCTTGGCGACCGCCAACCCGCCGCCGAAGCAGGCCAGCATCAACAGAAGCAAAGTCCCCCAACGCGGCAAGCCCCGCGCCCGCCCGACGATCCACATACAGAGCAGCACGAAGGCCGCCGCCGCCAGCGGCCACGTCGCCGGCTCGTCTTTCAGCACGAAATAGGCGGCGCACCCTGCGCCGAAACAGACGGACGACCACAAGGGCCAGCGATCCGCCTGCGCCCGCACGTCATCGCAAAGACTGTCAATTAACCGGGCCACAAGGGTTCGCTTCCCCACGGGCGGGCGTATAAGACCCTGCCCTATGGACCCTGCCTCTATGACCTCCCCTTCCTCGACCGTCGTCACCCGCTTCGCCCCCTCGCCCACAGGCTACCTGCATATCGGCGGGGCGAGAACTGCGTTATTCAACTGGCTGTACGCCAAGGGACGCGGCGGCAAATTCCTGATCCGCATCGAGGACACCGACCGCGAGCGTTCGACCGACGAGGCGGTGAAGGCCATCTTCGACGGCCTGTCCTGGCTCGAACTGTTCGGCGATGAAGAGCCGGTCTTCCAGTTCGCTCGCGCCGACCGTCACCGCGACGTGGTCAATGAACTGCTGGCGACCGGCCACGCCTATCGCGACTTCCTGACTGCCGACGAGACCACGGCCCTGCGCGACCAGGCCAAGGCTGAAGGCCGCGACTTCGTCTCGCCCTGGCGCGACCGGGAGCCGAGCGTCGACGATCTGACCAAGCCGCACACGGTGCGCTTCCGCCGTCCGCTGGATCAGGCCGTCGCGGTCGACGACGCCGTGCAGGGAACCGTGCGCTGGGAATCCGCGTCGCTGGACGACCTGGTCATCCTGCGCTCGGACGGGGCGCCGACCTACAACCTGGCCGTGGTGGTGGACGACCACGACATGGGCGTGACCCACGTCATCCGCGGCGACGACCACCTCAACAACGCCGCCCGCCAGAGCCTGATCTACGACGCCCTGGGCTGGACGCGCCCGACCTTCGCCCACATCCCCCTGATCCACGGCCCCGACGGCGCCAAGCTGTCCAAGCGCCACGGCGCCCAGGCGGTGCACGAATACGCCGACATGGGCTATCTGCCCGAAGCCATGCGCAACTATCTGGCCCGTCTGGGCTGGGCGCACGGCGACGACGAACTGTTCAGCGACGAGCAGGCGCTGGCCTGGTTCGACCTGACCGGCGTCAACAAGGCCCCCGCCCGCCTCGACTTCGACAAGCTGGCCCACGTCAACGCCCACTGGCTGCGCCTGGCCGACGACGATCGCCTGGCAAAACTGACCCTGGACGCCCATCTGGGGCGCGGCCGCGCGTTGCAGCCGGACGACGAGGAACGGCTTCTGCGGGCCATGCCTTTCGTCAAGGATCGCGCCAAGACCATCCCCGAACTGGCCGATCAAACGGCATTCGTGTTGCAGGCGCGTCCGCTCGCGTTGAACGAGAAATCAGCCGGTTTGCTGCAGGGCGAAAGCGGTCAGCGAATTTCACGACTGCGTGAACGGCTAGGTCTTTTCCAGAGCTGGGACGTCTTCGCCCTGGAAGCCGAACTTAAGGTTTTTGCCGAAGAAGAGAGCGTAGGCTTCGGAAAAATCGGGCCTTCCATGCGCGCCGCCTTGACGGGCGGCTCGGCGTCGCCAGATATCGCACGCACTCTTTGCGCGCTCGGGCGCGACGAAAGTCTCGGACGCTTGGATGATGCGCTGCAACAGACTAAGTGATCACCCATAAACAACTCAGGCCGTCCGCCTCCCCGCGCGCCGGTCGAAAGAAGAACAAGGGGCCTAGATGACTGAACAAGCGAAACCCGCCGGCTCGGCGACCCTGTCCTACCAGGACAAGTCCATTGAGCTTCCCGTCCTCTCCGGCTCGACCGGCCCGGACGTCATCGACATCCGCAAGCTGTACGGCGGCACCGGCGCCTTCACCTTCGATCCCGGCTTCACCTCCACGGCGGCCTGCGAATCGGGCCTGACCTATATCGACGGCGATGAAGGCGTCCTGCTGCACCGCGGCTACCCCATCGACCAGCTGGCCTCCAAGTCCAACTTCCTGGAAGTCTGCCACCTGCTGCTGCACGGCGAACTGCCGAACGCCGCCGAGTTCGAAGAGTTCGAGCAGAGCGTCACGCGCCACACCATGCTGCACGCCCAATTCGACCGCTTCTTCGAGGGCTTCCGTCGCGACGCCCACCCGATGGCGATCATGGTCGGCACCGTCGGCGCCCTGTCGGCCTTCTATCACGACAGCCTGGACATCCATGACCCGGTCCAGCGCAACATCTCGGCCATCCGCCTGATCGCCAAGATGCCGACGATCGCGGCCCGTGCGTACAAGTACCACATCGGCCAGCCCTTCATCTCGCCGCGCAACGACCTGTCGTACGCCGAGAACTTCCTGCGCATGTGCTTCGCCGTGCCGGCCGAGGACTATCACGTCGACCCGGCCCTGGTGCGCGCCATGGACCGCATCTTCATCCTGCACGCCGACCACGAGCAGAACGCCTCGACCTCGACCGTCCGCCTGGCCGGTTCGTCGGGCGCCAACCCCTTCGCCTGTATCGCCGCCGGCATCGCCTGCCTGTGGGGCCCGTCGCACGGCGGCGCCAACGAAGAGGCGCTGAACATGCTGAAGGAAATCGGCACCCCGGACCGCATCCCCGAGTTCATTCAGGGCGTGAAGGACCGTAAGTACAAGCTGATGGGCTTCGGCCACCGCGTGTACAAGAACTACGATCCGCGCGCGAAGGTCATGCAGCAGTCGGCCTATGAAGTGCTGGCCGCCACGGGCCGTGAAAACGACCCGCTGTTCCAGGTCGCCAAGGAACTGGAACGCGTCGCCCTGCAGGACGA
The DNA here is from genome assembly GCF_001956865.1 of Brevundimonas sp. ZS04. Taxonomy (NCBI): domain Bacteria; kingdom Pseudomonadati; phylum Pseudomonadota; class Alphaproteobacteria; order Caulobacterales; family Caulobacteraceae; genus Brevundimonas; species Brevundimonas sp. ZS04. The sequence continues at coordinate 233,282 of NZ_MTHE01000003.1, forward strand.
GTACTTCACCTCGCGCAAGCTGTTCCCGAACGTCGACTTCTATTCGGGCATCACCCTGTCGGCCATGGGCTTCCCGACCACCATGTTCACCGTGCTGTTCGCCCTGGCGCGCACCGTGGGCTGGATCGCCCAGTGGCAGGAAATGATGGCCGATCCGTCGCAGAAGATCGGTCGCCCGCGTCAGCTGTACACCGGCCCGACCGAGCGCGATTACGTGCCGCTGGCCCAGCGCGGCTAAGACGTCGCCCAGCGCAGAATGCAGAAACGCCGGGGCGAAAGCTCCGGCGTTTTTCTTGGCTCTTGCGCAAGATCAACGCGCGGCAGCCATGAACCCTGGCTAAGGTATCCCCCTGCCCATCATCGACAAGGAAGGCGACATGCAAGGCTATCTGGACGACATCGAACGCGCGACGCTCGACAATGAGGACTATCGCCGGGTGCTCTACACCGGCCGTCACCTGCAACTGGTGTTGATGACGCTCCAGCCCGGCGAGGAGATCGGCGAAGAGGTCCACGAGGGCCACGACCAGTTCTTCCGCATCGAACAGGGCCAGGGCCAGATCGTGATCGACGGCCTGTCACGCCCGGCAGAAGCCGAGTCCGGCATCATCGTGCCGGCCGGCGCCCGTCACAACCTGATCAACACGGGGACCGAGCCGCTGAAGCTCTACACCCTGTACGGCCCGCCCGAGCACCGCCACGACGTGATCCACCCGACCAAGGCCGACGAAGCCGAAGAGCATTTCGACGGCACGACGTCGGAATAGGATTTCAAGACAAAGGGAGTGGTAGGCGGCGACGGGTTCGAACCGCCGACCCTCTCGGTGTAAACGAGATGCTCTGACCAGCTGAGCTAGCCGCCCACATCATCCGACTCATCATCGGGACAGGCTTCATGCCCTGTGACGGTCAGCCGTTCAAGGCGCTTTTCAAGCCTTCGCCGGGGCGAAAGCGCGCGGTGCGCGAGGCCGGACGAGCGATCTCTTCGCCGGTCTGAGGATTGCGGGCCACCCCCGCCTTGCGGTCCACGGCGACGAAGCTGCCGAAGCCGACCAGGCGCACGTCGCGCCCCTGAACCAGCGAGCCTGTCACCTGGTCGGTGAAGGCTTCCAGCGCCAGCTTGGCCTGGTCGCGGCTGATGCCCGCCGCCTCGGCCATGCGGCCGATCAGTTCCGTCTTGGTCATGTCTGCGGCTCCCCTCGCGAAACGAAGCGCGCACTTAAGCCTCTGTCGGCGGGCGGGTCAAAAAGAAGGCGGTCCGGGTCGCCCCGAACCGCCGTCCTTCATCTGGTCAGAGACCCGGCGTCAGTGGCTGACGCTCGCCCCCTCGCCCGCCGTCGGGGCGGGGGGAGTCGGCGTCATCGGCTCGGCCGCCTCGTCCCACTCGACGGGGGTCGGCGTGCCCGTCAGGGCCCACTTCAGCGCCTCGTCGGCGGTGGAGATCGGCACGATCTCAAGGGCGGCCTTCACGTTTTCGGGCACATCCTCAAGGTCTTTCTCGTTCTCCTGAGGGATCAGCACGGTCTTCACGCCCGAGCGCAGGGCCGCCAGCAGCTTCTCCTTCAGGCCGCCGATAGCCGTCACCCGGCCGCGCAGGGTGATCTCGCCGGTCATGGCGATGTCCTTGCGTATCGGGATGCCAGTCAGCACCGACACCATGGCCACCGTCATGGCCACCCCGGCCGAGGGGCCGTCCTTGGGCGTGGCGCCGTCGGGAACGTGGACATGGATGTCGGTCTTCTCGAACACCGGCGGCTTGACGCCGATGCTGAGCGCGCGGCTGCGGACGTAGGACGCCGCCGCCGAGATCGACTCCTTCATGACCTCCTTGAGGTTACCGGTCACGGTCATGCGGCCGCGGCCCGGCATCTTCAGGGCCTCGATGGTCAGGATGTCGCCGCCGAACTCGGTCCAGGCCAGGCCCGTGACGATGCCGACCTGATCTTCCGCGTCCGTCTCGCCGTAGCGGAACTTCTTCACGCCCGCGTATTCGGCCAGCTTGGCTGCATCCACGGTGATCGAGGCGGCCTTGGTCTTGGCCATCTCGCGCACCGCCTTGCGGGCCAGACCGCCCAGGGCGCGTTCCAGCGAACGGACGCCCGCTTCGCGGGTGTAGTAGCGGATCAGGTCGCGGATCGTCTCATCGGGGACGATCAGTTCCTCTTCCTTCAGGCCGTGGTCCTTGAGCTGCTTGGGCAGGACGTGGCGCTTGGCGATCTCGACCTTCTCATCTTCGGTGTAGCCGGAGACGCGGATGATCTCCATGCGGTCCAGCAGGGGCTGGGGCATGTTCAGGCTGTTGGCCGTGGTGACGAACATCACCGGCGACAGGTCGTAGTCAACCTCCAGATAGTGGTCGCCGAAGGTCGAGTTCTGGGCCGGGTCCAGCACTTCCAGCAGGGCCGAGGACGGGTCGCCGCGCCAGTCGGCGCCCAACTTGTCGATCTCGTCCAGCAGGACGAAGGCGTTGGTGGTCTTCGCCTTCTTCATCGACTGGATGATCTTGCCGGGCATGGAGCCGATGTAGGTCCGGCGGTGGCCGCGGATCTCGGCCTCGTCACGCACGCCGCCCAGCGACATGCGGACGTATTCACGCCCCGTCGCCTTGGCGATGGACTGGGCCAGCGAGGTCTTGCCGACGCCAGGAGGACCGACCAGGCACAGGATCGGGCCCTTCAGGCTGCCGGTGCGCGCCTGAACAGCCAGATACTCGATGATCCGTTCCTTGACCTTCTCCAGGCCGTAGTGATCCTCTTCGAGGATGTCCTCGGCCTTCTGCAGGTCGATGGGCTTGGGCTTGGTCTTGGACCACGGGATCGACAGCAGCCAGTCGAGATAGTTGCGCACCACGGTCGATTCCGCCGACATCGGCGACATGTTGCGCAGCTTCTTCAGCTCCGCCTCAGCCTTGATGCGGGCCTCCTTGGACAGGCGCGTCTTCTTGATGCGCTTTTCCAGCTCCAGCAGTTCGTCGCGCGCGTCGTCGGTCTCGCCCAGCTCGCGCTGGATCGCCTTCATCTGCTCGTTCAGATAGTACTCGCGCTGGGTCTTCTCCATCTGCCGCTTCACGCGGCTGCGGATCTTCTTCTCGACCTGCAGGACGCTGATCTCGCCTTCCATCAGGCCATAGACCTTCTCCAGCCGGGTCGGGATGACCACGGTTTCGAGCAGGGCCTGCTTGTCGGCGATCTTGACCGACAGATGGGCGGCGACCGAGTCCGCCAGCTTGGACGGATCGGTAATCTGGGGGATGGCGCTGAGGGCCTCGGGCGGAACCTTCTTGTTCAGCTTCACATAGTTTTCGAACTGCTCGATCACGGCGCGCAGCAGGGCCTCGCTCTGCGACGGATCGCCGGCTTCGTCGTCGATCTCGACGGCTTCGGCTTCGTAGTAGTCCTCACGGTCGGTGAAGCGGGTCAGGCGCGCGCGCGACTTGCCTTCGACCAGCACCTTCACGGTGCCGTCCGGCAGCTTCAGCAACTGCAGCACCGTCGCCAGCACGCCCGTCGAATAGATGGCGTCCGTCGCCGGATCGTCGTCGACAGAGTTCTTTTGGGTGGCGAGCAGGATCTGCTTCTCGCCCTTCATGATCTCGTCGAGGGCGCGCACGGACTTTTCGCGCCCGACAAACAGGGGCACGACCATGTGCGGAAAGACGACGATGTCTCTCAGCGGCAGGACAGGGAGGATTTTGCTCTCGGTCATGATGCGTACTTTCCGGGGCCTTCGTGAATCTCAGACCCGCCGAACCGATCCGACTTGGCGCGACTGCCGCCTCGTCTCGACTCGACCCGCTATTTTTGAGCGGCTTTCGTGTGAGTATGTGGTTCTGTCTGGACGCGGTTCAAGCGTAACGGGGCGGCGGCCCACAGAAGCGTGAAAAAGCGTGTGATTTCAGCCGACGCCTAGGGCGTCTCTGAAACGATGAAGGGGCGGCCCGTGGCGAGCCGCCCCTTTTCGTTTGGATCGGACCTCAGCGTCAGGCGGCGCCGTCGGCCGTCTTCTTCTTGGTTTCCGAATAGATCAGCAGCGGCTGGGCCTTGCCGTCGATCACCTCAGCGTTGACCACGACTTCCTCGACGCCCTCATAGGTGGGCAGTTCGAACATGGTCTCCAGCAGCACGCCTTCCAGAATGGAGCGCAGGCCGCGGGCGCCGGTCTTGCGGGTGATCGCCTTCTTGGCCACCGCCGACAGGGCGTCGTCGGTGAAGGTCAGCGTCACGTTCTCCATCTCGAACAGGCGCTTGTACTGCTTGACCAGGGCGTTCTTCGGCTCGGTCAGGATCTTGATCAGAGCGACCTCGTCCAGATCCTCCAGCGTCGCCAGGACCGGCAGACGACCGATGAACTCGGGGATCAGGCCGAAGCGCATCAGGTCGTCAGGCTCGACCTGCTTGAGGATTTCGCCGGTGCGGCGCTCGTCGATCTCCTTGACCTTGGCGCCGAAGCCGATCGAGGCCCCCTCGCCGCGCGCCGAGATCACCTTCTCCAGGCCGGCGAAGGCGCCGCCGACGATGAACAGGATGTTGGCGGTGTCGACCTGCAGGAACTCCTGCTGCGGATGCTTGCGGCCGCCTTGCGGAGGCACGGAGGCGACGGTGCCTTCCATGATCTTCAGCAGGGCCTGCTGCACGCCCTCGCCCGACACGTCGCGGGTGATCGACGGGTTGTCCGACTTGCGCGAGATTTTGTCGATTTCGTCGATGTAGACGATGCCGCGCTGGGCCCGCTCGACATTGTAGTCCGACGCCTGAAGCAGCTTCAGGATGATGTTCTCGACGTCTTCACCGACATAACCGGCTTCGGTCAGGGTGGTGGCGTCGGCCATGGTGAACGGCACGTCGATGATGCGCGCCAGCGTCTGGGCCAGCAGCGTCTTGCCCGAGCCGGTCGGCCCGATCAGCATGATATTCGACTTGGCCAGTTCGACGTCGTTGTTCTTCGTCGCGTGGTTCAGGCGCTTGTAGTGGTTGTGGACGGCGACGCTCAGCACCTTCTTGGCGTGGCTCTGGCCGATCACATAATCGTCGAGGACGTCACGGATCTCCTTGGGCGTGGGCACGCCGTCCTTGGAGGTCTTGAAGGCGATCTTGTGCTCTTCGCGGATGATGTCCATGCACAGTTCGACGCATTCATCGCAGATGAAGACGGTCGGTCCGGCGATCAGTTTGCGGACTTCGTGCTGGCTCTTGCCGCAGAACGAGCAGTAGAGCGTGCTTTTGGCGTCTGTGCCGGCGGCTTTGGTCATAGACCCTTCTCACTATCCGCAATCCGCCCCGACATTGGGACGAAAAGCGCTTCCTTCACGATCGATCCAGGGAATCTATCATCGAAGGTCTTCAAAAAATGACAATCACCCATCACACGTTCCGCCACAACCCCGTTGCGGCGCCGCAGCGCGCTTCGGGGAACGGACAGGACAGATAATATGGGGATCACGGCTAATGTCTGACATGGGAAGCGAAAAAGCCTTTCACCAGTCCCCTGCCCCCGGCCAGGCCATCGTCGCCTTCGACTTCGACGGCACCCTGACGATTCGCGACAGCTTCACCAGCTTCCTGAAATGGCGCGCCGGGCCCCTGCGCTGGGTCCAGGGCCTGACGCGCCTGATCCCCGCCGTCTTCGCCTATCTGGGCGACCGCGACCGGGGCCGGATCAAGGTCGCCTCGGTGCGCGAGTTCCTGATGGACGCAGACCGCAAGGCCCTGGAGGCTGAGGCCGAACGCTTCGCCGCCGAGATCTGGCCGCGCTTCATGCGCCCCGACGCCCTGGCGACATGGGAGGACTGGGGCCGTCGCGGCGCCCACCGCGTCATCGTCACCGCCTCGCCCGAAACCACCGTCGCTCCCTTCGCCCGTAGGCTGGGCGCCGAGAACCTGATCGGCACCCGCCTGGCCTTTGACGAGCAGAATCGCGTGCTGGGAACCTTCGTCGGCGGCAATTGCCGGGGCGAAGAGAAGATGCACCGCCTGCGCGCCGTCTACGGGTCGGACATGGAGCTGGCCGCCGCCTATGGCGACACCTCGGGCGACGCCCAGATGATCGCGGCGGCCGAGGAGAAGGGCTACCGCGTCTTCACCGCCCGCCCCTGACCACAGCTTAAGGAAGCTGGCGCGCGCTCAGCCCCCAGCCTCGGCCACAGCCCGACCATCAGGATGCCCGACGCGCCGGGGGCCGGGCCAAGCAGCGCCAAAAACGTTTGCGTATATTGTATCTGATTTTTAGCCGTGTTTTTCTTCGGTTCAGACCGTCCGGCAAGGACGGCGAGACCTCGGGGGAGGGAAAACATGATCGTAGCCGTTCTGCTGACGGCGCTGGCGCTGCTGGCCGCCTATTCGCCCTACAACTGGTCCGCACCGCCAGGGCGCGCGGCGAACTCAGGCCCAAGGCCGAGGGCGTGGCCATCGGCGCCGTCGCCAACTTCTTCGACGCCCTGGGCATCGGCTCCTTCGCGCCGACGACGGCCTGGCTGCGGTTCCGCAAGCTGGTGCCTGACACCTTCCTGCCCGCCGTGCTGAACGCGGGCCACTGCCTGCCCACGGTGATGCAGGGTCTGGTCTTCATGAAGCTGATCCAGGTCGATCCGGTGCTGCTGATCGCCTGTATCGGCGCCTCGATCCTGGGCGCCGTGATCGGCGCGCCCATCGTGCTGCGCCTGCCGGCGCGCGCGGTGCAGATGGTGGTCGGCGCGGCCCTGCTGATCGCCGCCGCCCTCTACGCCATGACCAATCTAAACCTGATGCCGGCGGGCGGCGAGGCGGTTTCGCTGGAGGGAAACCTGTTCATCGTCGCCGTCCTCGCCCACCTGGTCATGGGGGCGCTGATGAGCTTCGGCATCGGCCTCTATGCGCCGTCCCTGATCATGCTCAGCCTGATGGGGATGAACCCGACGGCGGCCTTTCCCATCATGATGGGCGCCAGCGCCTTCTTGATGCCGGTGTCGAGCCTGCGCTTCATCAGAAGCGAGCGCATCGACCTGCGTCTGGTGCTGGGCATGGCGATCGGCGGCATACCGGCCGTGCTGCTGGCCGCCTTCGTCATCACCTCCCTGCCGCTGACGGTGCTGCGCTGGGGCGTGGTGGTGGTGGTCCTCTACGCTGCCGCCAGCCTGCTGACGACCGCCCTGAAATCAGCGCGTCCCGCCGCAGCACACATTAAGGAGACCTGAGCCTCCGACCGGCCCCCTCGGTCAGGAGGCGCGCTTGCGTTCCGCCTCGGCCGCTTCGAGTTCGAACTCCTCGCGCAGGTCGCGCAGGGTGTGCTCCAGATGCGCGCTAGCCAGGCGGCGCACGGCGTCAGCGTCGCGAGCCACCCATGCGTGCAGGATCTCCAGGTGCTCCGCCTCGGCCGTCAGATGTCGGCCCTTGTGCTCCAGGTGCTTGCGAGCATAGCGGTCCGCCATGACGTGAAGGCGCGCCGTAATCTCGGCCGTCAGCACCCGCTGGCCCGGCTGCACCAGGGCCATGTGGAAGGCGCGATTCAACGGCCCGACGCTAGGCAGTTGGGCGGCTGCGGCGGCGTTCAGTTCGGCCAGCACGCGCTGGGCCGTCGCGCGCTGGGCTTCGTCGGCGACGAGACAGGCCTGGGCCGCCGCGTCCGGCTCCAGCTTTAGGCGCAGTTCGTAGATTTCCTCGGCCTCGGCGGCGCTCATGCCGCGCACGAAGAAGCCCCGGTTGGCGTGCGAAACCACCAGACCGTCCTGCTCCAGCCGCACAAGAGCCTCGCGCAGGGGAATCTTGGATACGTTCAGTTCGGCCGCCAGAGCGTCCTGCCGGATCGGCACCTCCGGCGCGATCGCTCCCGACAGGATCATGTCGCGCACCACCTCCATCAGGCGGTCGGACAGGGTGCGGACTTCAAGCGGAGATGCGGCCATGCGATTTCATCAGGTCGGAAAGGCTGGGCCGGTCGCCCAGCCCAGCCATAACCCGCAAAGTCCGCAATTGCGATGTGGAATACGTCAGACCACCTGGAAGCCGGCCCAGAAGGGATCGCGGCGATCCACCCAGATGGTGTTGAAGCCTGTGGCGATGGCGGCCCCTTCGATCGAAGGCACGATCGCCTTTTGATCGCCCACCGTCGTCTCGGCCTCGACCCGGCCGATGAAGCGGCTGCCGATATAGCTTTCGTGGACGAAGGCGTCGCCAACCTTCAACCGCCCCTTGGCGTGCAGATGGGCCAGCCGCGCCGAGGTGCCGGTGCCGCACGGACTGCGGTCGATGGCCTTGTCGCCATAAAAGACGGCGTTGCGGCCGTCGGCGCCCTGCCCTTTCGGCCTGTCGGCCCACAGGACGTGGCTGACGCCGTTGATCGACGGCTCGTCCGGGTGGACCGGATGGAAGGCCGCCCGCACCCGTTCGCGCACCAGGCCGCTCAGTTCGATGATGCGGCTGGCGCCCAGATCATCCAGCCCAGCGTAAGCGCCCTGCGGCTCGACGATGGCGTAGTAGTTGCCGCCGTAGGAGACATCGACGCTCAGCGGACCAAGGCCCGGAACCTCGATCTCGATTCCTTCCGCCGCCAGATAGGCCGGGACGTTGCGGATGCGCACCGAGGTCACGCGGTCGCCCTCGGTCTCATAGGCGATGTCCAGCACGCCCGCCGGAACCTCGACCTTCAGCCGCCCCGGCGTGCGCGGCCGGATCAGGCCGTGCTCGATGCCGAAGGTGATCATGCCGATGGTCCCGTGGCCGCACATGGGCAGGCAGCCGCTGGTCTCGATGAAGAGAATGCCCGCGTCCGCGTCCGGCAGGGTGGGCGGATACAGGAAGCCGCCGCTCATCATGTCGTGGCCGCGCGGCTCGAAGCACAGCGAGGTGCGGATCCAGTCGTAACGGCTGAGGAAATCCAGCCGCCGCTCGGCCATGCTGCGCCCTGACAACAAGGGCGCGCCGCCGGCGACCAGGCGAACCGGGTTGCCGGCGGTATGACCGTCAATGCAGAAGAAGACGTCGCGCATTCAGTATCCCGATCAGACGATCTTCACGGCCTTGCCCGAGCCGATCGGGCGCGTTTCCGCCGCCTTCTCGACCATGGCGATGACCTCGGCCCGGCGCGCGCCCGCCAGCGGCATGCGCGGCATGCGGACCCGCTCGGTTCCCCGGCCCATGATCGTCTCGGACAGCTTGATCGACTGGACCAGATCTGAAACCGAATCCAGGTGGAGCAGCGGCATGAACCAGCGATAGATCTCCAGTGCGCGGGCGATGTCGTCGTCCTTGACCGCCCTGACCAGGGCCACGGACTCTTCGGGGAAGGCGTTGGTCAGGCCCGACACCCAGCCCTTGGCGCCCAGGATCATGCCTTCCAGCGCCACATCGTCCAGACCGACCATGACCGCGTAACGGTCGCCCAGTTCGTTGAAGATGTCGGTGATGCGTCGCGAGTCCGGGGCGCTTTCCTTCAGGGCCACGATGTTCGGCACGTCCGACAGACGACGCAGGTCGTCGTTGTTCAGCGTCTGACGATACATCAGCGGGTTGTTGTAGAGCATGTTGGGCAGGCCGCTGGCCGCCGCCACGGCGCGGAAGTGGGCCTCCAGCTCCGCCTGCGTCGGCACATAGACCATGGCGGGCAGCACCATCAGGGCGTCCACGCCGATATCCTCGGCGTCCTTGGCGTAGCGTTCGGCCCGCGCCGTGGTCAGTTCGCTGACCCCGGTGATGATCGGCACGCGGCCGTCAGCGACCTCGACCGCCGCCTTCAGCACGGCGCGCTTTTCCTCGGGCTCAAGCGAGTTGTTCTCGCCGACCGTGCCCATGACGATGATGGCGTCGACGCCGTCCTTGATCAGGCCGTCCAGCACCGTCTGGGTGGCGTCCAGATCGACCGCCAGTCCCTCATCGAATTGCGTGGTCGCCGCCGGGATCACCCCGGTCCAGTCCAACTTCGCCCCAGCCATAAGATACGCCTCCTCAAACAGATTTATTTTCGTATACGATATCTGATCTGGAGCGAAGTCAAGCGAAGTTCGCCTATGCGGCGCTGTAACTGGTCTTGGTCAGGGTAAAGAAATCGGCCGCCGCAAAGCCCTGCTCGCGCGGACCGTAGGACGAGGCCTTCGTGCCGCCGAACGGCACGTGATAGTCGACGCCCGCCGTGGCCAGATTGACCATGGTCATGCCTGCCTTGGCGCGGCGCTGGAAATCGCGCGCGTGCTTCAGCGACTGGGTGACGATACCCGCCGACAGGCCGAACTCGACGCCGTTGGCGACGGCCAGCGCCTCTTCATAGTCCTTGACCCGGATGGTCGAGGCGACCGGGCCGAACACCTCTTCATTGTTGATGCGCATGGCCGGGTCGGTGTCGACTATCAGGGTCGGTTCGACGTACCAGCCGGGCGCCTGGCGGTTCAGGCGACCGCCGCCGGTGACGACGCGCCCGCCCTCCGACGCGGCGATGTCGATATAGCGATAGGAGGTCTCGCGCTGGGCCTCGCTGACCGCCGGACCGACCTGAGTGTCAGGATCAAGAGCGTTACCGACGCGCAATGCGGCGACCTTCTCGGCCAGCGCCGACACGAAGCGGTCGTGGATTCCGTCCTGCACGATCAGACGGCTGGAGGCCGTGCAGCGCTGCCCCGTCGCAAAGAAGCTGCCGTCCAGCGCGATGTTCACCGCCCGGTCCAGGTCGGCATCGTCCAGCACGATCAGCGGGTTCTTGCCGCCCATCTCCAGCTGCACCCGCGCCTGACGCGCTGCCGCCCCGGCGGCGACGCCCGCCCCGACCCCTTGCGAGCCGGTGAAGCTGACGCCCGCCACATCCTTGTGGTCGACGATGGCCTGCCCCACCCGGCCGCCGCCGATGACCAGGTTCAGCACGCCCTTGGGCAGGCCCGCCTCATGCAGGATGGCGACCAGGGCTTCCGCCGTCGCGGGCGTATGGCTGGCGGGCTTCATCACCACCGTATTGCCGAAGGCCAGCGCGGGCGCCGCCTTCCATGCCGGAATGGCGATGGGGAAGTTCCACGGCGTGATCAGGCCGAACACTCCGACCGGCTGGCGATAGGTCTGCACCTCCACCCCCGGCCGGGTCGAGGCCAGGTTCTGGCCGTGCAGGCGCAGGGCCTCTCCGGCGAAATACTTCAGGATGCGAGCGGCGCGCGCCGTCTCGCCGATGCCCTCGGCCAGGGTCTTGCCCTCTTCACGCGACAGCAGACGGCCAACCGCCTCGCGCCGCTCCATCAGCAGCGTCCCGGCCCGGTCCAGCACGTCCGACCGCGCCTCGGGCGAAGCGCCCGCCCAGCCGTCGAACGCCGCCGAGGCCGCCGCCACCGCCTCATCGACCTCGGCCGCACCGCCTTCGGGCGCCAGAGCCACGACCTCACGCGTGTCGGACGGGTTCAGGCTCTCGACCGTTCCCGCCCCCCGGCGTTCGCCGTTGATCCAGTGGCTCAGTTCGATGGTCGCAGTCATGGCGTGTCTTTCGTCCGTGCGTCGGTGTCGTCAGAAGGAAGGAAGAGTTCAGAAACCCAAGGCCTGAATCTGATCATAGAGCACCTTGGGCGTGCGCACCCCATGCTTGAGGCTGCGCGCCCGCGCTTCATAGCGACGCTGCGACGGCAACCGCGCGCCCTGATCCGCGAAGGCGGCGAACAGGGCCTCGGCCCGCGCGGCGTTCGCCTCGGCGTCGCCCCCGCCCATGATGGCAGGATCAAAGGCCAGGATCAGTTCGCCATGCATGGGCGCCGCCTTGGCGCCGTCGTCAAAGGCCATCGACTCGCGGCTGGTCAGGTCGCCGATCAGCGGCCCCGCCATCAGCTCGATCATGGTCGACAGGGCCGAGCCCTTGTGTCCGCCGAAGGTCAGCATGGCGCCGTCCAGCGCCGCGCGGGCATTTGTCGTCGGCCGCCCCTCGGCGTCCACGCCCCAGCCCTCGGGGATCGGCTTTCCGGCGATATCGTGCAACGCCATATCCCCGCGCGCGATGGCGCTGGTGGCGAAGTCGAAGACGTAAGGATACGGCCCCGGACGCGGCCAGCCGAAGGCGATCGGATTGGTGCCCAGCAGCCCCTTTTTACCGCCCACCGGCGCCACCCACGAATGGCTCGGCGTCATGGCCAGCGCCGCCACGCCCATTTCCGTCAGTTGCTCGATCTCGGGCCACAGGGCGGAAAAATGGAAGCAGTTGTTGATGACCAGCGCCGCCACCCCGACCGCCTTGGCCTTCTGCGCCAACAATGGCGCCGCCCGCTCGAACGCCAGCAGGGAATAGCCATGACGCGCATCGACCCGCACCAGAGCTGGCGACGCATCCTTGATCACCGGCTCCGCATCCAGCGACAGCTTGCCCGAGCGGATCGTCATGACGCACCCCGGCAGCCGGTAAAGCCCGTGCGAGGCGCACTCGTCCCGCTCGCCCGCCGTGATGGCGCGGGCCACCGTCTCGGCGTGCGGAACCGACAGTCCCGCCCCCGTCAGCACCCGCCGCGACAGGGCGAGCACCTCGTCAATCGACAGGGCCACCGTCTCCTGGGCCTCAAACACGCTCACATCACTCTCCCGACGCAAAATCGTATACGAAGTTGCCGGGATACGCGGAAAACATCAAGGCCGATCAGTTCACGTCGACCGACGCCTAGGAGAGTTCGCTCATGTTATTGTCGACCTCGCTGCCGCCCCATAGCCCACAGCGCCAAAGCGATCAGACCGGCGCCCGCCAAACCCGCGACGCCGAAAACTCGCGCGCCCATAGACGTCGCTGGCGGTTCAGTTGAAGGATTGGCCTTCGGGCTCTCGCCCGGCCCCTTTCAAGAGGCAGACACCAGGCCCCCGTCGGTCAACTGCAAGCGACGCAGATCAACACCCATCTCCTTACGGAACCGCGCAACAGCCGCATCGCCCAGACGCCGCATCATCGCCTGATCGCCCCGCTTCATCGCATCCACATAAGTCGCTTGCTGCACCAGGAAGTTCAGCATCAGCACCTCGGCCATCTCCTGACGCCCCGCATCGCCCAGTCGCGCCACGGCGGGCGACCCGCCGATAACCCCGCGCACCTGATCGCGAACGGCCAGCGCCTGGGTCCGGTTGTTGTCGCCCTGATTGGCCATGATCCAATTGAGAATCCAATAGGCCGCCATGGCGTCGGCCAGATCACCAGTACGCAGGCCATCCTCACGCACGATGCCCGCCCAACTGGTGATCGGGTCGCCGCTCTGAAAAGCTGAACGCGTCCGTTCAGCGGCTTCGCGCCCTGCCGTGCGCTCGATGAAGTCAGCAAACTGAGACTGAACGCGCGTCGATACAGCCGGCGTCGAGCGATAGGTCGTAACCGCCGCGACACGGCTGCGCTCAGGCGGTCGCGGCTCAGAGGACGGCTCCGTCATATTGTCACGCATGGCGGCGTGCATCTGGTTTATTGCGTCCGCGGTCGCAAAGCCTTGAAAGGCGTAGTCCTGGGCGCGAGCCATCGGCGCGCTTGCCGCCGCGCAAGCCATGACCGCCATGACCGCCAAATACTTCATAGCAAGCATCCTAACTCTGGCGTCGCCGACGCATCACGGCCCAGACCGCCGCAACGAACAAGGCTCCTGTCGCCAATCCGGCCGCCCCATAGGCAAGAAGGCCCAAAGACGACGGATCATGCGAAACTTCAGACGCGGGATTGGCCTTCGGGCTGTCGCCCTGCCCCTTTCAAGAGGAAAAGCCCGTCTCGGTCAGTCGGATACGTCGCAAGTCGACCCCCGTCTCATTTCTGAATCGCGCGACGGCAGCGCTTTGAAGTCGCCCCTTCATCGCCGCGTCATTCGCCTTCATAGCGTCTTCATAGGCAACGCTCTGAATGATGAAATTGAGGATCAGAGCCTCTGCCATTTCCTGCTTTTCAGCATCGTTCAAACGGCTGAATCCAGCGTCCGCCCCCATGCCTGCAAGAACCTGACGCTTGACCGCCAGCACCTGACTGCGGCTCACATCGGTCACATCATTGGCTATCTGCCAGTTGATCATCCAGTAAGCGGTCATGGCGTCGGCGGCATCCCCGCGACGTAAGCCATATGACGATACGTGACGCCCCCAACGTGCAAAAAAGTCCTCACGTTCCATGGCCACCGTCAGTCCGGCCGCGTCCCCGCCATTGCGTCCAACGAATTCAGTAAACTGGCGTTTGACTCGCTGAGTAACTGCGGACTGAGCACGATACGTCGTCTGCACGACAGGCTCAGCGCGGCGCGGCGCGGCAGCAGCGCCAGTTGCGCCCGAACGAGCCCCGGAGGTGTTCAGCGGAAGAGGCGTTATAGCGACCGGATAGGCGACCGCTTCAAAGCTGCCCATCGGCATATAGGATTGAGCGATCACAGGATAAGTCAGCCCCAAACTCATGACACCGATCATCGGAATCAATGACTTACAGAAACGTTCAAACTTCATCCTACACAGCCTCTGCTCTAAATCGCCAACGCAGCCACTCCTGAGAGTGGCTGCGAATTTAGCCGACAATCTGTCCCAATCAGCGCGATCGGTCTTAACCGTTCTTGCTAGCCAGGGTTTTATTTCCTTCACCAATCGCTTTCTGCGTATTGTTCAGGGCGTTGGAAACCAAGCCATACTCTTGACCAATACCTTGCATTTCACCCGTCAACCCAGCCAGCTTGGATTGATTGTTCTGATCAATCTTACCGAGCCCGGCGATTTCGCGCGAGATCGCCATCATTCGATCCATCTTCTGATCAAGCACCGAACCTAGAGCGATGCCGAGGCGGACTAGGAATGACTGGCCGTTGGCGTTGCCTACACCGCCTGCCGAAGCCGCCTTTTCATTCTCATTCTTCATGCCGTCGATGATCATGTTCGACATCTTCTGGACGAAGTCTTCGCTCGCACGATGGAATTCGCCAGCCTGATACGGTGTGGCGCCAAACAGATCAGATACGCCCTGAGTCGCTTCCTGAAGATTTGAAGCAACGCCAGCTGGATTACCCGTAGCGCCCGCGAAAGCAGCCTGAGCAAGATCAATAACCGACTGCGGCAACCCCAGTTGCTGGCCGACCTGCTGCAGGATCTGGCTGCCCACCGTTTGCATAACAGTCGAAAGAGCCGCCTGAAGCGCGACAGAAGTGCCGCCCGTGGCGACCGCCAGGGCCGCCGTGCTGACCAGGCTGCCGATGTTGAAGCCGCCGCCGCCGATGCCGAACATGATCTTTCTCCGAATAAGTGTGCGTTTCCGGTTCGCCGGCCAGGCGCCTCGCCCGGAAACCCGACGACCTCACGAAACCACTCGTCCCCTATCCTCGGTAGTCAGGCCGTTCCCCAGCTAGGGACTTCCCTAGCCAGCGGCGCAGGCGCGGCGGAACGCGGGCGGCGACGGCCGCCGTCTGGGCCCGCGCAGCCTCAGCGCGAGCGGCGTCCTCAGCGATTTCTTCGGGCGTGCGGGCGCGGCGGTCCAGAACGGTGATCCCGCCCGCCGTGACGCCCAGCAGCAGCACCTCGTCGCGCCAGACCACCACCGTCGCCCGCTCGCGCGTTCCCAGCGGCAGCGAGCGAATGAAGCGGATCTCATCGCCGCTGGGAGCGCCGCTCTGAACCTTCTTCAACATGCGGATCGAGAAGAAGGCCAGCCCCAGCACCAGGGCCAGGGCGACCAGAACGGTCAGGAAGTCCATCAGCAAGGCGAGCGGCGTCATCGGGTCTCCGAGGCGGAAGCCACGCCGTCGTCCGGCATGGCGGGAAAGAGGGGCGCGCGGCGGAAAGCGTCCTCGGACCCGGCGGCGTCGCCCAGTCCTTCGCCTTCGTCCGACAGGTCGACCGGGTCGAGCGTCTCGCCGCGCGCCGCTTCATCGCGCAGGCGGCGCGCGGTCAGGATCACTTCGGCGACGGCGGCGAACATGTCCTCGGGCACCACGGCCTCGACCGGCACCTGTTCGTGCAGGGCGCGGGCCAGGGGGACGTTGCGGATGATCGGCACCCCTTCGCGCTCGGCCATGCCGCGCATGGCGCGCGCGATCAGGCCGTCGCCCTTGCCCGCCACCACCGGCACCACGTGCTCGCCGGGATCATAGGCCAGGGACACGGCGATGTGGGTCGGATTGACCACTAGGGCGGCGGCCCCGCGCACGGATCCGACGGCGCTGGACTGGGCCCATTCCTGGGCCAGTTCGCGGCGCCGCGCCTTGACCGTGGGATCGCCCTCCATGTCCTTGGCTTCCTGACGGATGTCGCGGCGGCTCATCCGCAGCCGCTTCATGAAGCTGAAGCGCTGATAGGCCGAATCCAGGATGGCGACGAAGACGAAGACCACCAGGGTCCAGCCCAGCAGGTGAAACCCCGCCGCGCCGAACGCGCCCAGCACCTCGCCCGGCTGGGCCGCCGGCAAGCGCAGAATGCGATCGAACTGGCCGAACAGGATCAGCCCCGCCAGCCCCAGCAGCAGAGCCGTCTTCACCAGCGATTTCGCCACCTCGAACAGGTTGTCGGTGTTGAACATCCGCTTCAACCCCTCGCCGGGGTTCAGGTGATCCAGCTTGGGCGTCATCTTCTCCAGCGTGAAGACCGGCCCGGTCTGCAGGAACTCCATCAGCGACGCGAACAGGGCCACCGGCAACAGCAGCAGCGCCGTCAGATAGACGAACCGCCGCGCCGCCGACCAGGCGACCTGCTCGAAGGCGTCGCCGAAGGGCTGGTCCATCACGCGGAACACGTCGTCGAACAGGGCGGCGAAATTCTCGAACACCGCCCCCGCCAGCATCAGGCCGACCAGCAGCCAGGCCAGCAGCACGGCGGTAGAGCCGACGTCCTTGCTCTTGGCGACGTCGCCCTTCTTGCGCGCGTCCTGAAGCCGTTTCGGCGTCGGCCGCTCTGTCTTGTCGCCGCCGTCGTTCTTCTCCGCCACCTGCGCTCCGCCTCATCGAACAACTAGAAAAAACACCAGAAACAAGCCTTGCTGAATACAGAAACAGCCCAGCTTATGGTCAAGCTTATTCTTTATCCGCACTCTGATCGCTTCAGATAAAAAGCAAGCTAGGGTTAACCCTACTGGCAAAAATTTTCATTACCGATTTCGTTGACAACATTCATGAGCAATAATATCGCTGTCACACAAGATCGAAATTCACATAGCTTCGGGCGAAATACGAAGTGAGACAATTTTGCTCGGTAACAGGCACAGTAATACTTATAATTACTGTATGGAATCATTCCGCAATTGCGGAAGACTGCAGCGCCACCTCATCACAGCTGGTCGCTTCAGCCGCTTCCGTCACCCAGTTTTCCCTGGCGCTGGGAAGCGGAGCGTTCGGATCAGAGCCTTGCTCGACACACGCGCCGCGGGAGGCGCAGGCGGCCCAGCAACTGCTGATCTATGACAATCAGTCGCCGACCGAGGTGATCGGTTCCTCAGAAACCGCTGTTTTTTACACGCGCCGCTCCCCGACGATCAGCGCGGGCGCGCATCGCAGCTGGACGCCGCACGGCGATCTGATCGTCGCGGCGGCGCGCGAGCACGACATTGATCCGGCCCTGCTGCAGGCGATCATCAGCATCGAATCCGCCGACAATCCCAACGCCCGCTCCCCCGTCGGCGCGCGCGGTCTGATGCAGGTGATGCCCGCCACCGGCCGCCGCTTCGGCGTCGCTGACGAGATGCGGCTGCACGAGCCGGAAACCAATATCCGCGCCGCCTCGCGCTACCTGAAGACGCTTCAGGGCCTGTTCGGCAACGACCTGCGCCTGGTGCTGGCCGCCTACAACGCGGGCGAAGGCGCCGTGCAGCGCTACGGCCGCAACATCCCCCCCTATCGCGAGACCCAGGACTACGTCCGCAAGGTCATGGCTCGCTACGACCAGCTCCTCACCGCCCGCCGTTCCTCCTTCCGATAGCTCTCAACGATCTCCGTTCGGCCTGATCCGCCGGCAGCCACAAGGCGCGTCCATGTCCTTCGCCAGCCCGCTGAAACTGCTGGGCCTGCGCCACAACGGCGGAGGCGTCGGCCGCTATTCGGACCTGTTCCTGGTGGCGGGGGTGGCGGCGATCATCGCCATGATGATCATGCCCCTGCCTTCGCTGGCGATCGACGCCCTGGTGGCCATCAACATCAGCGCGGGCGTGGTGATGCTGCTGGTGTCGATCTACATCGCCTCGATCGTCGACATCTCGGTCTTCCCCAGCCTGCTGCTGATCACGACCCTGTTCCGGCTGGCGCTGTCGATCGCGACGACGCGGATGATCCTGCTGGAAGGCCACGCCGGGGCGATCATCAACACCTTCGGCAACATGGTGGCGGGCGGCAATCTGGTCGTCGGCCTGGTGGTCTTCCTGATCATCACCGTCGTGCAGTTCATCGTCATCGCCAAGGGCGCCGAACGGGTGGCCGAGGTCGCCGCCCGCTTCAGCCTGGACGCCATGCCGGGCAAGCAGCTGTCGATCGATTCCGATCTGCGCTCGGGCCTGATCGACAAGGACGAGGCCAAGCGCCGCCGCCGCCTGCTCGAGATGGAGAGCAAGCTGAACGGCAATCTCGACGGCGCGATGAAGTTCGTGAAGGGCGACGCCATCGCCGGGATCATCATCGTGGTGATCAACCTGCTGGGCGGCCTGGCCGTCGGCATGTTGCAGAACGGCATGGATTTCGGCGCGGCGGTCCAGAAATACTCCATCCTGACCATCGGCGACGGCATGGTGATGCAGATCCCGGCCCTGCTGGCGGCCATGTCGGCGGGCCTGCTGGTGACGCGCGGCGGGGATTCCGAGACCGACGCCCACCTGGGCGCCTCGATGCACCGTCAGTTGTCGGCCCAGCCCAAGGTCTTCCTGGTCGCGGGCGGGATGTGCTGGCTGCTGGCCCTGGTGCCGGGCTTTCCGACCGTGGTCTTCCTGCTGCTGGGCGCGGCGGCTATGACCGCCTCCATCATGATCGAGCCGCGCTGGCGCAAATCCGCCGGGCGCAAGGTCAAGGCCCTGACCGGCCGCGCCGCCGCCGAAGCCGACGGCCCCATCGCCTCGACCCAGACGCGGCCGACCGAGAGCGCCGCCATGACGCCTCTGCTGCTGGAGATCGACGGCCGCGCCCTGCGCGCGACCGATCCGGAGCGCCTGACCGCCGCCCTGGAGACCCTGCTGGACGAGTTCGAGGCGTCGCTGGGCGTGGCCCTGCCGCGCGTGACGGTGCGCTACGGCCCGGCCGAGGCGTCGGACCGCTGGCGGCTGATGGCGTTCGAGGCGCCCCTGGGCGCGGGCGATCCTGGCCCGGCCGAGGACGCGCTGGATGCGACCCTGGCCGGCGTGCGCGGCCTGCTGCGGCGCAATGCGGGAATGTTCATCGGCATCCAGGAGGCCTCGACCCTGCTGAACCGCGCCGGCGAGAGCTATCCCGAGGTGGTCAAGGAGGTCGCGCGCGCCCTGCCCCTGGCCCGTATCGCCGAGATCATGCGTCGCCTGGCCGAGGAAGAGGTGCCGCTGCGCAACCTGCGCGACATCCTGGAATCCCTGGCCGACGCCGGTCAGCGCGAGAAGGATCCGCTGGCCCTGACCGAGTTCGCCCGCGTGGCCCTGCGTCGTCAGATCAGCCACCGCTACGCCCCCGACGGCGTACTGAAGGCCGCCGTGCTGGAGCCCGCGCTGGAGAAGCACCTGCGCGAATCCATCCGCGTCGGCGGCGCCGGACAACAGCTGGCGCTGGAGCCTGACATGGCCCGCCAGATCATCGAGGCTGTGCAGAAGACGGTGCGCGACACGGAGGCCGACGCCGTGCTGGCCGCCATCGACCTGCGCCGTCACATCCGCAAGCTGGTCGAGCCCGAGCTGTTCGACACGCCCGCCCTGTCGTTCCACGAGCTGCTGCCCAGCCTGAAGCTCGAGATCGTCGGCCGGGTCGCCCTGCCCGACCTCGACGCGGCGACGCAGGCGACTGTTCCCGCCCCTTCCGCTCCTCCCGCCTCCACGGCCGCTGCGGCCTGAAACGACGGACCCTGCATGACGATCAAGACGCCGACCGCCCGCAAAGGCTTCAAGACCGCCTTCCTGGCCATGGCCTCCGCGGCCACGCTGCTCGGCCTGTCCGCGCCCGCTGCGGCGGGCGATCCGCCGATCGGCAACCAGACGCTGCAGATCGCCCCGCGCGAGCAGCCGGTGGGTCAGTTCCTGCAGAGCTTCTTCGGCCAATTGGGCGTGCCGGTCATCATCAGCCCCAACCTGCGCGGCACGGTGAACGGCGCCTTCAGCGGCCCGGCCTCGACCATCTTCAGCCAGGTGGCGGACGCCTTCGACCTGGTGGCCTATTATGACGGCGGGGCGGTCTACATCTATCAGACCTCCGAACTGACCAGCCAGTCGATCCCCGCCTCGCCGCAGATGCTGCGCCGCGTGCGCGCCACGGCGCAGGAAATGGGCCTGCTGGACAGCCGCAACACCCTGCAGCCCGCCGGGCAGATGCTGATCGCCAACGGCACGCGCCGCTTCATCCAGCAGATCGACGAGATCGCCCGGGCCGGCCCCGGCGCTCGCGCCGAAGCCGCCCAGCCGACCTATGAGTATCGCGTCTTCACCCTGCGCTACGCCTGGGCCGATGACGTGACCTTCGAGACGGCCCAGAGCGAAGTCACCATTCCGGGCGTCGCCTCCATCCTGCGCGCCATGGTCAGCAACGACCCGAACGGCGCCGTCGCCCGGCGCATCGAGACCCGCCGCTCGCCGCGCGTCGGGGGCCTGCGCGGTCAGGGCCTGGCGTCGCAAGGCGCGGCGCAGAACGGCCTGATGGACGCCAGCTATGTCGATGGCGGCTTCACCCCCACGCCGGACACGCTCGGTCTGGCGCTGGCAGACGAACAGATGGCGGGCGGCGCGCCGGTCCAGCATGCGCGCATCCAGGCCGACACGCGCCTGAACGCCGTCATCGTGCGCGACACGGCCGACCGCATGGGCGCTTATGAGGCGCTGATCGCCGCCCTGGACAAGGAGCCGCAGCTTCTCGAAATTCAAGCCACCATCATCGACATCGACACGACCCGCGCGCGTCAGCTGGGCATCAGCTGGCGCTTCGACGACGGTCGCGGCGGCATCCTGTTCGGCGACGGCACGCGCAACGACGAACGCCTGCGCCGGGGCCAGGACATAACCCCGCGCAACAACGGCCTGGCCATCTCCACCATCATCGGCAACGGCGACTACTTCGTCTCGCGCATCACGGCGATGGAGGATGAAGGCGTCGCCCGCATCGTCTCGCGGCCGCAGATCGTCACCCTGTCGAACGTCCAGGCCCTGTTCGAGAACACCCGCAGCTTCTACGTCGGCCTGGAAGGCGAGCGGGACGTCGACCTCTACAACGTCACCGCCGGGACCACGCTGAAGGTCACGCCGCACGTCCTGCGCGACCAGAACCAGACCCGTATCCGGATGCAGATCCAGATCGAGGACGGCTCCCTGACCGACGCCGACGTCGACGACATCCCGGTCGTGCAGCGCGCAGCCCTGAACACCCAGGCCATGATCCTGGAAGGGCAGAGCCTGCTGCTGGGCGGCATGGTGGTGCAGCAGGACGTCAACGCCGTGACCAAGGTGCCGGTGCTGGGCGACATACCGGCGGTGGGCCTGCTGTTCCGCCGCTCGGAGCGTTCGACGGGCCGGATCGAGCGCCTGTTCCTGATCACGCCGCGTCTGGCCTCCATCGGCGAGGAAGCGCCTGCGCCGCGCCTGGACTTCGGCGCCATTCCCGGCTCGCCCGAGACCCAGCCCCTGCCGGCCGCCCCGGCCCTGCCCAAGGGCGGTTCGCGCATGGGCTTCAACCAGGGGTCGGCGCCGAACGACCCTCTGCCCGCCCCGGCCGCCACGCCGATCGTCGCCGTGCGCGAAGCGCCGCCGCCCGGCTTCACCCCCTATGAACCGGCCAAGGACTGATCCGCCATGCCCGCCGACGCCGTCGCCGCACCCGAGATCGAAAGCCTGGTCCTTCGCGTCCTGGCCGGGCGCGTGCGCGGCGCCTCGGCGCCATTGGAGCGGGGCCGCGTCATCGCCGTGGGCCATGACCTCGACGCCGACATCGTGCTGCGCGACGCCAGCGCCCAGGGAGTGCGGCTGACGCTGAAGGCGCGGGCGGACGCCGCCGACCTGGATCTGACGTCCGGTTCCGTGACTTTGTTGGGGCATGAGCTGACCGCCCCAGCCCAGGCCATCCTGCCCCTCTATCTGCCGCTGCTGATCGGCGACAACGCCGTCGCCATCGGCGAGGCCGAGAGCCCGCGCTGGAGCGAGGCCGAACGCATCCTAGCCGCCGCCCGCCCCTTGCCGGACGACGACGGCGATGAGGACGACGCCCCGGCTGGCGACGGCCGCAACTGGCAATATCTGCTGAACAACACCAACGCCCTGGTGTCGCGCTCGGCCAAGTTCGTTCCGGTTCTGCTGATCGCCGTCATCACCGCCTCGGCCCTGTTCGCCATCAGCACGGGCGTCCCGGCCTGGCCCAAGTCGCAGCCCAAGCCCGCCAAGGTCCAGGCCGTCCTGTCGGAGGAAGGGTTCGACAAGCTGGTCGTCACCAAGACCGAGGCGGGCGATCTGCGCATCGAGGGAATGCTGGCCTCGGACGCCGAGCGCGTGCGCCTGCAACGCATCCTGGCCGCCCGCGAATGGCGCCCCCGCCTGGAGCTTCAGACCCACGACGGCATCGCCCGTCAGGTCGAGGAGCTCTACCTCGCCAACGGCGTGAAGGCGGCCGCACGCTCGGTCGGCGCGGGCATGGTGCGGCTGGACGTCACCGGCAGCGACCCGGACGAGGCCGCCCGCCTGGAGCGTCTGGCCATGGGCGAGATCAAGGGCCTGCGCCGCATCGACGTCAGCATGCTGCCCGGCGCCGACGAGGGCGGCCGCTTCGAAGACATTCAGCAGGGCGGCGGCAAGCGGGTGGTGTCGGTGATCGGCGGCGAGCGCGGCCACGTCACCACCGCCGACGGCGCCCGCTACTTCCCCGGCGCCGTCCTGCCGACCGGCCACCGCATCGTCTCGATCGAGGACACCCGCGTCCTGGTCGAACGCAACGGCTCCCGTTCCGAACTCAACTTCTGACCCCAGCCCAAAAGGAGAATACCCATGTCATCCCAAAGTCTGAACGGCCTCGGCATGCTGGCCGTCTCGCCCGGCCTGAACAGCGAGCGCGACAAGGCCCGCCCCGGCTCCTGGTTCGAGGCCATGGCCCATTCCTGGGGCCAGACCCTGGACGCCCAGGCCGGCCGCATCGTCGAACTGTCCGAGCAGATCGGACCGGGCGGCGAGGACAAGCCCTCGACCATGGCCATGCTGACCGCCGAGTCGATGCGCATGAACTTCATGGCCAACTCCTCCTCCACCTCGACCGACTCCGTCGGCAAGGCGCTGGAGACCATGGCTCGCAAGAACTGAGCCCTTCATTTCAACAGGAGGGGCCCATGTCCTTCGAAGCCTCGGCCGCCGCAGCGGCCATGCCGCCCGAAATGCTGCAACCCCAGACGCAGCAGATCGACGTCGCCTACAACGCCACCCTCAGTCAGGCGGTGCAGTTCCAAAACCTGCTGCACGTCACGCCCCTGTCGGCTTCGGCCGCCCCGACCGAGCCCAACGGCGTCATGAAGACCATGATGGGCGCCCTGGAGCAGGTGAACGGTCAGGCCTCGGACCTCGCCGCCCTGGCCCAGGCCGCCGAGGGCAAGGCCGGCGGCATGACGCCGGGCGAGATGGTCATGATGACCGTCCGCGCGCACGAGTTCATGTTCAACTGCCAGCTCACCTCCAACATGGCCAACCGCACCTCGGACGGCCTGCAGCAGCTGTTCCGGCAACAGTCCTGAGGGAGGCGGTCATGCGAATCCGATCGCTCGCCGCCCTCGCGGGCGCAGCCCTCCTGCTCGCCGCCTGCGGCCAGCAGGAGCTTTACGGCGGCCTGACGGAACGCGACGCCAATGAGATGGTCGCCGTGCTCAAGGCTCAGGGGCTGGACGCCTCCAAGACCCGCGACGGCGACAATTGGGTGCTGAAGGCGGATCGCGGCGACTTCTCCCGCGCGGTGGCCCTGCTGCACGACCGGGGCTATCCGCGCCAGAACTTCGCCAGCATGGGCGAGGTCTTCCAGAAGGAGGGCTTCGTCTCCTCGCCGATGGAGCAGCGTATGCGCATGATGTACGCGCTGCAGCAGGAGCTGGGCCAGACCATCTCCTCCATCGACGGCGTGGTGCAGGCGCGCGTCCACATCGCCGTGCCGGAAAGCGATCCCCTGGCGCAGGAGAAGCCGCCCTCCTCCGCCTCGGTCTTCATCAAGCATCGGCCCGACTACGACATCTCGGCCCAGACCGGCTCGATCAAGGCCCTGGTGGTCAACTCGATCGAGGGTCTGCCCTACGACAAGGTCACGGTCGTCGCCTTCCCAGCGTCCGAAGTCCTGACCCAGCCGCAGGCGCCGGCCGTCACCCAGCTCAGCCTGCCGCTGGGCGTGCTGATCCTGGGCGCGGCGGGACTGGGCATCTACGGCCTCTATCGGCGACCCAAGCCGCGCGCCAAGGCAGACGCCAAGCGAGGCGAGGCTTGACGCCGGACGCCGCCAGGACCGAACGCGCCGCCCTGTGGCGCCGGGCCCGCGCCCTCGACGGCGCCGATGACGCCGCGCGCTCGCCGCGCGCCCGCGCCTTGGCCCGCCGACTGTCGCCGCCGCGCGCGCCGGTGGACTACGCCGCAATCCTGAAGGCGCCCGCCTGGTCCGCCCTGCCGCTGAACGAGCGTCGCCGTCTGGCCGCGACCTGCGGCGCCGTGCTGCTGGCCGAGCGGCTGGCGGCCAGCATCGACGGACGGATGCTCGGCGTCGTCGGACGCAGCATCGGCGAGGGCGCGCTGGACGCCGTCCTGGCCCTGCCGCCCGCCCAGCGACCCGAGACGCCGCCGGTCGGCGCGCTGGACGCCGAGGCGCTGGAAGGTCTGGGCGCCGCCGCCCTGCTGGCCGGTCTGTCAGGCGAGACGGCCCGACGCCTGGCCGACGGCCTGGCCCCGCCCCTGCTGCGCCTCGACGCCGACCAGGCCCAGGCCGCCCGCCGTCTGGCCCTGACCCTCTGCGGGATCGCCGCATGAGTTTTCACTTGATCGCCGCCGCACCCGACGCGGCCCTGCTGACCGACCGCCCCGTCATTCGCCGCAAGGAACGCGCCGTCGTCGAAACGGCCGTCGACCTTCTGGCCCAGGCCCAGGCGCGGCTGGCCGAGGTCGAAGCCCATCGCGCCGCCGAGGGCGAGGCGGGCCGCGCCGACGGCTACGCCGCCGGCTATGAGGCCGGGCTGACCGCCGCCGCGCGCGACGTGGCCGAACGCGCCGCCCGCCTGCACCGCGAGATGGAGGCCGAACGCGAGCGCCTGCGCGAGACCGCCGGACGCCTCGCGCTGGACGTGGTGCGCCGCATCGCCGCCGAACTGGCGCCCGAGGCCGTGCTGGCGGCCCTGGCCGAGCGGGCGGTGAAAGACGTCCTGCCCGAGGCGCCGGTCGTGGTTCACGTCGCGCCCGACGGCGTCGGCGCCGTCTCGACCCGCCTGTGGCCCATCGGCGCAGCGATCGAGGTGCGCCCTGACGACGCCCTGGCCCCCGGCGACTGCGTCATCGAAACCGCCGCCGGACGCAGCCACGCCGGACTTGAAGTCCAGCTCGCCGCCCTGGAGCGCGCCTTTGAGCGGGGGCGCGCCGCATGAGCCACGACGCCGTCGAACTGCGCCTGCACGACGCCCTGCGCCGCGCCCTCACCCTGGACCGGCGCGGTCGGGTCGTTCAGGCCTTCGGCACCACCGTGCGCGCCACGGGACTGAACGCCCGCATCGGCCAGCAGGTCGAGATCCGCGACCCCGCCGGCGGCCCCGTGGTCAAGGCCGAGGTCGTGGGCCTGAGCGACGGCGCAGCCATACTGACGCCCCTGACCAGCCTGAACGGCCTCGGTCCCGAAGCCGAGGTCATCGCCGCCGACGACCGGACCGAAGTCCCCAGCGGCCCCGGCCTGCTGGGCCGCGTCATCGACGCCTTCGGCCGCCCGCTGGACGGCCTGGGCCCCATCGCCGGGCCGGTCGCCCTGCGCGACGTCTACGCCGACGCGCCCAATCCGCTGGCCCGCCCGCCGATCAGCGCCCTGTTCCCGACCGGCGTGCGCGCGGTCGATACGCTGCTGAGCGTCGGCGTGGGACAGAGGGTCGGCGTCTTCGCCATGGCGGGCGGCGGCAAGTCGACGCTGATGGGAATGTTCGCCCGCCACTGCGCCGCCGACGTCAACGTCATCGCCCTGATCGGCGAACGCGGGCGCGAGGTGCGCGAGTTTCTCGACGACAGCCTGGGGCCGGAAGGCCTGGCCCGCTCGGTCGTGGTGGTCGCCACTTCCGACCGCCCGGCGATGGAGCGCGTCCGCGCCGCCCACGCCGCCACCGCCATCGCCGAAGGTTTCCGCGCCCAGGGCCTGCGTGTCATGCTGCAGATGGACTCCGTCACCCGCTTCGCCCGCGCGCTGCGCGAGATCGGCCTGTCAGTCGGCGAACCGGCCGTGCGGCGCGGCTTTCCGCCGTCGGTCTTCGCCGAACTGCCCCGACTGTTCGAACGGGCGGGCGCGATCGAGGGCGGCTCCATCACCGCCTTCTACACCGTGCTGATCGAGGACGAGGAAGGCGGCGACCCGATCGGCGAGGAGGTCCGCTCCATCCTGGACGGCCACGTCTATCTGTCGCGCAAGCTGGCGCAGGCGAACCACTATCCGGCCATCGACCCTCTGACGAGCCTGAGCCGCGTCTTCCCCCGCGTGACCTCGCCCGAGCATCAGGCGGCGGCGGGCAAGGTCCGCGCCTGGCTGGCCAAATACGCCGAGATCGAGTTCCTGCTGCAGATCGGCGAGTACAAACCCGGCGGCGATCCCCTGGCCGACGAGGCCGTGCAGCGGATGCCCGCCCTTCGCGGCCTGTTGCAGCAGGGCGCGTATGAAGGCGTGGCGGCGGAGGCGGCCCTGGCCCAGTTGGCTGAGGCCGCGTCATGAGCGGGCGCGACCGCATCACCCTGCTGCGGCGTCTGGCCCGGCTGCGGGCGCAGAGGGTCGAGGCCGCGCGCCGTCTGGTCGCCGTCGCCCAAGACGCCCTGGCGCGGGCGCAGACGGCGTTGCAGGCGCGCGAGGAATCTATCGCCGCCCTCGGCCGCCATATCGAGACCCTGGACGAATGGTTCGCCTCGGGCGCGGGCGGCGACGCGCGCCTGATCGAAGGCGCCCTATCGCGACGCGGCCTGATCGCCGACCGCCGCGAGGCCGAAACAGAGGCCCGCGCCGAAGATCAGCGGGCGGTCGAGGCCGCCCAGGCTGAACGGGATCAGGCCCTGCGCGCCCTGATGCGCGCCACGGCCCGCCACGACGCCGTCGACGGCCAATTGCGCCGCGCCGTGGCCCAGCGCGCCGGACGCCGCGAGGACCAGGAACAGCTCGATTTCGAGGAACGGGGCCGCCCGCGCCTGCAACTGCTTATGGGAGGCCGCGCCTGATGGCCGACGCCGTGAACAACTCCGCCCCCGCCCGGCCCGCGCCTTCCGCGCGATCCGCCGGCCCCGCCCCCTCGGCCTGGAGCGGCGGCGCCTTCGAGGCGGCCCTGGACCAGGCCGCCGCGCGCCGCCATGCGCTCGAAGCCGGCGAGCGCCAGCCCCGCTTCGCCCGCCGCGACGAGGACGCCGAACCCGTCCGCGACCGCCCCCACGACGCGCCGCGCGAAGAGGCCAAGGCCGACGACAAGGCGGACAAGGCCGAGGGCCAGTTGAACAACATTGCGGGGGCGACCGGCCTGAACGCCGTCCAGGGCGGTCCCGCCGCAGCGGCGGGCTTCACCGGCGACGTCGAGGCCATGGCGTCGATGATGGAGAAGGCGTGGCTGGCGGCCCAGGCCGAGGCCGCCAAGGGCATGCAGGTGCAGTTCACCGACCGGACCCTCGCCCTGGCCGGGTTCGGGGTGATGCGGCTGGCCGACGGCGGCCTGACGCTGCAACTGGCCGCCCACCAGCGGCCGACGCCCGAGCTGGAGCGCGCGCTGGAGCTGATGCGCCGTCGGCTGGAGGCGCGCGGCGTGGCCGTGTCCGAGGTGCGCGTCGCCCCCGCCGATGCCGACAGCGAGCATCGCCCGCCGGACGGGGTGCGGTGAGCCATGATCTCAGCGCGGCGTGAAATCCCAGCGGCCCTGGTCGCGATCGGCGCGGGCGGCGTCCAGCACGACGCGCGCCGTCTCGGCCGGTGCGCGACCCGCCGCCAGCCCCTCGGCGGTCAGCCGCACCAGACGGCGGCTCTGGCGATTGTGCAGTCCCTCGGTCGGGCTGTCGGCGTCCGCCGCCAGCTTTCCGGCATAGAGGCGCGCCGCTTCGGGCGAGGTCTGGATCAGGGTCAGGACCAGGGCGGCCGCGCGCCCGAACGCTTCGTCCTCCAGCGGCTGGCCCACCACGTCGCGGGTCAGCCAGACGCACAGGAACTCCAGCGGCCCCACGCTGCGGGCGTTGGTCATCAGCCCCCCGCCGGGGCCGGACAGGCTCGAAAAGGCCGCTGCGCCCCAGGCCGGCAGGCGCGTGGCGGGCAGGCGATCGGTCGTCAGGGCGCGGGCCAGGGCGTCGGCGGCCAGCCTCCGCGCCTCCTCGTCGCCGAAGCGCGCCACGGCGGCCAGCAGCTTGACGAAACCGGGATAGAGGGCCTCGCCCAGACCGTCGCAGACGCGCTGCAGTACGGTGACGCGCGCATCGGGCGTCGACTGGCCATTCAGCCCGTCGATCAGGGCCTGAGCCGCGCCGGCCCAGTCGGGTTCAGCCTTGAGAACGAGATCGGTCACGATGACCGAGGCATAGCCTCAGCCGAAGCCGTTGTCGCGGGTTTCAGTCAGATGATTGGCGATGGCGCGGGCGGCCGCGTCCATGTCCAGCCGATCCGACACCCGCACGCGCACGTCGTCGCCGGCGAAGGCGGTGAAGTCGCCGAAGGCCTGGCCGCCGCGACCGTGAGCCCGCGCCTCGGCGCCCAGAGGCGTCGAGGCCGACAGATCGCGCGACCAGACGCCGGACAGGGGCGTGTTGTCGGTGCGGATCGTGGTCATGGCGGTCTCCTCGACGTGGAACGCTCCACGCTAGACCGCCAATCTAGGCGCATCGGCGCGCCCTCGCCATGCGGGACTTCCCTAGCCGCCCGCGCCCCGGAGGCGCGCCGATGACCGTCGCCCTTCGCCCGCTCGACGCGCCGCAATGGACCGACGCCGCCCTGTCGGCGCTGAACATCTGCGCCGCCGCCTTTGATGCGCGCGGCCTGACGTGGCGCTCTCCCGCCTTCGTCGCCGCCTTCCCCGAATGGCGCGAGAGCGAGGCCCTGTCGGCCGTCGAATGCCGCCTGCCCGGCCTGTCCGAGGCGATCGCGGCGGCGCGGCGCGAGGGCGCCTCGGACGCCCTGATCGTCCAGCCGGGCGGCCGTCGGGTGCATGACGCGCGTCTGGCCCTGTCCGACGGCCTAGTCTTCCTGGAGCTGTCCGACGCCGCCGAGCGTCAGGAGGCCCAGCAACGCCACCTGGCCGACCGCGAGGAGCTGCTGACCACCTCGCGCGTGCTGTCGGTCGGCGAGATGGCCACCATGATCGCCCATGAGCTGAACCAGCCGATCGGCTCCATCGCCAACATCCTGCGCGGGCTGAAGGCGCGGCTGCAACGCGGCGCCCTGACGCTCGAGACCGGCGCCGAGGCCCTGGACCGCGCGACCGAACAGGCGCTCTACGCCTCGGGCGTGATCCAGCGCGTCCGCACCTTCGTCGATCAGCGCCAACCCCAGGTGCAGCGGCTGGATCTGGCCCGCCTGGCTCGCAACACCCTGGATCTGCTGGACTGGGAGATCACCCGCGACCGGGTGACGGCGCGCGCCGCCACGCCGCCGGACCTGCCCGCTGTTCTGGGCGATCCGGTCATGATCCAGCAGGTGCTGGTCAATCTGGCGCGCAACGCCCTGGACGCCATGCGCGGCGTCGACCTGCCCCGGCGCGAGCTCACCATAGAGGCGCGTCACAGCCTCGACGCGCGCCAGATCGAGCTGACCCTGACCGACACCGGGCCGGGCGTGCCGGAAGAAGCGTCCGCCCGCGTCTTCTCGCCCTTCTTCAGCACCCGCAGCGGCGGCATGGGCGTCGGCCTGGGCATCTGCCGCTCGATCATCGAACTGCACCGCGGTCGCCTGTGGTTCACGCCCGGCGAGGCGGGCGGCAGCGTCTTTCACATCGCCCTGCCGCTGGCCGCGGCCGAAACCCCGACTGAGGAGGCCCGCCCATGAGCGCCGTCGCAACACCGGCTGATGGGCCGTCCGGCCGCATCTGCCTGGTCGACGACCACGCCGAGTTCCGCCAGTCCGCCGCCTGGTGGCTGGAAAGCCTGGGCTATGAGGTCGAGTGCTGGGAAGAACCCGCCGCCTTCCTGGAGGCCATGGTCGAGCGCCCGGTCGAACCCGCCTGCTTCCTGCTGGACGTGCGGATGCCGGGCATGTCGGGGCTGGAGTTGATGGAGGCGGCGCGCGAGCGCGGGCTGGATCAGCCGGTGATCTTCATGACCGGCCACGGCGACGTGCCCCTGGCGGTCGAGGCCATGCGGCGCGGCGCCGTCACCTTCCTGGAGAAGCCCTTTCAGGAGAAGGCGCTGGAAGAGGCCATCGCCCTGGCCTTCCGCACGACGCCATCAGAAACAGAAGACGAAACAACCGCTTCCCCGCTGTCCCTCGCCTATCAGGAAAGGTTGGCTCGCCTGACCGCGCGCGAGCGCGAGGTCATGGATCTGGTCGTGGCCGGTTCCTACAACAAGGTCATCGCCTATGACTTGGGCATCAGCCCCAAGACGGTCGAACTGCACCGCGCCCGCATCATGACCAAGATGGAGGCGCCGACCCTGACCCATCTGGTACGCATGGCGGTGTCCGGCCAGGTCGAGGAGGCGTGAGCGTGGCCCTGGACGCCCTGCCCTCCTCGCTCGCGCCCGCGCGCCCGCCCCGGCTGGACGAGCCGACCGTGCGCGCCCGCGCCGCCGCCGTCGCCGCGCTGGACGGTCTGATGCTGGACGAACTGCGCGTCAGCGTTCTGATCCCCGATCGCGACGAGGCCTTCGTCGGTGAGCAAGTCGCCTTCGCCACGCCGCACGGCCCCGTCCGTGTCGCGCCCCTGACGATCGACGGCGCGGCCTTCGAGAACGGCGACCACGCCGCCCTGCTGGCCGCCGTCTCGACGCTGGAGCCGCTGCTGGCGGCGCTGGAAGACGCAGGCGCCAAAGCGCTGACGCCTGTCGGCGTGCGTTCCGACACGTTCGATGCGGCGCACGTCGAGGTCCGCCTCAGCGACGGCGAACGCACGCTGCATGAGGCGCGCCTGTCCCTGCCGCCCGCATTGGCCCTGCGCCTGCGCCGTGTCGGCGATCAGGCGTCGGGGTTGAACCTGCCCCTGCCGATCCGCCTGCTCATCGAGGGGCCGCGCCTGTCGCCCGACGATCTGTCGAGCCTGCACACGGGCGACCTGCTGCTGATCCCCGCTCTGGCCGGGGCCTGGTCCGCGCGTCTGTCGGTTCCCGGCGGGACGGCCGTCGGCCTGTTCGACCCCGCGTCCCGAAACTTCACCCATCAACGCAAGGAAAGCCGCATGACCGAGGCCGCCGCCCCGCCTGCCGAAGACGAGCACGGACTGACGCCGGGGGCCGACACGCCGATCGCCGTGACGGTCGATCTGGGCGAGACCGCCGTACCGCTGAAGACCCTGACCGAGCTGCGCCCCGGCGCCATCCTGCCCCTGACCGGACTGGACGCCGAAATGCGCGTCACCCTGCGCAGCGCCGGCCAGGCCTTCGCGCGCGGCCGCCTGGTGTCCCTGGGCGAGGCCTACGCCGTGCTGATCGACGCCGTCGCCGACCCGAAGGAGGCCGTCTGACATGGACCTGTCCCAGTTCTCGCCGGGATCGGCGCTCGTCACCGTCATCCTGCTGGCGCTTGCGCCCTTCGTGGCGGTGATGGTGACGTCCTTCACCAAGATCGTGGTGGTGCTGTCCCTGCTGCGCAACGCCCTGGGCCTGCAGCAGGTGCCGCCGAACATCGTGCTGAACGGCATGGCGCTGATCCTGACGCTCTACGTCATGTTCCCGGTCGGCCAGCGCATGGCCGAGTCCACCAACCACATGCCGCCCACCGCCGCCCTCAGCGACACCCAGCAATTGTTCGCCTATGCCGATAGCGCCAAGGAGCCCTTGCGCGACTTCCTGATCAAGCACTCGTCCGAGCGCGAGCGCGCCTTCTTCCTGCGCACCGCCCAGCGCATCTCGACGCCTGAAAAGCGCGCCGAGATCACCGCGCGGGACTTCCTGGTCGTCGTGCCCGCCTTCACCGTGTCGGAGCTGGCGACAGCGTTTCAGATCGGCTTCCTGATCTTCCTGCCCTTCCTGATCATAGACCTGGTGGTGTCCAACATATTGCTGGCGATGGGGATGATGATGCTGTCGCCGACCACCGTCTCCTTACCGTTCAAGCTGCTGTTGTTCGTGCTGATCGACGGGTGGGTGAAGTTGTCCCACGGCCTTGTGCTCAGTTACGTCTAGGAGAGCGCCCCATGATGAACGCCCAGGCCATTGAGCTCGTCAATCAGGCCCTCTGGCTCGTCCTGTTCCTGTCGGCCCCGCCGATCATCGCCGCCTCCATCGTCGGCCTGATCGTGGCGGTGATCCAGTCGGCGACGCAGCTTCAGGAACAGACTCTGCAATATACGGCCAAATTCTTCGCCATCGTGCTGACCCTGTTCGCCACGGCGGCGCTGATCGGCGGCTCGCTGTATCAGTTCAGCGACCGCATCTTCACCGAGTTTCCGGCCCTGGTGCGCCGCTAGGTGTTCGAGGGTCTGGACAGTCTGTTCGACAACGCCATCCTGGTGGCGGTGTCGACCACGCGGGTGGCGACGACCTTCCTGCTGATGCCGCTGCTGTCGCCGCAGACCGTGCCGGCGATGGTTCGCAACTCCATCTTCCTGGTGTTCGGCCTGGCCGTACTGACCATGCAGCCGCAGGTGGCCCAGATGACCCTGCCGACGGTCCAGTGGATCCTGCTGTTCGGCAAGGAGGCCCTGGTCGGAGTGGTCATCGGCTTCTTCTTCGCCACCATGCTGTGGGCGTTCGAGGCCGCCGGCCAGATCATCGACACCAAGGTCGGCGCCACCATGGCTCAGGTGGTGGACCCGCTCAGCGGGCACCAGACCTCGCTGAACGGCGAGTTCCTGGGACGGCTGGCCAACTTCGTCTTCATGTTCTCGGGCGGCCTGCTGCTATTGGTCGGCACCATACTGGACAGTTTCGTCATTTGGCCCATCGGCAGCCTGACGCCGGTGCTGACCATGAGCAGCCTCAGCCTGTTCGAGGGCGAGTTCACACGGCTGATGACCCTGGCCGTGCTGTTCGCCTCGCCGGTTCTGGTGGTGCTGTTCGTCACCGACGGCGCCCTGGGCCTGGTCAACCGCTATGCGCCGCAGCTGAACGTCTTCTCCCTGTCGCTGTCGATCAAGGCGTGGCTGGCGACCCTGATCATCCTGATCATGATGACCGGCCTGGTGCAGACCCTGCTGAACGAGATCATGGGCCGCCACGACACGGTTCTGGAGGTGCTGAAGGCGATGGGACGACGCTCAAGCTAGGAAGCTAGGGTCGTCCCTGATGGGGACCGTCCCGACTGTGAAGCCAAGCCCCAGCGTGGTCCGATGCCGGTCAGCAAGATCAACCTCGGGGCTGCACGATGACCAGCATCAACACCGCCTTCTCCAACGCCGTCGGGACTCTCGTGCTCGGCGCGGTCGCCGACCGCATGGCCACAGCGGCCAACTTCGCCCAGATGGGCTTCCAGCTGGGCGTGATGCTCAACGGCGCCTTCCAGCCCGCCGCCCCCGCCTTCTCGGCCTCCATGCCCCAGGACGGCAAGGCCACGGTGGACCTGGGCGACGGCTATACGCTGGAGATCAACGAGGCCAACTCCGAGTTCGTGGTGCGCGACGCCGACGGCAACGTCACCCAGATCTGGGGCGATCCGCACTTCAACTACAACGGCCAGCACGTCGGCGACTTCTGGGACACCATGACCCTGGAGCTCGAGAACGGCACCAAGATCACCGTCAACACCGAGCCCTTCGGCAACAATCCCAACGCCACCGTCACCAGCCAGCTGGTCATCACGCGCGGCGACCAGGCCATGATCATAGACGGCGTCAGCCAGAACCGGCTGGGCGACCTGAATATCAGCATGAGCAACAACGGCTACGCCATCGACGCCGCCTATCGCGACGGCCTGACCATCCGCGAGGACGACGCCGCCGGATCGGGCTGGACCAGCGGCAT
This sequence comes from Brevundimonas sp. ZS04, assembly GCF_001956865.1. Taxonomy (NCBI): domain Bacteria; kingdom Pseudomonadati; phylum Pseudomonadota; class Alphaproteobacteria; order Caulobacterales; family Caulobacteraceae; genus Brevundimonas; species Brevundimonas sp. ZS04. The sequence continues at coordinate 267,572 of NZ_MTHE01000003.1, forward strand.
CACCGGCGACGCCGTCAGCCAGGAAGACTTCAACCTGACCAAGATCGGCAACGCCGGACTGCCCGAGACGCTTCAGGCTTTCAGCGACGCCCTGCGCGGCGTCCTGGGCGCCTGGCTGCTGACCGGCGTGTTGAGCGGATTGGCCGAAGCCCTGGGCGGCGCCTCTGAAACCAGCGAGCCCGGCAGCCCGCGCGTCGCCCTCGGCCCAACGCCGACGCGCTGAACTTACCTGCGGTTCAGCGCGGAACCCCGCGGACTTCGGTCCGCGGGGTTTTTCTTCACCAGAACAGCTTTGAACTCAGCGTCGGTTCAGGGCGTCGGTCGCGGCGTCCACCATGCGGGCGAACTGTTCGACGGCGCTGTCGCGGGCGGCGGCGGGGCCTTCTTCACGCGCCAAGCCCGCCGCCAGGGCCCGCAGCATGGGTTCGACCACGGCGGGCGCGGTCAGGTGCGGCGTCGCGCGGGCGTGATCCTGAACCGCGCGCACGAAGTCGGTCAGGGCGCGGTCGATGCGGCCCGTCTCGATCGGAGAGACGGCGCTCAGCCGCGCGGCGACCGCCTGGCCGGTCTGGGCGGCCAGCACGCGCATGTCGCCGCCGACCACCGCCCCGCCCTGCTGCCCCTGCTCGGCCCAGACCTGGGACAGGGCCACGCCGCGATCCACACTGTCCGCCGGATCGGGCAGGACCGCGCCGGCCAGTTCGGCCATCGCCTGGACGGCGGCGCCGACGGCCAATGCGCGGCCCTCAGCAAACGACGCCCCGGCGGAAACCGCCGAGGCGCCGTTCGCGCCGGAGATGGCGCTGGGTTCAGTCATGCGCTCAGCGGCCGTCCAGCATGTTCAGGGCGTCGCGGCGCTCGTCCTCGAACCGCTGAGCGACCCCCGCCTGAACATCGGCGCGCGAGCTGGAGAAATAGGCCAGTTCGCCGTTGCCGTCGCGACGGCCGCGCTCGTCATAGACGGCGTTGATCAGCGCGCGATCATAATCGGCGCTGGAGGCGTCGATCCCCTGGCGCTCGACCGCCGCCATGGCGCGGGTGACGACCGCCGTGTTCGGGCCGTGATGGACCGAGGTCGACCACACCACGTCCTGAAGCGCGTGCGAGCGGTTGGAGATGTCCAGGCCCGCATTCTCGATCCGGGCGGACTGCACGTCATAGTGGGTGCGTTCGATGAAGGCGTGCTGCGCGGCCTGGAAGGCTTCCGGCTCGCGCGCGGCGATGGCGCGCCAGGTGTCGGAGAAGGCGCGCGTGCCCGCCGCCGCCCCGCCGAACTCATCAGCCCAGCGCGCCCCGTCGGCGGCCAGGAACTCCTGCGGTCGGTTGCGGTTCACCGCCAGCTGATAGGAGCCGTAGGACACGCCGCCCGGATCCCCCGAACCGGACGACACCGTGCCGGGACCGCGCCCGCCCGTTTCATAGCGCGCCGACAGGGCGCCCAGGTCCGGATTGACGCCTTCCTGCGCCGTCGCGGGCGTCGCTTCAGCGGCGGGTTCGGAAACGGGCGTCGACTGGACCGGCGTCGCCGCCTCGGGCGCCGCGCCGTTCAGACGGATCTGCTGGCCGACCTGAATCAGCGACGGATTGGCGATGCCGTTGTCGGCCGCCAGCTCGCGCCAGCTCATCCCGTATTGCTGGGCGATGCCCGACAGGGTGTCGCCGCCGCGCACCGTATGAAAGACCGTCGCCTCGGCTGGCGTCGCGTCTCGCCCCTCCCCCGCGCCGACCGGCAGCGTCACGGTCTGGCCGGGATGGATCACGTTCGGATTGGTGATCTGGCGGTTCGCCGCCAACAGGTCGCCCACGCTGACGCCATAGCGTTCGGCGATCCCGGACAGGGTCTCGCCCGCCCGAACCGTGTGGGCGGGCGCGGCGTCGCGCGCCCCGGCGGCGGAGGACAGGCTGGTGGCGGAGGAAGCGGCGAGAGACATGGGTCGGCTCCAAAAGACGCGGTGATCCGTCAGGCCAGTTTGGCGTCTCTTCGCGCGTCTGAAATCTGGGGCTTTCCCTAGCGGCGCTGTTCGCAGGCGGCCCGGCATAGGGGATGTCCCTAGCTAAGGACGCCCCCAGCTTATGTCGCCGACGCCCCAATCATAGGCTTGCTCCAATATCCGTCTGTATCGTGCAGGAGCCGGTCATGACCGTCACGCCTCTTTCGCCGTCCGTCGACACCCGCGTCCTGGCCTCGCCCGTCAGCGGCCCCGTCCCCGGGTCGCCTTCGACCAGCCGGGTCGATCAGGCGCTGGACACGATCCGCGACCGCCTGGACGAAGGCTTCTTCAACGACGTCTCCCAGAGCGACCTACGAGACATCAACGCTGCGCTGAACGGCCTGACGGCGGAAGAGCGCAACGCCGTCGTCTCCGAACTGTCCGACGACGAACTGAACAAGTGGACGGACGAGCTCGACAACTCCGGCTTCCTCGGCATGGGCGGCGGGCTGAACGTGGACGAGCGCCGCGACCTGCACGCGACGCTGGGCGGCTCGCTGGACGCCGCCCAGTTGGAGCGCGTCTACAACGCCTATGACAACCGCGAGCAGAAGATCGAGCTGGCGCAGGGCGTCGCCGCCCACGCGACGTCCGACGTAAAGACCGGCTTCATCGCCGCCCTGGCGCCCCAGACGACCGAGGCCGACGGCATGGGCGGCGTGATGATCTCCGACATGGGCGACGCCGAGGGCCTGGCCGTGGCCCACGTGTTGGGCAGCCTGGGCGGCAACGCCTCTGCGCTCAGCACCGCCTATGCATCTTTGAACGACACCCAGCTGTCGGCCGTTTTCGAGGCCGGAACCCAGCAGACCATGTACGCGAACATGCAAGGCGGCGCGCCGACCTACAGCTATGACGCCGGACCGCTGGCCGCAGCCGTCGACGCCGCCGCCACCAGCCCCGACGCCGAGCTGAAGGCGCGGGTGTTCGAACTGGCGGGGCGCCAGATGGCCAGCGTCTCGGGCGCCAACGGCGTGCTAACGCCTTCGGTCGGGACCGGCGACGCCGCCGACGAAATCCGCGCCGGCATGGAGGGCCTGCTGAAATCCGACGTCAACGGCGTCGTCGAGGCGCTGGAGCAGGATTATCAGGCCGGCAAGGGCATGACCGCCTTCCTGCAGGAGACCCTGGGTCAGGACGGCGGCGCCGACACCATCCGCGGGCTGGTCGACCAGCTGGCGCGCGGCAATGATCTGAAGGGCGACATGCTGCAACGCTTCACCGCCCCGACGCAGCAGGACGGCGGCGTCTTCTATCCGGCCGCCGAGCGCATGGGTTACTTCTCCGGCGCCCTGCACCAGGCCTTCGAGGGCGTGAACAAGGGCGCGGCCGAGAACGTCGAGACGCTGAAGACCATCTTCGGCTTCGCCACCGGCAAGCTGCCCGGACCGGGCGTCGGCGATGCGACTGGCTGGCTGAGCGACCAGGTCTTCGATACGGCCCTGAGCCAGTATCAGAGCGGCCAGGCGGACCTGTTCGAGAGCATCGTGGCCCTGACCACCCCGACCGGCGCGGACGGCCGCCGCCCCTATGACGGGCCAGCCGAAGTCAGCTACAACGAGGGCTGGGAGTCCGTGACGCGGATTCCGCTGAACTGATCCTCAGAGTCTGGCCGCGCCCGGACGGAAAGGACGCGGCCTTGCCTGCCCCCCGTTGGCTCCCGATCCTGGCGACCCTGACCATGCTGACCGCCTGCGACTCCTCCCCCGAGACGCCAAAAACCACGCCCTCGGCCGCCGTCACGAGCGAAAGCTTCATCGCGGCCGCCGCCCGGATCGATGCAGAGTCCCTGTCCGCCCTGGCCGCCGCCGTGGACGCCGACCCTGCAGGCGTGGCGAACCAGCTTCAGAGCGGTCTGGGCGGCCGCCGCGCCTTGCAGGCCTACGCCGCCGCCATGCTGGAGAACGGCGAGGCGGCGCATCTGGGGCGGCAATGGGCGGCGCTGACCGCCGATGTCCCTGCCCTGTCCGCCTCCGAACAGAAGGACGGCGGCGTCTGGCGCCCTCGCGCCGAGGAGGCCGGGTTCTTCACTGGCGGAGTCGCCGCCGCGCTGTCGCAAAACCCCAAGGCCGTGCCCGACTTCGCTCAAGGCGCAGGCGTCGCCCCGCCCGCTCCCGGCGAGGACATCGCCGAATGGCTGTCACAACGCGTCCGCGCCCTGCCTCGCCCCGCCCGCGACGCCTTCGACCAGGCTCTGCGCGCAGGCGCGGTGCGCTAGGCCTCCAGTCTAGGGAAGACCCTAGCAGCGCGGTTCGGCGAGCAGCGATAGGGTGACTGCATAGGATCGGGAGGCGACCATGCAGATCGACCGGATCGGCGCGACATCGTTCCAACCTCAGACGACGCCCGCGACGGCGCGCTTCGACGACGATCCGCGCGTCGCCCTGGACTGGGCGCCGCCGCCCGCCGCGCCGGTTTCGGCTCAGGCTGCGGCCGCCCCGGCCCGTTCGGACAATGTCGTCGACCTGGACGCAGCGCGCACGCATCTGGCGCTGTCGGCCGATGTCTACAACGACACCCCTTCGCCGCCCGACGGCTGGCGCGTGGCCGGACCGGACGACCTGGACCGGCTGCGCCTGACTCCCGACCTGCTGGAGCGCGCCGATTCCGAGTTCCGCGCCCGCGTCTATGTCAGCGACGAGGGCGGCCAGACCCGCTACGTCGTCGCCTTCCGCGGCTCCCAGGCGGGCGAGGACTGGCTCAACAACGGTCAGCAGGCGCTGGGCCTGTCCTCCGAGCACTATGACAAGGCCCTGCGCATCGGCCAGCGGCTGGCCGCCGTCGAGGCGGACGTCACCCTGACCGGCCACTCGCTGGGCGGCGGCATGGCCTCGGCCGCGTCCCTGGCGTCGGGCCACGACGCTGACACCTTCAACGCCTCCGGCCTGCACGCCTCGACGATCGAGGCCGCCCAGGCGGGCGGGCGCCGGACGCCCGACATCGACGCCTTCTACCTCAAGGGCGACCCGCTCAGCCTGCTGCAGGACGGCGGCGACCGCATCATCCTCGGAGGCCTGGGAGCGGTTCTGCTCGGCCCGCTCGGCGGCGTGGCCGCCGGATGGGCGGGCGACGCGCCCGGAGCTGTCGGCGACCGCATCCCCGTGTCCCCCACCCCGCCCGAGGACCAGTCCTGGTGGAATTGGACGCCCGGCGCCCTGCACGGCGTCGAATGGTTCCAGTCCAGCCTGGACGCCATGCGATAAGGAGGCGGAACGGCCTCGACCCGCCGACCGTTCAGCGCCAAGATGCCCGGACGCCTCTTCACGCCAATCCTTCTCGCCGGAGTTCTGATGAGCGGTTGCGACGCCCGCGCCGACGGTTTTGTCGTCGGCACCGTCCTGCCCTCCCCGGCCAGCGTGGCCGCGCTGGGCCGGGACGGCCATTCCACCCGCGACATGGTCGAGGCGGTCCGCGACGGCGACCTGGCGAAGGCCCGCCGCCTGCTGGACGCCGATCCCGCCCTGGCCCGCATCGGCGACGGCGAGAATCTTGACCTGCTGACCCTCGCCGTCGCGCGCGACGACCGGGCCATGGTCAGCCTGCTGCTGGAAAAGGGCGCCCCGCCCGACGGCCCGAACGGCGAGACCCCGCTCAGCTTGGCCCTGCGCGCCCGCGAGCCCTGGCACGCCCAGGCCCTGCTTCAGGCAGGCGCCTCGCCTGACCCGGTCGCGCCTGACGCCTTCTGGCCGCTGGACGAGGCCATCGCCTTGAACTCGCTCGGCGCCGTGCGTCTGCTGCTGGATCACGGGGCCGACGTGAACCGGGCCGACCGCACCGGCGGCACGCCGCTGGAAACCGCCGTCGCCATGCGCAACTACCGCATCGCCGAACTTCTGCTGGAACGCGGCGCCGATCCCTGGGCGGTCGGCGTCAACGGCGACACCATCGCCTCCGCCCTGAACGCCCCCGTCCGCCCTGCCGAGCCCGCCGAGGCTCAGGCGGAAACGCGCGTCAAAGCCCGCATGACCGCCGCCGGCTGGCGCTTCCCCCCGCCCTCGGCCCAGGTCGTGCGCGCCGAAGTCCTGGCCGGCCGCTGGCCTCCCGCCGACGCCCAAGGCGGCCGCCCGCCCTCGCCCGAACTGGTGCAGCGGATGCGAGAGTTGTGGCCGCAGTAGTACGCCGCCCTCGCGGTCCGCTCAGTCCGAAAATCAATACCCCCAGGTCAATCGTGCTGAGCCGAATCCGCCTCCAGCTTCTGGCGCATTGGCCCGATGACGATGCGCACTGATCAGGCGGCGCTCACAATCACGCCCCTTCGCCCGCCGCCCACGCCGCGACACGCGCCCGACAAAGGTTGCAGCGCACACTAAAAAATAGATCATTTATGCGCCATAATGCAAAATACTCGACAATAATATTTCAAATTCATATTTTTCGAGAGCTAATAAGAAAAATTATTTTGCACCGCAAGCCAGCAACCCGCTTAATACGCAAATGCAAAAAGGCGGACGATCCAACCCTGGCGGTTTTCTGATCGAGCAGCGTCGGCTGGAGAAACAGCCCGCTGATCTGCGCGTACGCGCCTTCACGGAGATCACGCTCAAACCGACCGCCGCTGGCGGGACGGCCCAGGCGTCGCGCTGCACCGACTGCGGCGTGCCCTTCTGCCAGAACGCCTGTCCGCTGCAGAACAACATCCCCGACTGGCTGGCCCTGTCGGCGGACGGCGACCTGCGCGAGGCCTGGCGCGTCGCCTCGGCCACCTCGACCATGCCCGAGATCTGCGGCCGCATCTGTCCGCAGGACCGCCTGTGCGAGGGCGCCTGCACCCTGCAGCAGTCCGGCTGGGACGGCGTCACCATCGGCTCGGTCGAGGCCTGGATCGCCGATGCGGCCTTCGACAACGGCTGGGTCGAGCCCATCCGTCCCCTGGCCGAACGCGGCCAGAGCGTGGCCATCGTCGGCTCCGGCCCCGCCGGTCTGGCCGCCGCCGATCGCCTGCGCAGCGAAGGCTACGCCGTCACCGTCTATGACCGCCACGACCGCGCCGGCGGCCTGCTGACCTACGGCATCCCCGGCTTCAAGCTGGAGAAGCGCATCGTCCAGCGCCGCATCGACCGCCTGGTCGAGGGCGGGGTCGAGTTCGTGCTCAACACCAACGTCGGCGTCGATGTGACGATGGACGAGCTGCGGTCGCGCCATGACGCCGTCCTGCTGGCCATGGGCGTCTATCAGGCCCGCACCCTGAGCGTTCCCGGTCGCGGTCCGAACGACACCGTCGCCGCGCTCGACTTCCTGATCGCCCAGAACCGCGTCGACTGCGGCGACGCCGCCGACGCCTCCGCGCCCCACGCCGCCGGTCGCGATGTCGTCGTCGTCGGCGGCGGCGACACGGCCATGGACTGCGTCCGCACGGCTATCCGCCAGGGCGCGAACAGCGTCGTCTGCCTGTATCGCCGCGACCGCGACAACATGCCTGGCTCGGCCCGCGAGGTGCAGAACGCCGAGGAGGAAGGCGTCCGCTTCGAATGGCTGGGCGCCCCCAAAGCCCTGATGTCCAAGGGCGAGGCTGTCGTCGCCGTCCGCGCCCAGCGCATGGACCTGACCGACGCCGCGCCCGGCCAGCGTCGCGACATCGCCCCCGTGCCCGGCTCGGACTTCGATCTGCCCGCCGACCTGGTGATCGAGGCCCTCGGCTTTGAGCCCGAGGCCTTCGCCGAACAGCTGGACGCCAACCTGGGCCTGACCAGATGGAACACCCTGCAGGTGGCGCATGGCGGTTTCGCCACCACACTGCCCGGCGTGTTCGCCGCCGGGGACGCCGTGCGCGGCGCCTCCCTCGTCGTCTGGGCCGTGCGCGACGGCCAGGACGCCGCGGCTGAAATCGACCGCTACCTGCGCGCGCGTACCGAGGAAGCCGCCGCATGACCGACGCACCGCAACAAAACTGGCTAGCTCAGTATCAAGAGAACCGCGCCCGTCTGATCGAAGGCGGCGCCTATGACCCGTCGTCGGAGCGTGACGCCTGCGGCGTGGGTCTGGTCTGCGCCATCGACGGCAAGCCGCGCCGCGAGATCGTCGAGATGGCGATCAAGTCGCTGAAGGCCGTGGCCCACCGTGGCGCGGTAGACGCCGACGGCCTGTCCGGCGACGGCGCCGGCGTCATGATCGAACTGCCCCAGGCCTTTTTCGCGGCCCAGGTGCGCGCCGTCGGCCAGACCCTGCGCCCCGGCCCCATCGCCGTGGGCCAGGTCTTCCTGCCGCGCACCGACCTGGGCGCCCAGGACCACGCCCGCGCCATCGTCGAGGCCGAGGCCATCCGCTCGGGCTTCTACATCTACGGCTGGCGCCAGACGCCGCTGGATCTGTCGGTCGTCGGCGTGCGCGCCGACGCCACCCGGCCCGAGATCGAGCAGATCATGCTGGCAGCGCCGGAAGGCATGGAGATCGAGGAACTGGAGCGCGAGCTCTTCCTGTGTCGCCGCCGCATCGAAAAGGCGGTGCAGGCGTCGGGCCTGAACGGCTTCTACCTATGTTCGCTATCGGCCCGCTCCATCGTCTACAAGGGCATGGTCCGCGCCGAGCTGCTGGGTCAGCTGTATCACGACCTGAACGACCCCACGGTCGAGGCCGGCTACGCCGTCTTCCACCAGCGCTACTCGACCAACACCTTCCCCGAGTGGAAGCTGGCCCAGCCCTTCCGCATGCTGGCCCACAACGGCGAGATCAACACGCTTCAGGGCAACCTGAACTGGATGCGCAGCCACGAGATCCGCATGGCGGCCTCGGCCTTCGGCGACCGCGACCAGGAGGTCAAGCCGGTGGTCCAGCCGGGCGGTTCGGACTCGGCGGCCCTGGACAACGTCTTCGAGGTTCTGGTCCGCGCCGGGCGCCCCGCGCCCCTGGCCAAGGCCCTGCTGGTGCCCGAGGCCTGGTCCTCCGACGACGTGGTGATGAAGCCCGAGCACCGCGCCCTCTACGCCTATTGCAATGCGGTGATGGAGCCGTGGGACGGCCCCGCCGCCCTGTGCGCCGTCGATGGCCGCTGGGTCGTGGCCGGCAAGGACCGCAACGGCCTGCGCCCTCTGCGCGCGGTCGAGACCGTGGACGGCCTGCTGCTGGCCGGCTCCGAAGCCGGTCTGGTCCCCCTGCCCGAGGGCCGCATCAAGCGCCGCCTGCACATCGGCCCCGGCAAGCTGATCGCCGTCGATCTGAAGCACGGCCGCATCTATGACGAGCATGAGGCCGTCGACGCCCTGGCCGCCGCCCAGCCCTACGAACAGTGGCTGGAGAACATGGTCGATCTGGAGCCCATCATCGGCCCCGGACCAGAACCGCGCGCCGCTGTCGGCGAGGCCCTGATCCGTCGCCAGATCGCCGCCGGCTTCAGCCGCGAAGATCTGGACCTGCTGCTGGACGCCCTGGTTCGCGACGGCAAGGAGGCCGTGGGCTCCATGGGCGACGACGCCCCGCCCGCCGTCCTGTCCAGCCTGCCGCGCCCCCTGGCTCACTACTTCCGCCAGAACTTCTCCCAGGTCACCAACCCGCCCATCGATCCCCTGCGCGAAGCCGGGGCCATGAGCCTGAAGACCCGCTTCAAGAACCTGGGCAATATCCTGGCCCAGGACGAAGCCCAGACCGAGGTCTTCGTGCTGGACAGCCCGGTCCTGACCACCGGCATGTATCAGCGCCTGCTGGGCGTCGTCGCCGATGGCTCGACCACGGTGATCGACTGCACCTACCCAGTGCCCGCTGAAGACGATCGCCCCGGCGCCGGCCTGCGTCAGGCGCTCGATCGCATCCGCGACGAGGCCGAGGCCGCCGCCCGCGACGGCGCCACCCTGATCGTCCTGACCGACGAGCACGCCTCGGCCGAGCGTCTGGCCGCGCCGATGATCCTGGCCACCGCCGGGACCCACGGCCGCCTGATCGAAGCCGGCCTGCGGACCTATTGCTCCCTGGTCGTGCGGTCTGCCGAGACCCTGGACCCCCACGCCTTCGCGGTTCTGGTCGGGGTCGGCGCCACCGCCGTCAATCCGTGGCTGGCGCAGGAGCTGTTCCAGGAACGTCTGGATCGCGGCGCCTATCCGGGCCTGACGCTTCACGACGCCTGCCTCAACTACAAGCACGGCATCAAGGCCGGCCTGCTCAAGGTGCTGGCGCGCAAGGGCATCAGCGTCATCTCCGCCTATCGCGGCGGCTGTGAGTTCGAGGTTCTGGGACTGTCGCGGGCTCTGGCCGCCGAGTTCTTCCCCGGCGCCCCGTCGCGCATCTCGGGCATCGGTCTGGCCGGTCTGGAGCAGGCGGCGCTCAAGCGTCACTCGGTCGCCTTCGGCGCGGCCGTCCCCTCCCCGTCGATGGGCGGCTTCTTTCGCATCCGGGCGGGCGGCGAGGCCCACGCCCATGACGCCAGGACCATCCACCTGTTGCAGGATGCGGTGAACCGCGGCGACTTCAAGCGCTTCAAGCAGTACTCAGCCGCCGTCCGCGAACAGCCGGATCTGGCCCTGCGCGACCTGCTGGACTTCAAGGACGGCCTGACCCCGGTCCAGCTGCACGAGGTCGAGAGCGTCTCGGACATCCGCCGCCGCTTCCTGTCTCAGGCCATGTCCCTGGGCGCCCTGTCGCCCGAGGCGCACGAGACCCTGAACATCGCCATGAACCGGATGGGGGCGCGCGCCGTCTCCGGCGAGGGCGGCGAGGATCCGGCGCGCTATGTGCCGCGCCCGAACGGCGACAACGCCAACTCTGCGGTCAAGCAGGTGGCCTCGGGCCGCTTCGGCGTCACCGCCGAATATCTGAACCAGTGCCGCGAGATCGAGATCAAGGTGGCCCAGGGCGCCAAGCCCGGCGAGGGCGGCCAGCTGCCCGGCTTCAAGGTCACTGAATTTATCGGCCGTATGCGTCACGCCGTGCCGGGCACGACCCTGATCAGCCCGCCGCCGCACCACGACATCTATTCGATCGAGGATCTGGCCCAGCTGATCTACGACCTGAAGGCGATCAACCCCGACGCCAAGGTCACGGTCAAGCTGGTCTCGGCCACCGGCATCGGCGCCATTGCGTCCGGCGTGGCCAAGGCCAAGGCCGACGCCATCCTGATCGCCGGCCACAACGGCGGCACGGGCGCCTCGCCGCAGACCTCGGTCAAGCACGCGGGCATGCCGTGGGAGATCGGTCTGGCCGAGGCGCATCAGGTGCTCAGCCTGAACCACCTGCGCTCCTCCGTCAGCCTGCGTGCAGACGGCGGCATCCGCACCGGCCGCGACGTGGTCCTGGCCGCGCTACTAGGGGCCGAGGAATACGGCATCGGCACCTCGGGCCTGATCGCCATGGGCTGTCTGATGGTGCGCCAGTGCCACTCCAACACCTGCCCGGTCGGCGTCTGCTCGCAGAACGAGCGCCTGCGCGCCAAGTTCACCGGCACGCCGGAGAAGGTGGTCAACCTCTTCACCTTCATCGCTGAGGAGGTGCGCGAGATCCTGGCCTCCATCGGCGCGCGCACGATCGACGAGATCGTCGGCCGCACCGACCTGCTGCGTCAGACACGGCGCGGCGGTTCGCACCTCGACGACCTGGACCTCAATCCGCTGCTGATGAAGGTCGATGTCGACCGTCCCGGCCGCTGGGCCGACAAGGTGCGCAAGCCCGTGCCCGAGAGCCTGGACGCCCAGGTGCTGAAGGACGCCCAGGCCTTCCTCGAGCGCGGCCAGACGCTGGAACTGTCCTATCCGTTGAACAACACCCAGCGCACCGCCGGCGCCGGCGTCTCCTCGGCCATCGTCCGCAAGTTCGGGCCTGAGGGTCCGCAGGGCCGTCTGAAGCTGAAGCTGGAAGGCATCGCCGGTCAGAGCTTCGGCGCCTTTGGGGCCAAGGGCCTGATCCTCGACGTCACCGGCGAGGTCAACGACTACGTCGGCAAGGGTCTGTCGGGGGCCGACATCCATGTCCGTCCCTATGAGTGGCGCGCCGACCAGCAGGTCTGCGGCAACACCACCCTCTACGGCGCCACCTCGGGCCGGCTGTTCGTGGCCGGCGCGGCGGGCGAACGCTTCGCCGTCCGCAACTCGGGCGCCGAGGCCGTGGTCGAGGGTCTGGGCGCGCATGGCTGCGAATACATGACCGGCGGTCGCGTCGTCGTGCTGGGGTCGGTCGGCTGGAACCTGGCGGCGGGCATGAGCGGCGGCGAGCTGTTCGTGCTCGACGCCGACGCTCGAGCGGCTCAGGCCCTCAACGGCGATCTGGCCGGGGTCGGTCGCATCGACGCCGAAGCGGAAGCCCGACTGAAGGCCCTGATCGAGGCCCACGCCTCCGCCACCGCCTCGCCTCTGGCCAAACGCGTCCTGGCCGACTGGTCGACGTTCGCGCCGCGCTTCGTCCGCATCGCGCCCAAGACCGTCCTCGCCGCCGAGGCCGCAAACACCGACGTCAGGCTGGCCCAACCCGCCTGACGTCATCCCTTCCGCAGCGTCTTCTCCCCGAGACCCTCATGACATCACCGACGATTTCCAAGGCCGCAGCATTCTGTTGCGGCCTTTTCGCCGTTGCGCTTGCCGCGCCCGCCCTAGCCGCAGCGCCCACACCTGCCCTTCTGGCGCATCAGGTTCCGCTGGCGCTGGACGGTCCCGGCACGGCCTGGATCCTGACCTCGACGGCCCTGGTGCTGATGATGACCCTGCCGGGTCTGGCGTTGTTCTATGGCGGCATGGTCAGGAAGAAGAACCTGATCGCCACCATCGCCCATTCCACGGCGGCCATGGCCATCGTCACCGTCCTGTGGTTCGTCGCCGGCTACACCCTGTCTTTCGGGACCAGCGACGGCCCGGCCAACGGCTTCATCGGCAGCGTCCAGGCCCTGTTCCTGAACGGCGTCGGAGTGAAGACGGCCCACGCCCTGACCCCCGGCCTGCCCGAGTTCCTGTGGATCGGCTATCAGCTGACCTTCGCCATCATCACCCCGGCCCTGATCGCCGGGGCCTTCGCCGAGCGGATCAAGTTCTCGGCCAGCGTCCTCTTCTTCACCCTGTGGCACCTGATCGTCTATGCGCCGATCTGCCATCAGGTCTGGGGCGGGGGCTGGATGGGCGAGTTGGGCGTGCTCGACTTCGCCGGGGGCGCCGTGGTCCACGTCAATGCGGGCGTGGCCGGTCTGGTCTGCGCCATCGTTCTAGGCCCGCGTCACGGCTGGGGCCGCGACAACATGGCCCCGCACAACCTGGCCTTCACCGCCATCGGCACCGGACTGCTGTTCGTCGGCTGGATGGGCTTCAACGGCGGCTCGGCTGCGGGCGCCAATGAGATCGCCGCCGTCGCCGTCTTCAACACCCTGCTGGCCCCCGCCGCCGCCGCCGTCGGCTGGATCGCGGTGGAGTGGACGCTAAAGAAGAAGCCGACTCTGCTGGGCCTGCTGACCGGCGTGGTCGCCGGCCTGGTCGCCATCACCCCGGCCGCTGGCTTCGTCGATCCCAAGGGGGCCTTCCTGATCGGCCTGATTTCCGGCCCGGTCGCCTATGTCGGCGCGGTCTGGCTGAAGCACAGACTCAAGTACGACGACAGCCTCGACGCCTTCGGGGTGCACGGCGTCGCCGGCATCGCCGGCGCCCTGCTGACCGGGGTCTTCGCCAACGCCGCCATCAATCCCCTCGCCGAAGGGGCAAGCGTGTGGAAGCAAGCCGTCGGCCTAGGGGGCGCAATGATCTGGAGCGCCGTCGGCACCTTCGTCGTGCTGATGATCTGCAAATACACGGTCGGCCTGCGCGTACAGACCGAGGCCGAGATCGAGGGCCTCGACTTCAGTCAGCACGGCGAGGCCCTGCATTAGCCGGCGGCCTGAAGACACGCCAAAAAAGGGGGCGGCTCTCGCCGCCCCCCCTCGATTGAAGTCGTCCGCCGACCTCAGTCGTTCCGATAGGTCACGCCGCCCTTCATGACGTATTTGACGTGCTCCAGCGTCGTCACGTCGGTCAGCGGATCGCCCGAAACGGCGATCACGTCGGCGGCGTAGCCGGGCGCCAGGCGACCGATCTCGTTTTGCAGGCGGAAGTGGGTCGCAGCGCCGACGGTGGCGGCGCGAACCGCTTCCAGCGGCGTCAGGCCTGCCTGGACCAGCAGGGCGAACTCCTTGGCGTTTTCACCGTGCGGCGAAACGCCGGTGTCGGTGCCGAAGGCGATCTGGATGCCGGCGCGGTGGGCGCGACGCGCCATGTCCAGCATCTGCGGACCGGCTTCCAGAGACTTCTTGCGCTGGTTCAGCGTGAAGAAGGTTTCGGGACGGGCGGCTTCGCGAGCGACGAAGTCCCCGGCCAGCAGGGTCGGCACCAGCCAGCCGTTGTTGGCCTTGAAGATGCGGATGGATTCGTCGTCCAGGAAGGTGCCGTGCTCGATCGAGTCGCCGCCGGCGCGCAGGAAGCTGTTGATGCCGTCCGTGCCGTGGGCGTGGGCGGTCACCGTGCGGCCCATGAAGTGCGCGGTCTCGACGATGGCCTGCAGCTCCTCATTGGAGAACTGCTGGTTCAGGCCCGCGCCGGTGTCGGACAGCACGCCGCCCGTGGCCGTGATCTTGATGATGTCGGCGCCCGCGCGCACGCGTTCGCGCACCGAGCGGCGGCAATCGTCGGCGCCCGAGCAGACGCCGTTCTGGCGCAACACGGGCACCAGGGCGCTGTTCACGCCGTTGGCGTCGCCATGGCCGCCGTGCGGCGTCACCGTACCGGCCGAGACCAGCAGACGCGGGCCGGGAATCTTGCCCGCCGCGATCCCGTTGCGCAGGGCCACGACGGCGTCGCTGGCGCCGCCCAGGTCGGCGACGGTGGTGAAGCCGGCGCGCAGCGTCACCAGGGCGTAGGCCGCGCCCTGAACGGCGGAATCGGCGGCGGTGTTGGTGAAGCGGGCGACGCGGTTGCCCTCGCCCTGCTGGTTGGTGATGTGGACGTGGCTGTCGATCAGGCCCGGCAGCACGAACTTATCCGACAGATCGACCACGTCGCCCTGGCCGACGAAGCCGTTGACGATCTCGCGCACGCGGCCGTTCTCGATCACCAGAGTCTGGTTCTGGGTCACGCGGCCGGTGGCCGGATCAGCCAGCAGGCGCCCGGCGTGAATGTAAGAGACGGTCGGAGCGGCGGCGGCCTGTTGCGCCACGGCCGGCGTTGAAGCGAGAAGAACGGCCGCAAGGCCGACGACCCATGATTTCTTAGATGACAATTTCACTGTCCTCCTCCACGCGGCGATAGGTCGCCGCCCCATTTGAAATACTACCGGCGCGAGGCCGGGATCAGGTGCGGCGAGACGGTCGCCCCGCCGCTATGACTTCAGATCTCCTTGCGGAGCTCTAGAAGGTCTTGGTGACCGCGACCGTGTAATAGCGGCCGATGGTGTCGTAGTTCTGCGGATCGTAGGTGCCGCGAACGTCCCCCACCTGCGGCGGCGCTTCATTGAACAGGTTGGTCACAGTGAAGCGCAAGGACGTGTCGTAAGGCAGCGTCACCCGGGCGTTCAGGTCGAACACGTCATAGGCGTCCACCCCGCGCGCCGTGCTGGTCGGCGAGGTCACGCGGGCGCTGTTGATCATCTCCGACATGTGGCGCCAGCGCAGGCCGACGTTCCAGCTATCACGCGAATAGGTGACGCTGGTCGACGCCTTCCACTCGGGGTGCGCCTGACCGGCGTTGGCCTCGATCGCCGTCCCCCAGGTGCCGGCGTAGTCGTACGTCGGCGCGCCCGGCAGGGCCTGGATCTCGAAGCTGTTCAGATAGCTGATCGCCGAACTGACGCTGAGCTGTCCCTCGTCCGGCAGGCCGACATCGCCCAGGTGCAGTCGCCAGTCCAGCTGCAGGTCGATGCCGGTGACGTTGAACTGGCCCAGGTTCAGCAGAGGCTGACGCGGGTTGATCATATAGCCGTCGTTGGTCCCGCGATCCTGCAAGGTGCAGTAGTAGTTGTTGGGATCGAACGTCGGGTTGTTGCCCCCGTCGTTGAAGCAGTAGCGGATGCCGTTGCCGACGCCCAGGACGCCGACCGCATCGGCCACCTTGATCTGATACCAGTCGATCGAGGCGCTGATGTTGCTCAGCCAGGGCGACTGGAAGGTCGGCTGCAGCACCGTGCCGAACGAATAGGTGTCGGCCGTTTCCTCCTGCAGGTCGGGGTTGCCGCCGGTCAGGGCGAACACCTGGGCGGCGCCGAACTGGAAGTCATTGATCAGGGCCGAAGGCACGCCCAGGGATACGCACAGCGCCTTGACCTTTTCGGCGTCGGGGCCGTTGCGGAACGAGCTGCGGTAGTCGCAGGGGTCGCCGTTGGTGTTGCTGGCGGAGGGAGTGCCGATGTCGACCGTCGCCGAAGAGACGGGGGAATACAGCTCGCCCACGCTGGGCGCGCGCACGGCGCGGTTGTAGCCGCCGCGCAGGCGCACCACGTCGTTCACCTGCCAGTTCAGGTCCGCCTTATAGGCGTGGACGCCGCCGACCGAGCTGTAGTCGGAAAAGCGATAGCCCAGATCCATCTCCAGCGACTTGACGAACGGCAGGTCGCGCAGCAGCGGCACCAGGAACTCGGCGAAGACCTCGGTCGTATCCACATCGCCGGAAGAGGCCCGCAACTCGCTGTAGCCCAGGATGTCGCTGGTGCCGTCCGGCTGGTCCAGGGCGCTGTCGGGACGGAAGTCGAAGTGGTTGTAGCGATAGCCCAGGCCAGCGGCGAAGCGCACCTCGCCTGCGGGCAGATTGAACAGGCCGCCCTGCATCGAGGCCTCGGCCATGCGCTGGGTCAGCTCATTGGTGTTGGTGGTGTTGCGGCGCACATAGTCCACGCACTCGGCCGACGGATCATGGTTGCCGAAGGGGTTGAAGCCCCCGGCGCAGAATTCCGACCCGCCGGTGGGGCTGTAGAGCAGGCGCGTGATGGCAGAACGGCTGACGCCGCCGGTCTGCACATTCTCGAAATCAGCCTTGGACGCGCTGGCGTAGGCCTCCCAGGTCCAGTCCTTGTAGCCCACCTGGCCCGACAGCCCGCCGATGAACTGATAGACGTTGTAGGCATAGGACTGCAGGCGCTCGCCCGCGAAATCCAGATCCTTCCATAGGGCGAAATCCGCCGTGGGATTCGGCCGCGAGGCCAGGATGTGGGCGAAGTCGGCCCCGATGTAGGGGTTGGTCACCGGCGCCGACAGGGCATAGGCCAGGCCCGCCAGCGTCGGGTTGAAGGTGCCCTCAGATTCATAACTGGTCAGCGAACCTTGCAGGAAGAAGTCGATCTCGGGCGTGATCTGATAATCGACGCGGCTGAACAGCGAATAGCGTTCGTTCTCGTTCTGGATGCGCCCGCGGTTCCAGCCCCACAGCATGTTGGTGCCTGCGGCGTTCAGGAAGTGGTTATCGGTCTCGGGATCCTTCAGGTTCATCACGGGCGAGGCGCCGCCCAGGTTGAACAGGGTCTGGTCGCCGGTGTTGAAGCCGATCTGGCCGTTATAGAAGTCGCCCGCGCCCAGCACGGGATTGACGCCGTACTGCCCCACGAAGACGTCGTTCACGGCGCTCAGCGTCGGACGGTTGCTGCCGAACCAGGCCGCCCCCTGGGAGATGATGGCCGTGTTCGACTGGCGGTTTCGCACGAAATAGTAGTCGCGCTTGGACTGATAGGCCACGTCGCGCATGGAGTAGTCGAGCGAGATCACCGCCCGGCCGCGGCCCTCGGCGAAGGCGTCGCCGGCCGTGATCGACGTGCGGAAGGTCTCGCCGTCGCCGTAGTCGCTGACGCCGTACTGGGACGCGACCGTCACCCCGCTGAAGTTGCGCTTCAGGATGAAGTTGACCACGCCCGCAGTGGCGTCCGAACCATAGGCGGTCGAAGCGCCGCCGGTGATAACCTCGACATTGCCGATCAGGGCTTCAGGGATGATGTTCAGGTCGACCGAGCCGTCCGGGTTGGACGGCTGCAGACGTTTGCCGTCCAGCAGCAGCAGGGTGCGCTTGGACCCCAGGCCGCGCAGGCTGGCGTAGGCCTGGCCGCCGTTCAGAGAGGTGGAGGACGACCCGGCCGTGCTCTGCCCCATGGCGCCCGAGAACTGGGGCATCTGGGTCAGGGCCTTTTCAACCGTGACCTGGCCGGTGTTCTCGATGGCCTCGGTGGTGACGGAGACCAGCGGGCTGTTGGAAGCGTAGTCGCGGCGGGCGATGCGCGACCCCGTGACGACGATTTCACTGACTTCGACGGCTGCGCCCGGATCTTCGGACGCTTCCTGAGCGACGGCGGCGTTCGCCGCGCTCATCAGGGCGACTGACGCGCACCCTCCGGCCAACAAGACGCGATACATCGCGGGGCCACGGCCCCGAGAACCACTAGAAAACATGAAATCCCCTCTATTTGCTGACGTTCTCACCAGCGCCCCTCAGCGCGGGCTGATCCCCCAAAAGGCCCCCTTTTCGCCACTTTATTTTAAGCGAAAAATTTCTCCACACGGCCCGCATTGATATTTAAAATTCGAAATCATTTTCGAATTTGGGGGATGATTGCAAAATCTCTGCCCATTTCAAGGCGGATGTGATGACGCTTTGAGGGAGAACTCAATTCCAGGGAGCGATTGAGACGCCAGGATCGGCGCGGCTCATCACGTTTCGTTCCAGCCGTCGATTCCTTGTCGACGGCGCCCAAGTGAACGCCAGCCCAAGAGACAGGGTCATGATCGCCCAGCGAGGCCGAGGGGCGCGCGCTTCGCCGAGCGTGCATCCCGACGCAGACGGCCGCCCGCCTCTGCGAGGGGGCCGCCGCCCTCGTTTCGATCTCCGCCCGCACTCACTTGTGTAGTGTTATGATATAACATAATAGCAACCTTCTTCATGAACGGGGATGTCATGCACACACGATCGATCCTGCTCGCGGCCGCGAGTTTTTCAGCCGTATCGACGGCGGCCTGGGCGAACGCCCTGCCGCAATCGGGCCCGGCCTCGACGCGCGTCGAGGATGTGGTGGTGACGGCCGACGCCCTGGGTCGATCCGGCAAAGATGTGGTGTCCAATGTGGCGGTGCTGCGCGGCGACGAACTGATCCAGCGCCGACAATCGACCCTGGGCGAGACGCTGACCGGCCTGCCGGGCGTCAACTCCGACACCTTCGGCGGCGGGGCCAGCCGTCCGGTGATCCGCGGCCAGACCGCGCCCCGCGTCAAGGTTCTCAGCGACGGCTCGGCCCTGATGGACGCCTCTGAAGTCTCGCCCGACCACGCGGTCGGCGGCGAGCCTCTGCTGCTGGAGGGCGTCGAGATCCTGCGCGGCCCGTCCGCCCTGCTCTACGGCGGCGGCGCCATCGGCGGCGCGGTCAATCTGATCGACAGGAAGATTCCTACGCGCGTACCCGAAAACAGCGGCGAAGGCGTCGCCGAGTTCCGCCTGGGCACGGCGGACAATGAACAGGCGGGCGTGATCGGCCTGACCGCCGGGGCCGGCTCCTTCGCCATCCGCGTCGAGGCCGCCGGTCGCCGCACCGACGACTACGAGGTTCCGAACTTCGACGAGGCCACGCTGGACGGATCGTTCAACCGCAGTTCGACCGCGACTCTGGGCCTGTCATGGATCGGTTCGCGCGGCCATCTGGGCGCCGCCTATACGGAGCAGCGCAGCGAATACGGCCTGCCCGGCCACAGCCACGAGTACGAGTCCTGCCACCCGCACGGCTCCAAGCTGCATTGCGGCGGCCACGACCACGGCGACGGCGACCATGGCCACGATCATGACCATGACCATGACCACGATCACGTCCCGATCGTCGACCTGATCAGCAAGCGTGTGGACGTGCGCGGCGAGATCCAGGATCCGTTCGCCGGGATCGAGCGCATCCGCTTCCGCGGCGGCTTCACCGATTATCGCCACGACGAGATCGACGACGGCGAGATCGCCACCACCTTCACCAACGAAGGCTATGACGCCCGCATCGAGGTGCAGCACGCCGCCATCGGCGGAGTGCGCGGCGTCATCGGCGCCCAGACCTCGCGCAGCGACTTCGCCGCCGTCGGCGCCGAGTCCTTCATCCCTGAAAGCCGGACCGAGAACCACGCCCTGTTCCTGGTCGAGGAATACGTCGCCGGCGCCTGGCGCTTCGAAGGCGCCCTGCGCCAGGAATGGCAGGACGCCCGTGCGCGCGGACGACCCGACGCCGAGCACAAGCCCTTCTCCATCTCCGGCGCGGCCAGTTGGACCTTCACGCCCGGCTATGTCGCCAGCGTAAGCCTGGCCCGTTCGCAGCGCGCGCCGACAGCGCAGGAGCTGTATGCGCGCGGCGTCCACCTGGCCACCAACACCTATGAGATCGGCGATCCCGATCTGGACGTCGAAACGGCCGTCTCGATCGAACTGGGTCTGAAGAAGATCGAGGGCGCCACTACCTTCGCCGCGAGCCTGTATCGCTATGATTACGACGGCTACGTCTATGCGCGGACGCTGGATCAGTTCGAGGACTTCCGCCTGATCCGCTACACCCAGGCCGACGCCCGCTTCACCGGGATCGAGGGCCAGATCACCCACGACTTCCGGCCCGGCCTGTCAGCCACGGTGTTCGGCGACTACGTCCGCGCCGAGTTGAAGGGCGACGGGGGCGATCTGCCGCGCATTCCCGCTGGCCGACTGGGCGCGCGCGGCGACTTCTATCAGGGCGCCTGGTCGGGCAATCTGGAATACGTCCACGTCTTCACGCAGGACCGCATCGCCGCCTTCGAGCGCAAGACGCCCGGCTACGACATGGTCAACGCCACCTTGGCCTATGACGTCCCGACGATCGCCGACATCAACGGCCAGGTCTTCCTGCGCGGGACCAATCTGCTGAACGATAAGGCGCTGAACCACGCCTCCTTCATCAGCCATCTGGCCCCCTTGCGCGGCCGCAATCTCGTCCTGGGATTCCGCGCCCGCTTCTGACCGTCCTTCCCCTCCTCCCCCGCCTGGCCGCGGCGTCCCATGACGTCGCGGCCGTCCCTCTCTCGAAAGGACCGCCCATGACCACCCGCGCCCAGACCTGGGGAGACGCCGCCGCCATCGGCCTGTCCGGCCTCTGCATGATCCATTGCCTGGCCCTTCCCCTGGTCGCGGGCCTGATGCCGGTTCTGGGGTTATTCGCCGAGGCTCCCTGGGCGCACTGGGCCTTCGCCCTGACCGCCGCGCCCATCGCCGCCTGGACGCTGACTCGCCCTGCGCCGGACGGCCGTCGCGCCTGGCCCCTGATCGGCCTTGGCGCCGTCGGCGTCGCCCTGCTGTTCCTGGCCGCCGCCGAATGGCCGACGCACGAGGCCGAGACGCCGATCACCGTCGCCGGCGGCCTGCTGCTGAGCGCCGCCCACCTGATGAACTGGCGACGCAGGCCGCACGCCCACTGATATGCGGCGCGCCACAAAAGCGAGACCCTTCGAAAGGCTTCGAAGGGTCTCGTCAAAATTCACTTTTACGTCAGCGATATATCGGCAGCTTCGGAAGTGGTTTCGAAAGCTGCCGAAAGCCCTGAATCACTCCCACTCGATTACACTAAATCGAATTACTGATTTGTTTTTACCTGATTTTTTCCATCTTTGATCGCCAAAACCGATCTGGAAACCGACGAAATCCAATTATTTTGAAAACACTAAGAAAAATAACTTATGTAAAAAACGCGTGATCGAGGCATCTTTCGAGACGTATTGACAACGCCACACGCCCAATTTGCCAGACAGTTTGCAGAAAACGGGAATGGTCACAGAATATCATTCCACGCGTTACTTCAGAATAATGCCTAAGCGACACATGGACCGCCTACGAACCGGGAGCGACTTTCACGTGCGCAACCATCTCCTTGAGCCAAACCGGCGCCCCTGCTGGTCTAACGCGGCTGAAGGCGATCTAGGACGCAACTGTTGAGAACTCGCCGCAGCGCCTCAACACTGCGGTCAAGCCGCCCGCTACCCGCGCCAATGAAACGACTGACGCTGATCGAGCACGCCAAGGCCAAGGGCAAGACCGTCACCATGAGTATGCCGGACAGCAGGCCTGAGGTCCGCGCGCAGATTCTTGCCTGGCTGGTAGAGCGACCCGGCGACAGATAGTTCAGGTATCAGACGAGGTGCTGGAGACCGTCCTCCGCCCGGCGGACCGCCAGGATCTCGTCGCGGCGTGGAAACTGTCTGCAGCCTGAGGCAAGCTGGAGGAGATGCTCGCTATGATCGATGACCTCCAGGCACGCTAGTCCGGGCCTGGGCCATGCAGGGCTTGGCGAACGCTAGCCGTCGTCCCGCGACATGAGCGAAGCCAGCAGCGCCGCCAGTTGCCCCTCGCCCGACAGGTCGGAATTGTACTCGTACTCGCCTAGCGCCCGGACCAGCTTCGTGAAGTCAGCGGCGTCCCCGGGAATGTCCGGCTCGCTGGAGCCGGCCTCGAGTTCCGCTTGCGGGTAGCGGGCCAGGAAGGTCCGCTCGTTGATTTCCCTGAGCTTCCGGTAGAGGTCGTTGGAAGACCAGCCTACCGGCATGAGATCCGCCTGGCCGGCAGCAAAGCCGACGATGCGGCTGATGGTCTGGTTCGGCACGATGCTAATCGACAAGTCAGCCCCCTAAGCGATGTCAGCCAAACAACAAGCCCTGTTGCTTGAACGAGGTAAAGTCGCCTCTGGCCCCGATAATGATGTGGTCGTGCAGCGTTATGCCAATCACCCTGCAAGCCTCCGCTATGTCCTTCGTCAGGCTCCTGTCCGCGAGTGACGGCTTGACGTCGCCTGACGGATGATTGTGAGCTAGGACGATGGCGGACGCCCCGACGTCCAGGGCTCGATGGATCACCTCCCGGACATACATCGGCGCGTGATCCACTGTCCCCCTGCCCGCCACTTCATCCTTGATGAGGGCGTTTTTCTTGTCGAGGAAAAGGATCCGCGTTTGCTCCTTGATCTCGTACTGAAGACTGGCCCTCAGGTACGAGATCAGGGCCGGCCAAGAGGACAGGATCCTTCTGCCGTCCACGCGCTGTTGCAGCGATCGGACGACGATCGCCGAGCATATGCTGACGTGCTGGACAAAGCTCTGCCCATCCCGCCCTTCAACCACTGCACGGGACAGCCGCTCCGGCGAGGCCGAAAAAAGAGCGCCGAGCGTATCGAACTCACCCGTCAGCCTCTCGGCCAGCCTCTCCGCTCCGAACGGCTCGACCGCTGCGATGAAAGACCGCAGAAGCGACAGATCTCCCTCAGTCCAGACCGTGTTCAGGTCCGGCGCGATGATTTGCGCCATTCCCCTGTCCATCAGCCGCCTCCCTGAAGCGACGGTCGGCCATGGCTTCCCAGACCCCTGCGAAGATCGTGAAGCTGATGAGTGTCCACAGCGTCAGTCGCACCGCCACGCCCGTCCATATGGTCAGGTCGGAGGACAGGAAGGGCAGAAAATGAGTGCAGACGATCAGGAGCTGAAGCGCCGCCGCGAGAACTAGCCACCAGCGCGTCGAACTCGCGCTGAGTCTCCATAGCCCGACAAAAAGCGCGAGGTTGAGACCAGCTAGGCCCACCCTCCAGCTCGAGAGCCGGAGGGGCTGAAACCATGGCTCCAGAAGAATGTAGGCGGCGATCATGGCTGCGGCGTACCGCTCGACGCGGGCGCCCTTCCAGACCAGCAGGGCAAGGCCTGCAAGATTGAGTGACCATAGAAGGTATCCGATCAAACCAACGCCTCTCTCTCCGGCTCCACCTGCAGAACCTTCCGGATCGGGGTTTCCGGACCATTCTCGGCCGGTTTGGTTTCGGACGGACCCAGGCGCGCTGGCGCAAGCCCGAGGCCCTCGGCCGCCTTGTGCAACCGGTCATGTGTCCGGATCGCCTGCCCCCTTGCGTCCAGAACTGCCCCCATGGCGCCGTGCAGGCTCAGCAGAGCCGTATGGCCGTACCCCGCAGAAAGAGCCGCGGCGCGACGACCTTCGATCATGCTGATCGAAAGCTGACTGGCCTTCAGGAAGGCCTGATCAAGAGCATGTTCGAAGTCGATGAGATCATGAGCGACGACAGTTCCGATCATCATGACCTTGTCGTTCTGTTTACGCATGGCGAGAGCCCCTTTTTCATCGCCAGCTCAAAAGCGTCTCGATCACCCCGAACACCATCAGGCCTATGGCTAGGATGGCGCCGATCGCCAGCGCCATCCCCAGGGCCAGGAGAACGATGAGCACCAGCTTCGGTGCTCGCCACCCGGCCGTCGTACGCCATCGCCCCAGCCCCGAATACACGCCGAACGACGTTTTTGGATCA
Source organism: Brevundimonas sp. ZS04 (assembly GCF_001956865.1). Taxonomy (NCBI): domain Bacteria; kingdom Pseudomonadati; phylum Pseudomonadota; class Alphaproteobacteria; order Caulobacterales; family Caulobacteraceae; genus Brevundimonas; species Brevundimonas sp. ZS04. The sequence goes on from NZ_MTHE01000003.1 coordinate 291,742, forward strand.
AGAGCGCCAATGTTGTGATCGAAGGCGACAGACGCCTCGCTGACACCCGGAGCTGGACCGTTTTCGCCAGAGCTCGCCATGCCTCCAGATCCGTCTGACGGAAACTCCGTCAGTAACTCCAGAGCCTTTTTGCGACTGGATACGCCGAGCTTTCGCTTGGCTTCCCGGATATGATTTTCAACAGTATGCGGCGACAGGCCGAGCTTCCGGCCGATCTCCTTATCGCTCATGAAAGCGGAGAGCTTCAGGCACTCCGCCTGCCTATGAGACAGCCCTTCAGGCATAGACCGCTCCCCCGTACAGACGGGAAGTAATGCGTCTCAGCCGCGAGTCGTCCAGCAGACTCGCGCAGCAGACGGGCTCTTCTGTTTACAATTTTGAATTCAACCAGCACGGCGGCTTTCAGGGGCCTGCGCCGGGTGCCCGGATTCGCCCTTAACTGCGGTGTCCGCGGGTAAGAATTTACCGCTCAGCTAGGCTACGAGGACCCGGAAAACACAACCGCCGGAAGCAGGCGGCGGCGGCGGCCCCGCCGCGCGAGGCGACGTGGCCTACGGCAACGGGACGGCCGCGCGGGGCGGGATCGTCCCTTTGTTCCATCGAAGCGAAGAAGGCGTCAATGCTCACATGGATCATCTTGCGAGGTGTTTCTGTTCCCATCACATGCACGACCTAGCAGCGCTAGAACAAAACGGTTGTTCATTTCGTCAAACGACGTCAGCGCGGATCGAATATCGGGAATCTCATTCCTCACCGAGGCAAGGGGCGTCCTTGCGCGTCGGTAATCCCCAGAGCGACATCCCATTCGTTGACCTCAGCCTGTTCAGCTGCGGCAGCAAGGATCAGCGTGAAGCCGCCCTCGGGCGGAAACTCGACCGCATGAACCGTGTGCCCGGCCTCCTCTACGGCGAGTATTCCCCTCTTGAGGCTGGCCCTTGAAAATGTCGCCCGCGTCCGGCTCCCTCCGCTCACCTAAGCCACCTCCCAGACCCGGTTCAGGACCTGAGCCGCCAGCGCCGCTTTGTCCTGGGGGAGAAAGCGCCCGTAGTGGTCGGCGACCGTGGCCGGCGTATCCTGGATGGCGTAGCTGGCCTGCTCGTAGGAGCCTGTCAGCTTCAGCACATGGGTCGCCAAGACGTCCCTCACATTGTGCGGCCCGTGGGGAAGCAGGCCCGGAATCGCCCCCCTCCCCGTGTAAGGGTTGTAGATCCCATACCGCTGGATCACCTGGCGCCAGGCGCTGTAAAAAGTCTGTTGGTTGTAGGCGGCGTCGCGGCTCGAGGTCTTCACGGTCTTGACGAAGAAGGTGCCTGGATCGCGCGAGCCGTTCAGCAAGGCCGGTCGATGGCGCCCCACATATGCGTCGATCCAGCGATACAATCCGCCGAGGTCCGGCAATAGAAGCCGGAACGGGCGTTTGGAGAAGTAGGTCGAGCCGGAGTTCTTGAAGGCCACGCAGGGGATGAAGACCTCCCAGCCGTCTTCCCTCTCGCTCCAGCGCAGTTCGCCGCACCGCCGGACCTCCAGTTCCCTTTCGGGCGTCGGCGGGCTTCCCCGCGGACGCAATTGGAGTTGTCGCAGGTTCTTCTGCCGGACCCCGAGGTGCAGGCCCAGCCTCAGCATAAGAAAGGACCGAACCGCCTCCGCGGCGGCCCGGGGATAGCGTCTCTCTTCGGGCATGCGGCGCAGGATTTCCTCCGTGATCTTGCGATACTCCCCGACAGGGCTCGCCGCTTCGAGAATGGGCAGGATGGGTTCAAAGGGATCCCGATGAACACGTGCGACCCGCTCGATCTCCCTGGACCTGGCCAGGGCATGACGATGCACCTCCTCGCAGGCGCCGTCCCAATCCCCACAAATTCGATCGATCTCCTCCTGCGCGACAAGGCCGGGAATGGGTCGGAGCCGATCCGCCAGCCACGGGCTCTGCCGGAGCCAGCCGGTCTGGCTACGCGAAAAGGCCGCGCCCAGCAGGAGCATCTCGCTCTCCCAGCCGGTGAAGAAGCCCCGGCGTCGCTCGCGCCACTGCACGTACCAGTCCCAGACTATCGGCAGGACGAGCAGCCCGAAGGTCAGGTCCTCCCGGGGCACCCCCAGGCCGCTGACCTCGTCGTCAGGCAGAGCGGCCAAGGCGCCGAACAGCAGAGCCAGATGCTCCTCACGCTGCGCCGCTGTCTCCGCGCCCCATACGCCTGAGCGCTGATAGCCGATGTCCGTGAGCGTCGCCGACTTGAACCGCAGAAGAGCGTCCATCTCGGCCCGGAGCTGTGCAGGAGCTGCCAGGTCGGACGGCCCGCTTCCGTCAAAGCGAAGCGCGAACCTATGCTTCGAAACCGTTGAATGATAACGATGATAAGCCGTGCCGCCGGACAGGATGGTCGAGCGCACCCAGGTCAGGATCGCCTCCCGCTCTTCGGCCGACCTCTCATCGAAGTCATCCGGCAGGTGCCAGGCCAGACGACGTGATTCCGCATGTTGCACCTCCGGCGGCAACAGGCCGGAGAGCGCACGACGCCGTTGCAGCCGCGACCGCAAATAGCCGGTCTCCAACCGATAGCGATGCTCGATGATATCGAGGACCTTCAGGCTGGCAGGCGTCTGCGGGACTTTCAGGCCTCGCCGCCAGGCCGCAAGGGTCGTCCGGTCCGTCAGCCCGCCGGCGACCACGATCGCCCGGTGCAGGCGATGTGAGTTCTCGCCATGCCGGCGGATCTGGAGATCCAGTGCGGCGTGGAAGTCCCGGGGGTCATCATGAACCTCCCACAAGGCAGTTGGATGAGTGACGATCGGGAGCGGCGGACGCCCTCTTTTTCTCGGAACGGACGCGTCAACTGGCGAAGGCACGACAAGCTTTGAACTGCGCACAAAAACTCCACTGGAAACATCGTCTTCGGACGACGGTGGAGAGACGTTTCAAAAGACGCTTTCCCCTAACTATCGATGTGATCATGCGACCGAGCATGAGGCGGGCGGACCTTTCCGAAAGCCCCGCTTGACTCCCCTAGGGGGTTGGCGCGCATATAGAACATATGGAGAACACCCGTTCACAACCTGACGCTCTGGCGGCGCTGAAGACTCGCCTGGAGGCCCTGCATCGGGGCGGCCGTCGCGTCGGCGCGGGCGTGCGCGCGGGAAGCGACGACGCCTTTGCGCCGCTGACCACGGGCGTTCTGCACGATCTCTGCGCCGCCGCCCCCGCCGACGCGGTGGCGGTCAACGCCTTTGGGCTGGGCCTGGCGCTGCGAGCGGCGGCGGGGCGACCCGTCGTCTGGGGTCTGCATGAGATGATGGCCCAGGAGGCGGGGCGGCCGCATGGTCCGGGCCTGCATGAGATGGGCCTGTCGCCGCGCGACCTGCTGCTGGTGCGGACGCGCGACGTGCAGACCCTGTTGGCCGTCGGCGAAGAAGCCCTGCGCAGTCCCGCCGTGGGCGCCGTGCTGTTGAGCGCCTGGGGCGAGGCCAAGGCCTTCAGCCTGACGGCCAGCCGGCGACTGGCTCTGGCCGCCGAGACGGGCGGCGCGACCCTGTTCATGGCGCGAGCGGGCGCCCTGCCCTGCCCCAGCGCGGCCGAGACCCGATGGTCGGTAGCGTCCTGCGCCTCCGAACCTCTGGAGGCCGGGGCGCCGGGGCGGCCGTCTTTTTCGGCGACCCTGCTGCGGCGGCGCGGCGGCGGGGGGACCGGAACCTGGATCATGGAGTGGGATCGTGAACAGCGAACCTTCCGCCCGCCCGCGCCGCTATCTGGCGGTCTGGTTCCCCTGGCTGCCCAGCGACCGGCTGCGGCGTCAGGAGCAGCGGGACGGCGCGCCGCCTGAGGATGCGCCGCCGGTCGTCCTGGCGGAGAAGATCAAGGGCGCGCTACGGCTGGCCGCCGTCGATCCGGCGGCGGTCCGAGCGGGACTGACCCCTGGCCTGGCCCTGGCCGATGCAAGAGCGCGGACCCCCGCCCTGCGCGTCGTCGCCCATCGACCGGACCTCGACGACGCCCTGCTGGGGCGGGTTCTGGAGGATTTCGGTCGCTTCACCCCCATGATCGCGCTGGACCCGCCCCATGGCCTGATGCTGGACGTGACCGGCTGCGCCCACCTGTTCGGCGGAGAGACCGGCCTGATGCGGACGGTCCAGACGCGAGCCGAACGCGCCGGACTTCAGATACGATGCGCGCTGGCCGGCACGCCCCAGGTCGCTCGCGCCCTGGCCCGCTTCGGCTCCGGCGGCCGGTTCGAACCCGGCCAGGACCGCGCCGCCGCGCGTCGCCTGCCGGTCGCCGCCCTGGAGCTATCGGACAAGGAAGACGAGGCCCTGCGTCGCCTGGGCCTGAAACGACTGGGCGACCTGGACGACCGGCCCCGTGCGCCTCTGGCCGCCCGTTTCGGCGCCGACTTCCCGACCCGACTGGCCCGGGTTCTGGGCGACGAGGACATGCGCATCACTCCGCATCGCCCGCCCGCGCCCGTCGTAATCGACCGCGTCTTCTTCGAGCCGATCTCCGCGCCCGAGGATGTGGAGCGGGTTCTGTCCGACCTGCTGATCGAGACCATGGACAGGCTGGATCAGACCGGTCTGGGCGGCCGCGCCTTCGAGGCCGGCTTCTATCGCGTGGACGGCGAAACGCGCCGCATCGTCGTTCGCACCGGCCGCCCGACCCGCGACGCCCCCGCGACCCTGCGGCTGTTCCGCGAGCGGATGGCGACACTGGCCGCCCCACTGGACCCCGGGTTCGGCTTCGATCAGATGCGGATGTCCGTGCCCTGGACCCAGGCTTTGGCGCCGACCCAGCAGGGACTGGAACGCGAGACGCCCGGCGAGGAAGCCTTTAGCCGTCTGGTGGACCGGCTGACCGCGCGCCTGGGACCCGAGGCCGTGCTGCGGTTCGAGCCCTTCGCCTCCCACATTCCCGAACGCGCCGCGCGGCTGGTCCCGGCCGCCGCCCGTCATGGCGACGAGACCTGGCCCGACCTTGATCCCGACGATCCGCCCCTGCGGCCCCTGCAGATGTTCGACCCGCCCCAGCCGGTCGAAACCCTGGCCGAGGTCCCCGACGGCTATCCGCTGAAGTTCCGCTGGCGCCGCGTCCTGCATGAGGTGACGCGCGCCGAGGGGCCCGAGCGGATCAGCGGCGAATGGTGGCGCGCGCCGAACCAGCGCACCCGCGACTATTACCGGGTCGAAGACCGGGACGGCCGTCGCTTCTGGCTGTTTCGCCAGGGCCTCTATGGCGAGACGCCCGAACCACGCTGGTTCATCCACGGCCTGTTCGCATGAGGAGGCTCGACCCTTGCGGCGCCTACGCCGAGCTGGCGACGGCCAGCAACTTCTCCTTCCTGCGCGGCGCCTCGCATCCCAAGGACCTGGTGCTGACGGCAATCCTGCGCGGCCACGCCGGACTGGGGCTGGCCGATCGCAACACCGTGGCGGGCGTGGTGAGGGCCTGGAGCGCGCTGAAGGAGATACGCGTCGAGGGTCTGGCCCCGCCGGACAGGATGCGCGACGGCGGCAGCCCCGGCGAAATCGCCTTCATCGAGGACCCGCTGAACGATCCGGCCCTGTCCGAAGAGGTGAAGCGCCGCGCGGCGAACTTCCGCCTGCTGACCGGGACGCGGCTGGTCTTCAACGACGGAACGCCGGACGTCATCGCCTATCCGGAGACACGAGCGGGCTGGGGTCGGCTGACGCGCCTGCTGACCCTGGGCAACAGACGGGCGAAGAAGGGCGAATGCGAGATCGGCCTGCGCGACCTGCTGGCCAATCTTGAGGACCTGCTGCTGATCCTCGTCCCGCCGGACCGGCTGACAGGGCTGGAGGAGGTGCTGACCCGCATGAACGAGGCGGCGCCGGGCGCGGTCTGGCTGGGCGTGGCCCTGCACCGGCGTGGTGACGACCGACGCCGGCTGGCCCGGCTCAAGGCCATAGCGGAGAAGGTTCGCCTTCCCTGGCTGGCGCTGAACGATGTCCTCTACGCCGCTCCCGAAGACCGCGACCTGCAGGACGTCCTGACCTGCATCCGCGAAGGCGCGACCATCGAGACAGCGGGACGTCGGCTGGAAGCCAACGCCGAACGCTGGCTGAAGCCCGTGGAAGAAATGACCCGCCTGTTTAAAGACGCGCCCGAGGCGGCAGCCGAGACGAACGCCTTCCTGTCGCGTGCGACCTTCGATCTGTCCGAACTCAGCTATCAATACCCGGAAGAGCCTGTCCCGCCCGATTGGACGCCACAGGCCTGGCTGAAAGAGCTTACGGGGCGTCACGCCGCCATGCGCTATCCCGACGGCGTTCCCGACAAGGTCCAGGCCCTGCTGGACAAGGAACTGGCCTTTATCGCCCGCAAGGATATCGCCCCCTATTTCCTGACCATCTTCGACATCGTCCGCGTGGCGCGTAACAAGCGCATCCTGTGTCAGGGGCGCGGCTCGGCCGCGAACTCGGCGGTCTGCTACGTCCTCGGCATCACCTCGGTGGACCCGATGGAGTCTGATCTTCTATTCGAACGCTTCCTGTCCGAGGACCGGAACGAACCGCCCGACATCGACGTGGATTTCGAGCACGAGCGGCGCGAGGAGATCATCCAGCATATCTACGAACGCTATGGTCGCCATCGCGCCGGCATCGCCGCCACCGTCATCCATTTCCGTCCCCGCAGCGCCATCCGCGAGGTCGGCAAGGTTCTGGGCCTGACCGAAGACGTCACCGCTCGTCTGGCCTCCAGCCACTGGGGCAGTTGGGGGACCGAGATCGGCGATCGCCACGTCGTTCAGGCGGGACTGGATGCATCCAACCCCATGATCGCCCGCGCGGTCGATATGGCCTCACGTCTATTGAATTTCCCCCGCCACCTCAGCCAGCATGTCGGGGGCTTCGTCCTGACCCAGGACCGTCTGGACGAGATGGTCCCCATCGGCAACGCCGCCATGCCCGACCGCACCTTCATCGAGTGGGACAAGGACGACATCGACGCCCTGCGCCTGATGAAGGTCGATGTGCTGGCGCTCGGCATGCTGACCTGCATCCGCAAGGCCTTCGACTTGATCCGCGCGCATGAAAACGAGGATTGGGAACTGCACACCCTCCCGCGCGAGGACCCGGCCGTTTACGACATGCTGTGCCGGGGTCAGTCCATCGGCGTCTTCCAGGTCGAGAGCCGCGCCCAGATCAACATGCTGCCGCGGCTCAGGCCACGTTGCCTGTACGACCTCGTCATCCAGGTCGCCATCGTGCGCCCCGGTCCGATCCAGGGCGACATGGTTCACCCCTATCTGCGTCGCCACAACGGTCTGGAGGAGGTCGTCTATTCCTCGCCCTCCCCCGATCACGGCCCGCCCGACGAACTGGAACAGGTGCTGCACAAGACCCTCGGCGTGCCCCTGTTTCAGGAGCAGGCGATGAAGCTGGCCATCGTCGCCGCCGAGTTCAGCGACGGCGAGGCCAACGGCCTGCGAAAGGCTATGGGCACCTTCCGCGGCGACGGCAGCCTTCATACCTATGAGGCGCGCATGGTCGGACGGATGGTCGAACGCGGCTATGACCCGGCCTTCGCCCGGCGCTGCTTCGAACAGATCAAGGGCTTCGGCTCCTACGGCTTTCCCGAGAGCCACGCCGCCAGTTTCGCCCGGCTGGTCTATGTCTCTTCCTGGATCAAGCACCGCCACCCGGCGGCGTTCGCCTGCGCCCTGCTGAACAGCCAGCCCATGGGTTTCTATGCGCCCGCCCAGATCGTGCGCGAGGCGCAGGAGGTCGGCCGCGTCGAGGTGCGTCCCATCGACGTCTCCCACAGCGACTGGGACAACAGTCTGGAGGGGCCTGCGGACGCTCCCGTCCTGCGTCTGGGCCTGCGCCAGATCGACGGCTTCAGGGAGGAGTGGGCCAAAGCCCTGTCGGCGGCGCGGGCCGAGGCGCCCTTCGCCGATATCGAAACCCTGGCCCTGCGCGCCGAACTGCCCGCCGCAGCCATGCGCAAGCTGGCCGACGCCGACGCCTTCCACTCATTGGGCCAGGATCGTCGCAAGGCTCTATGGGCGGTGCGCCGCCTGCCCGCCGACGATCCCCTGCCCCTGTTCGCAGCCGCCGAGGCGCGCGAACGCGGCGCCCGGGAACTGGGCGCGGAGCCCGACGCCCATCTGCCTCTGATGCCCTTGGGCGAACACGTCGCCGCCGACTACCAGACCGCCCGCCTGTCGCTGAAAGCCCACCCCATGGCCATCCTGCGCCCCGTCTTCGCCGCCGAGCGGGTCCTGACCTGCGCCGCCACCGAAGCCAAACGCGGCGGCTCCCTGGTGCGGGTCGCCGGCGTGGTCCTCGTGCGTCAGCGGCCGGGCAAGGGCAACGCAGTCTTCGTCACCCTGGAGGACGAGACCGGCATCACCAACGTGGTCCTCTGGGCGCGGATGCTGGACCAGTTCCGGCGCGAGGTCATGGGCGCCCGCCTGATGCAGGTCGAAGGCGTGGTCGAGAAAAGCCCCGAGGGCGTCGTCCATGTCGTCGCCCGCCGCATCCTCGACCGCAGCGCCGAGCTGTCCCGCCTGTCAGAAGATCATGAGACCAACGTGCAGTTGGCCCGCGCGGACATCGTCGCCCATCCGCAACCGCCGCGCCAGCCGCCGCACCGGCACCCGCGCGACGTACGCATCCTGCCGGGATCGCGGGATTTCCACTGACGATATGTAGGGGAAACGACAAGCTTCGGACTGCGCACAAAAACTCCACTGGAAACATCGCCTTACAGGCGACGAGTGGAGAGACGAATGCAGAGCCCCCAGACCCTAAATGCTCGCGCAGAATATTGCCGATCTGTCGCCATCCTCCGGCAGCAAGGGCTTCAAAGCGCCAGGAGCGGTCATTACCGCGCTGTCCGAAAGGCGACATTCCGAACCTCGCGCGCAGATCCGCTTTCAGCGCAGACACCCAAGACCGAAATCGGCCCATTGCAGACGTTGCGCGCCGCCCCCGCCGTGGATTATCGCCAGCTCAATCCGGGACGACGAACGAATGCTGCTGCATATTCTTCCCGTAGCGGAGACGCCGTGGCGTTACCTTCAGATCGCGGCAGCTATCGCCGGGATCACCCTCCTAGGCTCAGGGCTCATAGCCAGAAGAGCACGGTTGCGGCGATTGCGCTTAGAAGGCGCCTGCGATCATGGCGCATTACGAGCATCCAGTATTCGGCAGGGCTGGGAAAAGCTGACGGCCTGCCCACGGCTGGCGCGAGATTGATGTTCTCCGCTCTCCCCGGCCGCATAACAGACGATGTCTTTTCCCGCCCGCCTTCATGAAGACGCCGGCTTCCTCCCGGGCTTGATCGTCACCACCGCATAATGGATAACATTGTTGTTCTAATGGCGGGGAGCGATCATAACTGGGATCAAGGGCAGGAACGACGGGCCGGGCGGCCGCAATGAACACTATGACGTGGGAGCGCGAAAGAACGTCCCCCGTCGCAACATCGTCGCCGAGATCAAACGCGGCGAACATCCCGGCGCTCATGTGGTCAAGGTGAACAATCGCGAATACGCGCGCGACAACCCAGACGCCTCCACTAGGGACAATGTCAACAAGCCCAAATAGCGGCCGGCCTGCAAGGCCCTATACTGCCGACGCGGACCCGGCGTCGATCGGAGTTTCTTGTGAAGATCAATCTTGAAATCGACATCCCGATTACGGACTTGCCGGCGCTGGCCGCGGCCATAGGCTCAACGCCCGCCAATATCGAGCAGGACCTGCAGGGCCATGCCCAGGCGGCCGTCGACGAATATGTCGCCATGTACCTCGCCCGCGAAGCCCCGGCGAGCGGATCTGAACTACGCCAGCTGCGTCTCGCGCTTCTCGCGGAACGGGTCTTTATAGACGGCCTCCCCGACGAAGAGACGGTCGCAGGTCTTTTCCAGCTGACCCTGCCGGCCAGCCGCACCCTCATTCGAAACACCATGACCCGCTATCGCACGCGTCTGGAGGCCTCGATGAAGGCCGCAGGCAAGGCGGTCATGGATGACGCCGAATGGGCTGACGACCTGGTGGAGATCTCCATCCCTTCCGCCAGTCTCGCCGAGGCGATGAACCGGGTTCTCGCACGGGACAGAAGCGACCACGTCCGGATCAGCAAGAAACAGGGCACTGTCTCCGTCTACACCACGGCGGCAGCCTCCTACACGCTGCTTTGCCAGACCTACGGCTCTGATGTGAAGCCCCAGCCGTGACCCAGCCTCAAGAATTGTCGGATCTGATCGCTGCCGCCAGCCTCCTCCTGGCTGTGCTCGCCATCCTGTTCAGCGTCTGGCACCAGCCCGTCATGGATGCGCTAAAACGGCCGACCAAGGGTATTCCTGAAAACCTCAAGCCAACGCGGAACGCTCTCGGCGTCGCCTTCTGGTCCAAGGCCTTTCCGCTGATGCTCGGCGGCGCCCTGACCTTTCTGATCTTTCTGCCTGAGATCATCAGCATCATCGGCGAGGTCTTCACCTGTTCGCCAGCCTCTCGCCGCTACGACGCCGTCAAGGCGGCTTTTCTGCTGACCCAAGCCTTCGCCTTCGGCCTGACCATATATTGCACGGTCCTTGGCGGCCGGCTCCTGGTTCACTGGGGGCGGGCGAAGACGGGCAAGCGATAGTTCGCGCCCTCGCTCCAGACATTCCTCATCCGGCCGCCTCCAGCGCCGGAACCCATAACAATCAGACCCCCGGCGGACGCCTTGAGCCAGAGCAGTATCAATCCAGCATCTTCCGTTGATCTTCATGCGGTCCTAGTGGCCTTGCACAAGGATTACGCCAAGCTGGCGCCCCGCATCCGCGAGCTTCAGCATGAGGTGGCTTGCGAAGGATCGGGCGTGACCCTGCGTCTGCATTTCCCCTCCTTCCGGCAGGCAAAGACTACCGTCCGGGAACTGGTGGATCAGATCTGGCTCAGCCTTCCCCACTTCGCCCTCAGTCGGAAAGAGGTGGACGACCTGAAGGCCAAGCAGGCCACCCTGCCCTTCGACGACTTCCTGGCTGCCGCCACCCAGCTCAACGACGCCGCAGCCAAGCTCTTCATCAAAGCTCACAGGGCGACCAATCGAAACGGCGAAGCGGGCGAGCTTCTGCTCTATCTTCTGACGGAATGGATCCTGGGCGCGCCGCAGGTCATCGCTAAGATGACTCTGAAGACCAACCCCCAGATGCCGGTCCATGGGGCGGACGGCGTTCATGTCCGCTACTGCCCGGACACCGAACGCCTCTTTCTCTACTGGGGCGAGTCAAAACTCTACCAGGACGTGGGGGCAGCCATCTCCGCCGCCGCGACCTCCATCGCCAAATCCGTTGGAGAGGATGAACTGGGTCATGAGCTGCAGTTGGTCCAGCGCAACCTCGACTTCGCCGGCCTGGACGACAAGGGCAAGGCCGCCCTCCTCAGGTATCTCGACCCGCACGAGGAGGCCTACAATAACCGCAAGGATGTCGTCACCTGTCTGATCGGGTTTGATTTCGACGGCTTCGAAGCCGCGGCGGCCGCTGGCGACAAGGCAGAAGAGGCCTTCCGGGACCTCGCCAGAGCCAAGCTTGCCGAGGTCGCACCCAAGGTTTCAGCCGCATTCAAATCGGCGGGCCTCGCCGCGCAGGAGGTCGAACTCTTCTTCTTTCCGCTTCCCGCCGTCCAGGACTTCAGAGACCTCTTCCAAAAGCGGATCGGCTGGCTGTCATGATTCAGGAACTCGCGACCAAGGTCTGGTCAAATCCCAAATTCCACGACGCGGCCCACCGAATGGAATTGGCGTCCCTGACCCGAGAGATCGGCGGCATGGAGCCCAGGAGCGTCGAGCTATCTGAGGCGACCCGACTGATGCGCTCGGCAGCCATTCTGGCCTGTTCCGATGTCGCAGATCATCGCCGCGCCGCCTTCCGCGCCGCAACCTCGACCTATGAACTCTTCGGCGCCGAACACGCTCCCCTGGACCAGGCTCTGCGTGTCGTTCTCATGCGTCTGGGGAACTTTCCCTCGATCGGGACGCGGGCCGAAGTCGAAGCGGCGCGGGCTAGCCTACCATTCGCCCTAGCGGCTGAAGAAATGGCGGCGGCTGAGGATCATGAGGTCGTCATCAACGGCCAGTCGGTCCTCCTGACCGATTTTCAGCAAGAGTTGTGGAATGATCTGACAAGCAGCCGCCGGATCGCCCTTGCGGCGCCGACATCTGCCGGAAAGTCCTTTGTCCTGCAGGGCTATCTATCCTCGCTCTTCGAAGACCCGCAGCCGCGCACGGTCGTTTATCTCGTGCCGACCCGCGCCCTGATCGCCCAAGTCTCCGACGATCTGTCTCGGATGTTCGGCCGCGACCTGCCGTCAGCGCCCGATATCATCACCGTGCCGGTCGATCCGGACAGCGCCCTTTCCGGCCGCGCCATCTATGTTATGACTCAGGAGCGAGTCCAACTGGCGCTGACCTCCCATCCGGCGTTCCGCGCCGACATCATCATCGTCGATGAGGCCCATTCCATTTCCGACGGCGCTCGCGGCGTGCTTCTCCAATGGGTGATTGATGATCTCCTGAAGGGCAATCCAGCCGCCCAGGTTCTTTTCGCCAGTCCCGCGATCCGCAATCTGGATGTCTTCGGACGCTTGTTCGGCCTTAAGGATGTGGTCGAATTCTCTTCCGTCGAACCCACTGTCGCGCAGAACTTCCTGGTGGTCACGGTCGAGTCCGCCGCCAATGGCCGGCTTCTTGTCGAAACCGCCGGTGACGGCTCTCTCCCCCCGCGAGAGCTCGGGCGGCTAGAGCTGGGCCATGCTCTCGCATCGCGAATGGAAAAGCTGGCCCGGATCCCCGTCGAGCTTGGCCGAGGGCATTCCAACATCATCTACGCCAACGGGCCGGCAGAGGCGGAAAACGTCGCCCTGCAGCTCGCTGAGCTTCTCGCCGATCGTCCGCCGACCGAAACCCGGATCGCACTGTCAGAAATGGCCAAGGAAGCGGTTCACGCCAATTATGCGCTCGTGGAATGTGTGAAATCGGGGGTGGCCTTTCACTACGCCAACATTCCCACCCAGTTGCGCCGGGCGATTGAAGCAGCGGTCACTTCCGGCGACATCGACTTCCTAGTCTGCACCAGCACCCTGCTCCAAGGAGTCAATCTCCCAGCCAAGAACATCTTCATGCTCGCGCCGGAAAAGGGGCGAACCCACCCTCTTGAATCAACCGACTTCTGGAATCTTGCCGGGCGGGCCGGACGATTGAAGCGAGAGTTCCAGGGCAACATCTTCCTGATTGACTACGAGAAATGGAAGAAGCAGCCTCTGGATGGCCCCAAGGATTCGGTCGTCACGCCGGCGATCCAGTCCAGCCTCAACGACCATCATGATCAGTTGCTGGATGTCATCAAAGGGGTTTCCCCGGCGAAGGGTCGAGACGTCGCCGACCTCGAAACCACGTTCGTGCGCCTCTACACTGACTTTCAGGACAATGACCTGGGGCGCACGTTCGAACGCGCAGGCGTCTCGGCCGACACGCCAAGAACTGTCAACCTTGAAACAGCTTTGAAGGCAGCCCGGGAGACGATCACCTTGCCGGCAGAGGTCTTGCGTCGCACGCCCGGCATTTCAGCGCACAAGCAGCAACGCCTGTTCGATCGGCTGGCGGGCGTGATCGCACAAGGCTCGGCCCCCGCTCGTGGATTGATACCGCTTCATCCCCGCGAAGGAGACGCCTACAAGTCCTATGCGAAGATACTCCAGCTCTGCCACGAAATCATTCTGGAGATCGACACCAAGGGAGGCCTTCACAGGTTCCATGCTGTCATCGCCAAGCGCTGGATGATCGGCGACCCTCTTCCCCTGATCATCGACGAGCAGATTCAGAGAAACGAAAGGAAGCCAGTCCGGACGACCATCAGGACCACCTTGGACCTGATCGAAAGGGACATTCGTTTCCAGGCCGTCCGCCTGTTCGGCTGTTACAGCGCCTTGCTCGTTCACGGCCTGGATCAGGCGGGTTTAAGCGATCTGACCTCTAGCATTCCGTCCCTGCCTCTCTATCTCGAGGTTGGCGCATCGGATCGAACCATGATCAGCTTCATTTCCCTGGGCCTTTCCCGAGTGACCGCCATGAAGCTGAATAAGCTGTCCATCCGCAAAGATCTGGACCCGGCCGGTGCCCTGAACTGGCTTCGCACCCGCCCCTTGGAAGTCCTGGGCCTTTCGCCCTTGCTCATGGCCGAGGTTCGCACCATCGCCGCCCTTTGACGCGAAGGTTCGAAGCCCCCTTGAATCGCCACACGGTTCGCAGAAATCGATCCCTTCGCATGGCGGGACTTTCTCAGGCGTGAAGCGTCCCGACCAACCACTGCTTGAAGGCTGTCGTATCGGCGGGGGCGCCAAAATAGAGCCCACCCCCGACCGCTTCTCCAGCCATGCGATCTCTGATCGGTGGCGGCCGGTCCATGTCCGTAACCGCTTCCGCACATGCCCCCGGGATCGCAGATCGAACTTCGTCACACGCCGTTTTCGAAGCTATCAGCGGTCGCGCCACCCGCTTGAAAAGGGCGCGCCAGGGACCTCTGGCTTTTTGACGTTTCAGCGCGCCTACTGCCGTCAGGCCGCCGATCAGGGGCAAGTTGGCGCTGGCCCCATAACCAAGGGGGAGGTCTAGTACGATGTTTATTGAACGGCTCAGTCTAACGCATTTCCGCGGCTTCGGGCCTGAAGCGACAAGCATCGATCTCACCTCCGGCCTCACCACCTTTGTTCACGTGAATGTCGCGGGAAAAGATGCCTATGCGTCAGTTCCGGTACAGCTGAACCCAAAAATCTAAGTCAACTCCGACGTACGAGAGCAGACCTTTCCAACTACCGCATTGAGTCAACAGCGGTCATCAAGCCTGACGCAATCAGTCCCGCTCACCTACAGCAAAATGTAGAGGCGACTAGAGGCTTTGGACTGCGCACAAAAACTCCACTGGAAACATCGCCTTCCAGACGGCGAGTGGAGGGACGATCTCGCAGGCTGCAGCCGACGTTCGGGAAATCCGCGTCAGAGCCATGATCGAATTTGACCCACGTTTCTCCGACTTTGTGGTGCCAGGAATGACCAATGCAGCGGAAATCGTCGATTTTAAAACTTTGAGAAACCGCATTCGCGGATTATCTAAGAGTTTCCTCGTGCCCTATGGCACACCGACGGTGACCCTAGCCTGCAGGCTAGGGAAAGCCTCCGGGGCATAAGCCTCGAGATCCGACGGTTCTCAGGAACCTCCCACTTCGGCTCCGGTCGTGTGGGACGGCAGGGTTTTCCTTGTCGACCGGCTGGTGGAGACTAGGCTTAAACGAGTATCGCGCCGCACCTATCCGATAGGTCGCGGCGTTTTATTTTTTCCCTTACGTGCACGCTTGGCTTTCCCAGGACGTACGAAGTCGTCGGGATATACGTTCACGTAGGGACAGGTGTAGCGCACAAGCCCGTTTCGCAAGCAATCGAACGAGCTGTTCGCAAAGGCCGAACCATCGGCGAACTGCACGTCATGATGAAAGCCGTCCGGCAGGGGGGCGCCGAAGCGATAGAGGCTGCGCAAAACCGGCTTGATCGCTGCAGCTTTGGCCTTCTCTTCCTCAAGCTCCCACTCAGAACCATCATAGGCTGCCGGATGCGCCATGAGGAATGCACGCTTGTCCGCGTCCACGTGACAGTGCCGGACATCCTCCCCTAGCCTTCGAATATCCGCTGAACTGAGCCGTTGCGTTTGGAGCTCCGGAAATCGGTCGGCCGCAACGCGTTCTCCGCGGCGGTAGCTGCGAAACAACGTGCTCAGACGGTCACGATCGTGGAGGCGAAAGTTCTCAGGAGGTAAGAGCAGAACTTCGGAATCGTTGGCCAATCGGGCGACGCGTTGCTTCACCTCGTCGAGATTGAGTTTGGGTATCCCCCGCTCGCCGAGCGCGTCTTCCACCGCCAGAAACGCTGCATCAGCGGAATGGCGATACTGCCTACCCTTGTCGCCTCCGTAGGCTGCCAGAGCTGCCAAGGGAGCCGGCATGACGCTGAAATCGAAGGCCGACATAAGTCGTTCATCGTCTGCGGCGGGCACATAGGCGAGGATGATTGATCGCGGTGCGGGATCACTCAGCTTGCCAGATGATCGTCGACGAATGGCGAAGTCTGCAACTTCGTGCAGCAGCTTCTCGATCATATCCGGCGGATAGAGGACGCCGTCTTCCTGGCGCGCTGGCGTTCCCTTGAACGTCCGCTTGGGGAAGCGCTGCTGAAGCCGCTCAATCACATTGCCCAAGATCGCTCTGGGCAGACCTGCGATCACACACAGATCAGTACCGCCTTGCCTCGTGGCAGCTGCCTTACGGTTCCGCGCGCGAACCATCGCTACGGCTGGCGGCTCAACAGCAATGCAATATCGACCGGGACCACCAGCTTGTCCCGGAGCGCCTCTGCCTGAGCGGCATAGAGGCGTTCCAATGCATTTGCCGCCAATTCCGGCACGGCCGGTGGCGCAACCTCCCGAGCCGGTCGGCTTGCCAGCTCGAACAGGTCCACCGCATGGAGGTCCGCCCAAGCCGTTAGATGAGCTAGAAGCAAGTCGGCGTCCGCCACAGGAAGCCCGCGATCCTCAGGGACAAAGAGCCCTGGCGTCCGGAAATTGGCCTCGACGGCAGCCCATTCACCCACTTCGTCGGGTAAATCGCCAACCACATATCGCAGCGGCGCGGGATTCAGTCGCACGCTGACCGGAGCATTCGTATCGACACAGAATGCGAGTAAAAGTGCCCGCGGCAGTCGCTTTAGCAGTTGCTGACCTCGTCTGCGTTCAAACGCCTTGTCAGCGAGAGCTTCCTGGCCTTTGGGAACAACCACGACATAAGCAGTCGCGGTGGGATCCGATCTGAGGACGACAGCTCCGATCTCCTCGCTCAGGAAAGCAGCAAGGCTTCTCTTGTCGTTCTCGATGGGCCAGAGGCCGTGCTTCCGCAAATCCTGCCCCAGAGACGACAGCATAAGCGGTCCGACGCCAGGCGTGGCGTAGTGACGTTCGACGCGCTGAAGGATTTCCTGAACGATCATCATCAACTTCAGTGAGGTACCGAAAACGAGTGTTGCAGAGCTATGCAAGGCTGGCCGGACCTATTCTCTGCCCGGTGGTGCAGCTTGTATTACAGCGTGCTGCCCCGGCGACAACTGCTGATTGATATCGCGAACGAGTGTGGAGCGGCATTTGCAAGAACGGACCTCCGATCATGAGATCCCACCCGCCAATGGGGAGAACGCGCCGATACCCAGGACGAGCATAGATCCCACCCCTCCCGAAAGCGGGACGTCACCGGCGGCCCGAGATGAGTCAAAGCTGTCGTCGAGCCAGACGCGCCGGGTCCTGCTTCGCCTGCAACAATATGTAGAGGAACCAGGAAGGTTCTAAGGCGGAACAAAATTACACATACAACTCATAAGCATTCCATCTCGACGGATGCCCCAGCTGCAGGCCAGTTCCACGTCTAGATCAACCTCAACAGACTGAAGAACGGCGGCTCAAGGCCTACCCTCCGCTTAGTCCACCTCGATGAGACCTCGCCTCACCCCCACAGCCACCGCCTCTATCCTCGTACGCACGCCCAGTTTGGACGCTGCCTTCTCGAGATAGCTATCCACCGTGCGAGCTGACAGGCCCAATATGGCTCCGATGTCGGTCGAGCTCTTGCCCTGGCTGACCCAAGCGAGACATTCGAGCTCGCGCGGGCTCAATCCGGGCGTGACCGGCCATGCGGTCTGGCTGTTCAGGTTGGCGTCCATTCCTTCCCCCCACCGGCTGCTGCTCCGTCCGTACACGGCGATAACGGCGATTCTCTACGCCTAAGAGTTGCGGTCAGACCGCAACTTCTCTGCGGAATAGGCCTCCATCACATAGTTGAACCCGGAGCGGCCCCCGCCTAAGGATTGGGCGTCGGGCGCCGCGAAACAGGCGCGGAGCTGGAGCCGGGGGCCCTTCGGGCAGGGCAGCGCTCCGTTGGTAGATAGCGGGCCTCGTTCCGCGAGGATTCCAACGCCCGACCCCCTCGCCTTGCGTCCGGATTCGGTTTGATTCATGCTCGGGCGTCGGCCCTGGCGCCGACAGGGGCTTGGAATCCCCTTTGCGGACTCGGATTTGGAAAGCGCAATTGCTGCGTGAGCTGTCGTCGTACCTGGCGCAGGCTGTGTCCTGCGTCCGGATGATCATGGCTGACCAAGACCCACGGGATTCCCGGCCCGCCCTGGAGGCGGGAGACCGACGTGAGCGACGTCAAGGAATTGAAAGCGGATGCGCTGGAGGGCCTGAACGCCCTCTATCGCCAGTATGCACGTTGGCTTGACGGCAGGCTGCGGGCCCACGTCGACCCGGATCAGGCCGCAGACGTGGTTCAGGAAACCTACATTCGCGCCGCCCCCTATTCGGCAGGCCTCATCCGGCATCCCCGAGCCTTCCTCCTGCGGATCGCCATGAACGTGGTCCGGGACGAGAGCCGCCGACGCAAACGACGGGGAACGACAGAGCCCTTTACGGAAGCCGCCGACCCGGGCGAAGCGGCCGACCAAGTCGAAGCGCTGATGATGAAGCAGGCGGTTCTGACCATGCCCCCCCTCTACCGTGAAGTTTTCGTCCTGAGCCGTTTTGCCGGTATGAGCTATCCTGAGATCGCCGCCGCCCGCGGGTTGAGCGTCAAGGCGGTGGAGTGGCGTATGTCTAAGGCGTTGCAGCACTGCGTCGAGCAACTGGACGGATAGGCGGGATGACGATCGATAAGGAACGGGACGCCCGGCGGTACGAAGCCGCGACATGGTTCGCCCGTCTCGGTCAGAAGCGCGTGTCGACGACCGATATCCACGACTTCTTCGAATGGCGGAAAGACCCGGACAATGCCCGCGCCTACGAGCGCGTCGAGAAGGCCTGGGACACGAGTCGGACGCTTGCCGAGGATCCCGACATCGCCGCCCTGACGGCGGAAGCCCTGGGCCAGGCCCCGCCGAGGGTGCGGGCCCGCCACATGGTGTCGCGCCTGTGGAAGCCGATCGCGGCGAGCGCCATGGCGCTCGCCGCCCTAGGGCTGGTCTCGGTCTGGACCCTGAACCGGCCGCAGGCCTACGCCACCGGCGTCGGCGAGCAGCGTACCCTGCGTCTGGCCGACGGATCCCAGGTCGTCCTCGATACCAACAGCCGGGTGGAGGTCCGCCTGCGCTCAGACCGCCGATCCGTGATCCTGGTCTCCGGCCAGGCCTTCTTCGACGTTGAGGGCGACCCGGCCCGCCCCTTCATCGTCGCCGCCGGCGACACCACCGTCACCGCCGTCGGCACGCGGTTCGATGTCCGGAAGCTGGGCCAGGGCGCGAAGGTCACCCTGATCGAGGGCCGCGTCGACGTAGGGACCTCCGGCACATCCAAGCCCGCCTGGTCCTTGACGCCGGGCCAGCAGGTCGTCACCGCCCGAAGAAGTCCGCAGGTCCAGTCGGTCGACGCGGCCCGTGAAACAAGCTGGACCACGGGACGGCTGATCTTCGCCGCGACGCCAATCCAGGAGGCGATCGCTGAGGTCAGCCGGTACAGCGACCGTCGGATCGAACTGAAGGACGCGGGCATCGCGCAGGTTCCCGTCAGCGGTGCCTTCGACACAGGCGACACTGACGCCTTCATCGCCGCGCTTTCTGACCTCTACGGCGTCACAGCATCCACGGGCGCCGACGGCGCCATCATTCTTGAGGCGCCGATAACCTGAGGAAAATAATCTTTAGGCGGAGTTAGGGGACCCGCGCCTTCCCGGCGTCTCTGCCCGTCCCGCACCACGCGGGAGGAGCAAACGGGGAAGATCATGCGTATCGGATTGGGGACGACGACAGCACTATCAACCGCCCTTTTAGCCTGCGTCGCGCCGGCTTGGGCCCAGGGCGCGGACGCCGTGAGGCGGTATGATGCGCCCGCCGGCCCTCTCGCCCGGACCCTGAGCGTCTTCGTCGAGCAGAGCCGCCTCCAGATTCTCTATCCTGCCGCCCTTGTGGAGGGCCGCACCTCTCCCGGCCTTCAGGGCGACTATAGCGCAGAAGCGGGGCTGGCTGCGCTGCTGCGCGACACCGGGCTGGCATTCCGCCGGACCCGCCCCAACGTCTACGTGCTTTACGATCCGAACGCGCGCGCCGGGCTGACCGACAACGAACTGACCGTGGTGGACGACGTCGTCGTTACGGGCAGTCTGATCCGGGGTGTCGGCGACGGCCCCTCGCCCGTGGTCAGCATCGACCGGGACCAGATGGACCGCGAGGGCCGGGCCACCGTGGCCCAGCTGCTCGCCGCGCTGCCGCAGAACTTCGGCGGAACCGCCAATGAGGGCGCCCTTAACAACGGCGCCGATCGCTCCGGGACCAACTCGACCTACGCCAACGGCGTCAATCTTCGCGGTCTGGGCAGCGACGCCACGCTTGTACTGATCAACGGCCGCCGCATGGCGGGCACGGGCTCCAAGGGCGATTTCGCCGACATCTCCTCCATTCCGACGGCCGCGATCAGGCGGGTCGACGTCCTTCTCGACGGCGCCTCGGCCCTCTATGGCGCCGACGCCGTGGGCGGTGTGGTCAACATCATCCTGCGGGACGACTACGACGGCGCGGAAACGCGGATTCGGGTCGGGAACACCAGCGACGGGGTCAGTGGGGAATACCAGTTCGGCCAGACCTTCGGCCGTCGCTGGAGCAGCGGCAACGCCCTGCTCACCTATGAATACAATGATCGCGAGGCCCTCTCCGGAACGGAGAGGCGGCTGGCGAGCGACTCCGATCTCCGATGGCGCGGCGGGACTGATCGCCGTCAATTCTACAGCAATCCGGGAAACATCGTCGTCTTCGATCCGGCGTCAGGCGGCTATATTCCGGCCTGGGCCATACCGCCGGGTCAATCAGGCGTCGGCCTTCAGCCCGACGACTTCCTGCCCGGGCAGGTCAATCTCGAAAACCTGCGCGCCGGCATCAACGTCCTGCCGCGGCAGACCCGGCACAGCGGCTACGCCCTCTGGCGCCAGGGCCTCGGCGATCGGCTCGAGGTCACAGCCGACGCCCGGTACAGCAAGCGCAACTATGAAACCCACTCCTTTCCGATCAGCGCCCTGCTGACGGTGACCGACGCAAACCCCTTTTTCGTCTCGCCGACGGGAGCCCGCTCCCATACCATAGCCTATTCCTTCCAGGGTCAGATTGCTCCGCCGCGCGTCTTCGGCGAGGTCGAGAGCCTGGGCGCCAGCCTGGGCGGCGCCTTCGACTTGTCCCACGACTGGCGGATCGACGCCTATGTCGCCTACGCCTCGGAGGAGAGCCGGACCGGCTCTTCCGGAGCGCTTCAGTCCACCTATCTGCGAGAAGCGCTCGGGGCGATCGCCGACAATCCCGCCACGTCTTTCAGTCCTTTGCGGGACGGATACCTGAACCCCTTCGGCGACGAGGCGGTGAATACGGCCGCCGTCCTCGACTTCATCAGTTCGGGCTACTCGCGCGCCTACAGCCGGACAGGCGTCGCATCGGCCAATTTCCAGGTTTCCGGCGCTCTCCTGGAGCTTCCGGGCGGGCCGCTCCGACTTGCGACGGGCCTTTCCTTCCGCGAAGAGACCTTCAAACGGCAGTCCACCGGCTTCAGCAGCGGTCTCGCCCCCACCATCGGCGCTGCGGTCAGGACGGAAAGACAGGTGGCGGCGGCCTTCGGCGAGGTCCGCGTCCCTGTCTTCGGCGCCAACAACCGTCGTGCTGGCTTGGAACGACTCGAGCTTTCGCTCGCGGCCCGGTTCGAGGACTATGCCGACGTTGGCCAGACGACCAGCCCCAAGGTCGGGATCTTCTGGGATCCTGTCGATGCGCTGCGCCTCAAGGCCAACTACGGCCGCTCTTTCAGAGCGCCCGCGCTGCGCGAGGTTCACGACGCGCCCAGCGCCAGCCCCTCGATCCTTCCACGCGGCTCGCAGCAGATCCTGTCCATGATTCTCTATGGCGGCAATCCTGACCTTCAGCCCGAAGAGGCCGACACCTGGACCCTCGGCTTCGAAATCCGTCCGCACCTTGTTCCCGGACTGCGTCTCGGCGTGAACGGCTTCAGGACCGATTTCGAAAACCGGATCGGCCAGCCGGCCCTAGAAAGTATCATGACGGTGTTGAGCGATCCTTCTCTCGCACCTTTCGTCAGAACCCTGAACCCCGCCGACAGCGAGGATCTCGCTGCTATCCAGGCCATCCTCGATCTGCCCACGACCGGGTTGCGCGACCAATTTCCGGCCTCATCCTATGGGACCATCGTCGACGCCCGCTACGTCAATACGGCCAGCGTCCAGATTCAAGGCGCCGACCTCAATATCGACTACGGCTTCAGCCGGGGAGCGGATGCTTTCGATCTCGGCCTGAACCTGACGTGGCTCGAACGGTTCGACGCGCAGCCGACCCCGACCTCCGCCGCAGTCTCCCAGCTAGACCGGCCCAACTTTCCAGTCGGTCTGCGCGGACGCGGCTCAACCTCATGGTCGCGCGGCCCCTGGTCCGTCTCGTCCTCGGTTAATTTCGTCAATTCCTATCGGGACTTGATCGGGAAGCGCATCGGCTCGTGGACGACCGCCGACCTCGCGGTCCGCTTCACGCCCGACCATGGTCCGCTGGCCGGAACGGGTCTCACCTTTACGGTGCAGAACCTGTTCGACCGTGATCCGCCCTTCTATGACGCACCGGAGGGCGTGGCCTATGACGCCGCCAACGCCAATGTGATGGGGCGCTTCGTCTCTTTGCAACTGACGAAGGCCTGGTGATGCGGCGCTCCCTTCTCGCGCTAGCCTTGGCGACCACGACGGCATGGCCGGTCGCGGCCCAGACGCCCCGCCCCTTCTCGATCGATGATCTGCTTGGTCACGAGGACATCGGAACGACCCGCATCAGTCCCGATGGGGAATGGGTCGCGATCGAGCATCGGCGCCCCTATGACCAAGCCGGGTCCTATGATCTGTCAACCATGGTCAGCGCCATGTTGACCGATCTGGAGATTCATCGCGTCGCACAGGATCAGGCGCCGATCCGCCTCGCCTCGCCCAGCCACGAGGCCGGCCACCTGTCGGGCCCCTTCTCGCCCGACGGCGCCCGCATGGTCGTGTTTCGCGTGACAGCCGACGATCTTCAGCTCGGCGTGCTTACACTCGCCACCGGCGAAATCCTCTGGACGCCGTTCACTCCGGAGATGATCCAGTTCGGCCAAACTGTCGCCTGGCGATCTCCCACTGAACTAGTCTTCATCGCCCGACCGCGTCACGATCCGCCTGTCGCCATGCGGGTCGGGTTCAAGGTCCAGAAACGCGTGGAGCAGTTGTGGCGCACGGCCGCCAGCGGTCATGGCGCCAGCGCCGTCTACATCCCGAGCGGCGAGACCCGGCAGTCCCGAACCCAGGCCGAGCCGTCCACCCTTGTCGTCCTGGACATCCTCGCCAGGACGCCGCGAATGCTGGCCCGCGGGGAGTGGTTTGATCTCAGGCTCTCACCTGACGGCCGCCACGCTGCACTTCTGGAAGACGCCGAAGATCTTCAACCCCGACCGGATCGCCCGGTCCGGGTCGGCGACCCTATCCGCCGGGGACGTCTGAGCCTCGTAGCGCTCGACAGCGGCATCGTGCGCGCTCCACTGCCCGACCAGGATCTGGCCATGTACCTCATGACCTGGTCGCCCGCGTCCGACGCCTTCATCGTCTTCGGCCGTCCCCTTGGCGGCGACTTCGACAAGGACGGGCGGTTCTGGACTGTATCGTCGAATGGACGCGCCAGGGCGCTTGATCTGGGGCCTCTAACCCCCTGGGTTCAGCGCACCTGGGACGGCGTCGCCATTCCTCTTGCAAGTTGGGACGGCCGCCGGCCGATTGTTCAGGCCCGGACCGCTGACGGCGCCCGCGTCTGGGCCAGTCCCGGTTCAGCCTCTTCTGACCTTATTCCTGTCCGGGAGCCCTCGGAACGGATTGTTGAGCTTAACGGACGCGCCGCCATCCAACGCTCTGACGGCGTCTATGGCTTCACGCCGGACAGTCCGCTGCTCGCTCGCGGGCAGCTTCGCGACCAGGGGCAGATCGTCGATATGGGCAATCCAGTGCGGTGGAACCCTTCGCCCCGGGATATGGGAGCTCGCACCCTGGTCGATCAGGCCTGTCTGTCACGCCTTAACGGGACGCCAGCCTGTCTCTCGCCGATGGAGCCCGACGAGGTGGTCCTCGCGGCCAGTCCGGACGCTGACTTCCTTGTCACCCGCCAGACGAAACAGGGCGAAAGCGAGGTTCGTCTTAGATCGGTAGAGGGGATTAAGACTCTTATCGCGCTCAATAAGGGATGGTCCGACATCGACTGGGGGCGCATCGTGCCCGTGCCTCACCCGGGTCCGGCGGGCGAACCTTTGACAAGCTGGCTTCTCCTTCCTCCCGGCGCAGCCCCCGACACCCGTCTGCCCGTCGTGGTCGAGGTCTATCCTGGGACGGCCCCCCGTTCCGCGCCGTCGGCGCTCCTCCCCGGAGGAACCCGGTTGCAGAACAATCCAGCCGTGATCGCGGCTGCGGGCTACGCCGTCCTCGTCGTTAGCCTCCCGCTCGCGCCGGGCGAAAGCCGCCCGGCCGCGGGGATCGCAGAGCGAATACTCGTTGCGGTCGACGCCGCCGGCGATCTCGGGCTCGTCGATCCTGGGAGGGTCGCCCTGATCGGTCACAGCTTCGGCGGCTACGGCGTTCTCAGCGCTGCGGCCCAGAGCGATCGGTTCAGCGCGGTCATCGCCTCAAATGGCTATCCGGATCTGAGCTTGTCCATGCAACTGCCGCCGTTCTACCGGGTCGCGCCCGAGGAAGGCGTGCCCATTGGGCGCATGGTTGGATGGGGCGAGACGGGACAAGCATCGATCGGCGATTTCGCAGCTGCGCCGGCGGCTTACGTCGAAACCAGCCCTCTTTATCAGGCCGAGGCCATTCGCACTCCGGCCCTGCTGATCGAGTCCGACCTCGACACTCAGCGCATGAGCACCCTCTTCAGCGCCCTCTACCGTCGCAATCGGGAAGCGGGGCTTTTGACCTATTTCGGCGAGGGACATACCTACGCCAGTCCCGGCAACCTAAGGGACCTGCACGCCCGCATCATCGACTGGCTGGCGCGCTATCTCGGTCCGCCGACGCCGCTCGATCCGATCAGTCCAATGTCGGGCCCAGGACTCGAGCACTCCGAGCACAAGCGGACGATTGCCGTCAGCGCTCCACATCAGCCGATGAGGTGACAGGTCGCGTTCAAGTCTAACCGGATCGAGCAGCCGGTGCTCTGTCATGCGCCCCTCCATCAGGAAGGGACGGAGCATCGGCAGGCTCGCCAACACGACCCGGCCGTAAAAGACGCTCAGGTCGCCCTTGTCCCGCCGTTCGGTGATTAGGGCGGGCAAGCGATCCGCGAAGGCGAGACGCGCCAGCCCGCGATCTCGGACGCCCGCCAGGAGTTGGTCGGCGGGCACGGCCAGGGCATGCTCCATGACCGGCTGGCTAAGCAGGGGATGGACGAGGTCGGCTGTCCTCGCGCGCAGGCAGTCCCCCCAGAACAGCTGGCAGTTGGCCAGACGAAGCACCTGCCCCCGCTTAGCGGGCGGCAGGTCTTCGCAGCCCGCCAGCCAGGGGTGACGCCGTGCGCTTAAGGGACGGCCACGTCTACCGCCCAGAGCCAATGCCGCGACGGTCCAAGCGGAATGACGCGTCCAGCGACCAACCTCGGCCCAGTAGCCAGGCTCGAACCCCTGCCATCCCCTCCGCCTGCGTCGGTCGACGACCACCTGAGGATCAGGAGCCTGAAAGAAAACCGCGTCGCCGCCCTGACCGGTCAACAATCCCGTCGCGTTCGCCACCGCCAACCGGTTCGCCATCTCCTCGTCATAGGCCGCATCAACTCCGTGCAGCGCAGGACGCACGCCCCAACCCAGAGGCGCGAGCAGCCCAGGCGTGATCGGCGCCACCGGCTTTCGAACCACCTCGAGGGAGAGGCTGCTCATTCGCGCGCTGGCCAGAGCATAGGGGCGCTCGTCGCCCTCGGCCCAATCGCCATAATAGTTGACGAAGCGGGCACGGTCGGACCGGCCGGAGGCGGCGAGGCTGCTCGATACAATCGCAGAATCCAATCCGCCGGAAATTTCGCCGACCAGCCTTGCATGGTCATCCGTTTCCGCCACAACGGCTTCATCCACCACACTTCGAAGCGCTGTGGGTGAAGGATCGACGTCACGCGTTCGCCAGATGTCGGCCGGTCGCCAGACGGGATAGCGGGCGACCGTGCGGCCCATGAGTGCATATTCTCCCGGCGCAACCCCGGTGAGGCCTTTCAAGGGCGGCTGATCACTCGCCAGACCCGGCTGCTCGGCGATCTCGCCCAGGCGGTCCCAATCGATCGCCAAGACCGCTGGCATCATGACATCCGCCTCTGGCGGAGGCTGATCAGACGCCAGCCACAATCCGCCACACTTCCAAGTCAGGCAGTCGACGGCTCCGCTCGGATCCCGCAACACCGCGAGGTCACCGGCGTCGGTCCGCCAGGCCAGGACATATCTCCCCCAGCCGCCGGCCACGGTCGCTCGGGCGAGTTCGTCCGGGCTGCGGCTCCTGCCGATCAGGGCCGAAAGGGCTTGGCCGTGCGGACGATAGGTTCCGATCAGGATGCAGCGACGATGGACAAGCCGGATTCTGGGCGGACGCCGGGGCCCGACGAAGACTTCCAGATCGTCAACCACCAGCACAGAGCGCCATCCAGCGCGCTCCAGGCCGCGACGCCCGGCCTCCAGGACAGCAAGACCCGCCGGGTCCAGGCCATAGCGCTGAATGACCATATAGCCGTGCTCGGAAGGAGTCATCTGCTGTAGATCGGCGTGTAGGCGGTCAGGCGTTCGACATCGTCGTTCAGACAGAGGTCGTCCAGTTGGACCCAGCAGTGCGCCATGAAGGGCCAGAGTCGCACACCAAAGACCCAGTCGGCCTCCAGCCCCCGTTGCTTCAGAAATCGCATCAGGAGGGCCGATCGCACCAGGCATTCGCCCTCAATCGGTAGCCAGGGCGCCATCTGCCAGAAGGCCAGCGCCGCCTCTGCGACCCGGGCAGGCGTCCGGTCGCCGGCCGGCCCGTCTGCGAGCGCGAGATAGCTGGCCACCCCCGCCCCTTTCCGGATCGCGCGGACCGCCAGCGCCGCCCGCAGCGCCGCCAGCCACATGGCGATGGCGGGCGGATGTTCAGGCCGTTGATAGATGACCGTCTCCGATGGGCGCTGGGGAAGAGGCCGCCGCTCGGGGGCTGGCCCGGTCGTCACGAGGCCAGCCTCGTCAAGAGTGGCGATCAACTCGGTGCTCTGGATCCCACCATCTACGTCCGCCACCGCCCCCGGCAAGCAGAGGTATTCATCCCGCATCAAATCCAGAATGATCAGGGCGTCGTCGACCGCCACAGCATGGACATCAGGTCTGAACACAGCCGTCATCTCTCATCTCCCTTCGGCCGTGAGGACGCCGCTAGAAAAGCGACGCCCTCAGCCGTTTTAGCGGGTCGCGCCGTTCATCTCCCAGCGCTGGACCGGGATCAGTTCGAACTGACCGCGGGGAGAATCCGCCCGGGTTTGTTGCTCGGCTCCACCAAGCCGTACGATGTCAGCGCGGGCGCCGAGGTCGTCGTAGCGGTAGATGGGGGTGAGTTCAGCTTTCTGGATGCCGACCTCGGCGCGGGTATGGACGGAGGCCGATCCGAGGCGGATCAGGCCGGACAGGGTCTTCAACATGACAGTACCTCCTGGAACCGACGCGAAATGCGCCGGTATCTCGAGGAAGCACCCGCCCCTGCCTATTTGACAGCTATATTTAAACTATACTTTCGCCTGACCGGCGGACGGCTGCGGAGATGCTGGAGACCGTCTCCATCCGTCCTTCATGATACCGGATGACCTCCTCCCTGAAGCCGGTCAATTCCTCGTTCCGGGAAAGGGCCTCGAGGCGCTCGACCTCGCCCAGTGTCACCGGAGCCACCGTCATCTCGACCGCACGAACCGGACGAAGGCGGACTGACGCCAGGCGCTGGGCGCGGATCAGGACCCTGTTGCCGGATCGCCCCGCCGCTCCGGCGAACACCCGTTCGAGACGATCAAGCAGCGAGGCTTCCTTCTGCTCTACAGCCAGCCCGCCCGCAGCGACTGGCGCATCAATCGCCCAGAGAATAAGGCGTTGATGATAGTCGTAGAGCTCGACGATATCGCTCGCAGCCAGTCGCGGTGCGAAATAGCCCCGTCCGGGCCAGTGCTCGATCACCCCTTCCCCGGCCAGCCTGGCCAACGCTTCCCGGACGGGCGTCGGGCTCAGGCCGAGTTCGCGGGCCAGAGTCGTGACCACCATGGGCATGCCCGCCCCGAAACGGCCCTCCCCGACGAATCCCGAGAGGGCCGAAAGGGCCATGTGATAGGGATCATGCAGTCTCATCTCCCACTCTCCCGTCGCTCCCAAGACATGCGAGACGAAACGGCCAATAACCGCAGGTTATTTTCGTCATCCCGCAAGTTTCCGGCACCCGTTTATTTCCTGACTTTCATTTGAGTCAGCACTGGCCCATTTTTCAACCTGCAGGGGTGCTGGGGTTCAGTCCGCACACCTCGTCAGCAGGGAGAAATGCGGACGATGGGCCCGGAGAAACGCCAATCCCAGAGCGCGACGCTTTCGGCGTCGCTCCGCCTCATCCGTACGCACCGCCGGATGCGCACCATCGACGTGGCGGACGCCATGGGGATGCGTCTGCGGACCTATGAATTGTTCGAGGCCGGCAAAGGCAAGGTCCATCACGAGCGCATCCATCGCTTCGCCCGGGTCACGGATTCCGACCCCTACGCCATCTTCACCGCCATGGCCCTCGGCTCGCCGGAGTTCGCCCTGAGGGCGGCCGACAACAAGCTAGTCGAGATCCTGGTGGTCGCCTTGCACGCCCTCGACGACGACATGGGGGACGGGATCGCCGAACTGGACGGCCGCACCATCATCAATATGGTGACCCGCGCCTTCCGCGAACTAGCCATGCAGGCTGTCCATCGCGACGAGGCTGCGCGGATATGGCTTCAGCAGAGGCTTGAGAAGCTGGTGCCGCCGGACATGAGCGACGAGGACGAGCCTCCCGCCGACCAGGGTCCGTAAATCCAACGCCGGGAAGTTGCGGGCTGGCCGCAGGGCGGGAGGCGGGCTGTGCTGGCCTCATGCGCCCCACGTCGCCTCTCCCTGCTCCGGTCGACGCCCTGACTGATCGTCAGCGCCAGTGCCTGACCCTGGCCTCCGAGGGTCTGACCTCGAGCCGGATCGCCGCCGCCCTGGGCCTCTCGCCGCGCACGGTCGACGAACATCTGGCGGACGCCTGCCGCCTGCTCGGAGTGAGAACTCGCATCCAGGCGGTGGCGCGGCTCGCCGCCGCCTCGCCGCCCCCCGTCATCACCCCACCGTAGACCTGCGACAGGGAGGCGCCGGGTCGATGCCTCCTCCGGGGCGGGGCTGAATGAGGCTCCACAACTCGGAGCCCGCCTTGCTGGATCTCGCCGCCATTCTCATCCTGGCCCAGGCCTGCGCCCCACAGAGCGCGCCGGAGACCCTGGCCGCCGTGGCATGGGCCGAAAGCCGGTTCGATCCCCTGGCCATCGGCGTCAATCGCGGTCCACGCCCAGCGCGACGCGCCAGGGACGCCGCCGACGCCGCCCAGATCGCGCGCGGCCTGCTCGAACGCGGCGCCAACCTTGATCTCGGCCTGGCCCAGATCAACAGCGACAATCTCGAATGGCTTGGCCTGAGCCCCGAAGCCGTCTTCGATCCCTGCCGCAACCTCGCCGCCGCGGACCACGTCCTGCGCGCCGGCTATCGGCCGCGAGCGGACGAGACGCCGCAGCAGAGCCTGAGGGTCGCCCTGTCGCGATACAATACGGGTCATGCGGAGCGCGGCTTTCGCAACGGCTATGTCGCCCGGGTCGAGGCCGCCGCCGGAACGCTCGGCCTGGCTCAAGTCCCGCGCGCCTCTCACCCTCAGGCGCCCGTCGCCGCATCGGAGAGCCCTGTCGAACAGAGTCCCGTCGCCGGCTGGGACGTCTTCGGACGGGCGCAGGCGAGCGCGCGCTTGGTCTTCGCTTCCACCGGAAACGCCTCGGGAGGTCAGAAATGATCCGACAGTCTTCCAGGACGCAGCGCCTCTTCGCCGCTGCCCTGATCGCCGGCGCCTCCAGCCTTCTGCTGGTCCAGCCCGCCTTCGCCTCGGCCAATATTGAAGGCCTGCTCCAGAACGTCGTCGACATGCTCACCGGCAACACCGCCCGGCTGTTGGCGGTCCTGGCCGTGGTGGTGGTCGGCATCCTCTGGATGTTCGGCCTGTTTGATCTCCGGCGGGCCGCCATCGTCGTGCTCGGGATCATCGTGGTCTTCGGCGCGGCCGAGATCGTCAACCTCATCACGGGCGGCGCCTGATGAGCCCCGCCCTTCTCTCCCTCGGGGCGGCCGGGACCGCCTTCGCCCTCGGCCTGGCGCTCGGACGCCGGCTGATCTCTCCCCTGCGTTGCGCCCAGATCGTCGGCGGTCTGGGGAGCGGTCTGGTCATTGTTCTGGCCGCGGTCCGTCTTCTTGCCGGAGGCGATCATGGCTGAGGAAGGCCTGGCCGAGGACCCGCTCTTCCTGGCCTGCACCCGGCCGGCCATGGTCATGGGCGTTCCCATGGAGGCCATGGGGGTCAATGTCATCCTCTCCGGACTGGTCTTCCTTATCGGGGGCAGCCTCCTCTACCTGCTGGTCGCCCCCGCCCTGCACATGGTGTTTCGCGCCGTCTGCCGCGCCGACCACAACGCCTTCCGGCTGCTCTTCGTCTATGTCGACACCAAGGGGCGGGCCAGAAACAGCGCCCTGTGGGGTGGAAGCTCGCCCTCCCCCCTGCCCCTGGTCCGTCGCTACCGCGCCACGGAGCTGACCCGTGGCTGAAGGCGGGATCAGCAGGAACCGGCTCAAGCGCGAGAACGACGCCCGATCGCACCTGCCCTATGCCCGCCACGTCAGCGATCATGTCGTGGCCCTCGACAGCGGCGCCCTCATGCTGGTGTTCCAGATCCAGGGCGCAAGCTTCGAGACGGCCGACGCCCGCGACCTCAACGACTGGCACCTCAAGCTGAACCAGGCCTGGCGAAACCTCGCTGACGAGCAGTTCGCGGTCTGGCACCACCTCATCCGTCGCAGGATCGAGCCTGAACCCTCCACGGGCTATCGCTCCGCCTTCGCGGCCGACTTGGGCGCCGCCTGGAACGCCCGGACGACGGACAAGCCCCTTTGGGTCAACGAACTCTTCGTCACCCTGGTCCTGCATCCGGGCCGCACGCCGTCAAACAAGACAGCCGCCCTGATACGGCGTCTGGGCAAGGCGCGAGGCGAAGACCTCGAATCCGCCACCGTCTATCTGCGCCGGATCGAGGAAGCCGGACGCGACCTCGCCCAGTATCTGGACCGCTACGCCCCGCGCCGCCTCGGTCTCTATGAGAAGAACGGCCTGTGGTTCTCCGAACCCATGGAGATCATGGGGCTGGTCCTGACCGGACGCCGATCGCCCGCCCCTATCGTCTACGGCCACCTCGGCGGCGCCCTCTACGCCAACCGCGTCATCTTTGGCCGGGAGACCCTGGAACTGCGGGACGTAGCTTCGGCCCGTTACGCCGGCGTCCTGGCTATCAAGGAATATCCGGCCACGACCCGGCCCGGCCTGTGGAACGCCCTGCTCAGCGCCCGCTTCAACTTTGCCGTCTCTCAGTCCTTCGCCTTCCTGTCCAAGGCCTCCGCCCGGGCCGTGATGGAGCGCAAACAGAACCAGATGGTCTCGGCCCGGGACCGGGCCGGCTCCCAGATCGCCGGATTGTCGGAGGCCCTGGACGAACTGACGAGCAACCGCTTCGTCATGGGCGAACACCAGGCTTCGGTCCTGGTCTACGGCGATACGCCCGCGGCCCTGGCGGAGCATCTGTCCAAGGCGCGCGCCTTACTGGCGGATTCCGGCTTGGTCGTGGCGCGCGAAGACCTCGGTCTCGAAGCCGCCTTCTGGTCCCAGTTTCCCGGCGCCTTCGCGCGGCGCACCCGCCCGGCGGCCATCACCTCGCGCAATTTCGCGGCGCTCGCCCCCTTCCATTCCCATCCGGTCGGCAGGGCGGCCGGAAACCACTGGGGCCCCGCCGTCGCCGCTCTCAGGACGACCGCAGGGTCGCCCTTCTATTTCAACTTCCATGTCGGCGACCTGGGCCACACCTTCATCTGCGGGCCTTCAGGGGCGGGCAAGACGGTCGTCCAGAACTTCATGCTGGCCCAGCTGGAGCGGTTCGGCGCCCAGCAGATCTTCATCGACAAGGACCGGGGCGCAGAGATCTTCGTGCGCGCCTGCGGCGGGACCTATTTGACCCTGGCCAACGGCGTGTCGACCGGCTTCGCCCCGTTCAAGGCCCTGCCCCCGTCGCCTCACAACCGCGCCTTCCTGGTCCGGCTGGTCCGGGCCCTGGTCAGCCGTCCGGACGAAACCCTGAAGGTCGCAGAGGCCCGGGCGATTGATCATGGCGTTGCGGCGCTGGAGGACCTCCCCCGCCAGCAGAGGTCAATCGCCGCACTGAGGAGCCTGCTGGGCCAGGGCGACGCCGGCGGGGTCGGCGCTCGTCTCGAGCGCTGGCAGCGCGGCGGCCCGCTCGGCTGGGTTCTCGACAATGAGGAGGACGCCCTGAGCCTGGAGGCTCCCCTGGCCGGTTTCGACATGACCCGGGTGCTGGACCATGACGAGGTCCGGATCCCGGCCATGCTCTACCTCTTCCACCGCATCGCCGAACGGGTGGATGGTCGCCGGCTGGTCCTGGACATCGACGAGTTCTGGAAGGTCCTCGGCGACCCCGCCTTCACCGACCTGGCCCAGGACGGCCTGAAGACTTGGCGCAAGCAGAACGCCCTGATGGTGTTCGGCACCCAGTCGCCCGCCGACGTCCTGCGCTCGCCCATCGCCCACGCCATTCTGGAACAGTGCGCGACCAAGATCTTCCTGCCCAACGCCCACGCCCGGGCCCGCGACTACGTCGACGGCTTCGGCCTGAGCGAGGCCGAGTTCCGGCTGGTCCGGGACGAGCTGACGCCCGCGTCCCATTGTTTCCTGGTCAAGCAGGGTCACGACAGCCTGGTGGTCGAGCTCGACCTCAGCGGCATGGACGACGCCCTGGCGGTCCTGTCGGGCCGGACCGAAACCGTCGCCCTGCTCGACCAGATCCGCGCCGAGACGGGCGACGACTACGCCCAGTGGCGCGACCTCTTCCATGCCCGAAGGAGAGTCTCATGAACGCCCGTTCGCTCGCGGCCCTGATCGGCGCCGTCCTCCTGTCCTCAGCCCCGGCCGTCCAGGCCCAGCACATCGTTCACGACCCGACCGCCTACGCCCGGCTGGTCGAGGACGCCCGCACCGCCCTGCAGCAGCTTCGCGCGCTTCAGGCCCAGGTCGAACAGGGTCAGGCCCTGTTCGACAGCCTGAACGCCATCTCCAACGTCAACGCCCTGGCGAACGTCCTCGGTGTTCCCGAAGTCCGCAATCCGCTGCCGGACCTGAGGGCTCTGCGGGCGGCGGCTGACGGAGACCTGACGGCGCTCGGCGATCTGGCGGACCGCGCCGCCGCCATCCGCCGCGAGACCCGCCTCTACACCCCGCCCTCAGGGGACGCGGAGACCTATTATCGCGACAGCCTCGAACGGTCGGGGGCACGGACGGCCCGGGATCTGGCCATCGGCGAGGCCGTCAGCCAGGCGTCCGATCAGAGACTCGAGGGCCTGGAAAGCCTGCGCCGCGCCCTGGACGCCGCCCCCAACGCCCGCGCCGTTATGGATCTCGAGGCCCGCCTCGCGGCTGAACAGGCCCTGATCCAGAACGAACAGCTCCGTCTGCAGGGTCTCGCCCTGACCCAGGCCGCGGAAGCCCGGCTCGAGGAACAGCGCGTGCGCGAACAAGCCGAAGCCGCAAGGACGGCGCGACAGGCGGTCTATGAGCGCGCCTTCCGATGACCCGCCCTGTCGTCCTTCTCGCCTGCGTCCTTCTACCGGCCTGCTCGCCACCGCCACGAGACGCCGAAGGCATCGCACAGGCGCCGGGGAGCGCCGCTAAGGTTGTGGCGGACTGCGACGCAGGCCGGAGGACCCGCGATTGCGTCGTCGCCCGCCAGGGTCTGGCTGAGGCCCGCCGGCGGGAACGCATGGCCGCCTACGCCCGGACCGTTCGGGAGCCCTGATGATGGACTTCCGGGTCTTCGAGCCAAGCTATGACTTCATCGACGGCCGCCTGAACGAATTCCTCGGCAGCCGCCTGTCCGCAGTGATCGCCGAAGTCGAGGGCCCTCTGAGGATCGCCCTTGTCCTCTATGTCGTTCTCTACGGCTTCGCCATCCTGCGTGGCGCCATCAGCGAGCCGGTGATGGATTTCGCCGTCCGTTCGATCAAGCTCGCCCTGATCTACGCCTTGGCGACCACATCCGCCTATTCCAGCTTTGTCACCGAACCGCTCTTCACCGGCCTGCCCAATGTCCTGACCCGCGCGGTCAGCGGCGCAGAGGCTCCGAGCGTCGGCGCCGCCTTCGATCAGTTCTTCGCCTATGCGGCCTGGTTAGGCGAGGACATCGCCCGCGACGCCTCGGCCTTCAATCCGGCCCCCTACGTCATCTCGGCGGCGGTCTTCATCATCGGCGCCCTGGCCGCAGCCCTGGGCTTCGGCGTTGTGCTGGTCGCCAAGCTGGCCCTAGCCCTGCTCGTGACCCTCGGTCCGATCTTCATCGCCTGCGCCCTGTTCGACGCTACCCGGCGCTTCTTCTTGGGCTGGCTGAGCCAAGCGGTGAACTATCTGGTCCTCTTCGCCCTGATAATCGTCATCTTTCAACTGGTCCTTTCGCTTGTGCGCGACCAGTGGGGTGCGATCCAGGGCGCAGACCCAATAGTCGGCGGACTCATTTTCATCGCCCTGTGTCTGCTTGGCGCGATCTTCTTCCTTCAGACCCCGGCCATAGCGGCAGGCATCGCCGGCGGCGCCAGCGCCGCCGTCGGAGACTTCTTACCCAGCCCTCGCAACAGCGGCTCAGGGCCGTCGCCGCTCGCACGCCCCGCGCCTCAGAGCGGCGGCTCCATCCGCTTAAAAGGAGCCTGACATGCCTCCTCGCCTTCTGCTTCTCGCTGTCTGCGCCCTCAGCGGCTGCGCCTCCCTGCCCGGTCCGAAGCTGCCGACTTGCGACGGCGCAGCCCGACGTCCGGCCAATCCTTACGGCTCCATCCTCTCCCCCGCCGCCGTCCCCCTGGCGACCGCCGACGCCGGGACGCCACCATCCGGAGGCTGTGCATGACCGGCGTCCCCTCTGACGACCTGAAGCGCTACTTCGCCGAGGCGCGACGCTGGGATCAGGACCGTCTGTCCTCCGCCCTTCGCTCGCGACGCTTCGCCTGGACTGCGGCAGGCGCGACCACGCTTCTCGCCGCGGCCTCGAGCCTGGCCGTCATCGCCCTGACGCCGCTAAAGACGACCGAACCCTTCGTCATCCGCGTCGATCAGTCGACCGGTGCGGTGGACGTGGTCAGGGGCCTTTCAACGGACCAGGGCCCGGCCAGCTACGACGAGGCCGTCAGCAAATACTTCCTCGCCCAATATGTGCGCGCCCGGGAAGGCTATCTCGACCCGGCCGCCGAGGACGCTTTCCGCATGGTGTCCGTCCTCTCGGCGCCCGGCGAACAGACCCGATGGTCCGAGCTTTACCGCGGCTCTAACCCTCAGAGCCCGCAGAACCTTTACGGGCCTGACGGCGAGGCCGTCGTCGCCATCCGCGCCATCGGCTTCATCAATGACGACGTCGCCAATGTCCGTTTCCGCCGCACAGTCCGACACGCCCGGCAGGTCGTCGAGAGCGACTGGATCGCCACCATAGCCTTCACCTGGACCCGCGCGCCGATGACGGAGGCCGACCGGCTGCGCAATCCCCTCGGATTCCAGGTCGTTTCCTATCGCGCCGACCCGGAGGTCATCCGATGAAAGCTCTCGTACTTTCCATCAGCCTGGGCGCCCTGACGCTCGCCGCTCCCGTCCTCGCTCAAGAAACGCCGGACGCCCGCATGCGCGAGGTCGTCTACGCCTCCGGCGAGGTCTATCGCGTGGCGGGGGCCTTTCGCACCGCGACCCAGATCGTCTTTTCGCCCGAGGAGACGATCCGGCACGCCGCCATAGGCGACAGCGTGGCCTGGGAGGTCGCCGCCGAAGGCTCGGTCCTTTTCCTCAAACCGCGCGAACGCCACCAGACCACCAATCTCCTGGTGGTCACTGACCGCGCTGGACAGGCCCGTCACTACGCCTTCGAACTGGTCGCGCGCGACCCGAGCGCGAGCTCGTCGATCGCCTATCAAATCCGCTTCCTCTACCCCGACGACGATGAGGCGCGCGCCGCCGCCAGCCTGGCGCGGGCCGCCGATCTAGCGAAGGAACGCCTCGTCAGCCTCGAACTTCAGCAGGGCGCGATCCAGGGGCCGCGCAATCTTGCCTATTCGGTCCAGGGCGACAGCCGGCTTCAGCCCAGCGAGGTCAGCGACAACGGCCGCTTCACCCTTCTGCGCTTTCCCGGCGCCCAGGCCCTTCCGGCCATATTCGAAGTCGCCGAGGACGGAGGCGAGCGGCTCATCCCCTATGACGTCCGCGGCGAGTTCGTGGTCATCCATGGAACCCCGCGCGGCCTGCGTCTGCGTCGCGGCGCCTCGGTCCTGTGCATCTTCAACGAGGCCTGGGATGCTCGCGGCCTCGCTGCAGCGACCGGCACGGCCTCTGCGACGGTCGAGCGCGCCCACAAGGGAAGCCGGTCATGACCGCCGATCCCACGCCGCCGCCCGACGCCATCGATCGCCCCGACGTCCCGCCGACCGCTCAGGACCGGGGCGTCTCTCCCATCGCCGGCCGGCTCGGCGGACGCCAGGGTCGGATGATCACGCTCGCCGCCCTCGCCGCCGGCTGCGGCGTCTTCCTCTTCGCGACCTGGGAGCGGGGCGACGCCCGGGATCGGAAACCACCCGTCGCCGACCAGCCGGCCCGCCAGGGCGCGCCGTTCGAACCCGCCCGTCGCCCCGAGCCCCCGCCGCTCATCGGCGACGCCGGGGATCCCCATGCGGCGCCGCTGACTGACGAGGCTGAAGTCCTGCCGGCGATCGAGCCTTCCCACGACCGGACCAGCCCCTCGACCTCGCCGGCCGATGAAAGGCGCGCCTTGGCCGAGAGCGCCCGGCGGGCTCCCCTTCTGGCCTATAGCCGCTCCGGCCGGGCCTCCCCCGCCTCCGGACACGCCTCCCCCCTGCCGCTGACCGACCCACGGAGCCCCACCTCGCTCGACGAGCTTCGCCGCCTCAGCCCGATCGGCGAGGCCAGGGCGGGTATCCTTCCCGATCGCAACCTCCTGATCACCGCCGGGACCAGCCTGCCCTGTGTGCTGCAGACCGCCATGGACAGCGCCACGCCGGGCTATGTCAGCTGCCTGGTGTCCCGCGACGTCTATTCGGACAATGGGACCGTGGTCTTGATGGAACGCGGAACGCGGGTTCTGGGCGAATACCGCGGCGGGCTCGAAACCGGTCGTCGCAGGCTCTTCGTCCTGTGGACCCGGGCTGTCACGCCGACAGGAGTGGCGGTGACCCTCGCCTCGCCCGCGGCCGACGCTCTTGGCCGCTCCGGCTTCGACGGCGAGATCGACACCCGTTTCTGGGACCGCTTCGGCGGCGCCCTTCTGTTGTCGATCGTAGATGACGGCGTCTATGCGGCGGCCGGCCGAGGACAGGACCTCCAGTCCTCCGCACGGGTCCCGTCCGACGCCGCCGCCATCGCCCTGCAGAACTCGATCGCCATCCCGCCCACCTTGCGCAAAGGCCAGGGGTCCGAGGTCTCCATCTTCGTGGCCCAGGACCTCAATTTCGCGAACGTCTATCGCCTCCGGCCGCGCTGATGGAAGACACTGCCGTCCTGGACCATTACCTCGCTCCGCTCAGCCCCTTCCTTGAACCGGAGGCGGTCACCGAAGTGGTGGTCAACCGCCCGGGCGAGGTGGGGGTGGAAGCCTCCGGCCGATGGCGCTGGCACAAGGTTCCAGCCCTGACCGAAGCCTGGCTGCATACGCTTGCGGTCGCGGCGGCGGCCTTCACCCGGCAGGACGTCGATGCCGTACATCCGATCTGCTCCACCGTCCTGCCCGGAAACGAGCGATGCCAGATCGTTCTTCCCCCCGCCGTCCCGGCCGACATGATCTCCCTGACGATCCGCAAGCCTTCCAGCCGCCGGATGGGGCTTGAGGACTTCGAAGCCGCGGGTCTGTTCGCGACGGCGACGGCCGTGAGCGGCCACGAGATCGACGAAACAGACGCCGCCCTGATCGCCCTGAGACAGGATGGGGACTGGCCCGGCTTCTTCCGGCTGGCGGTGGAGAGCCGCCGCAACATTCTCATCTCCGGCGCCACCGGCTCGGGCAAGACCTCCTTCGCCAAGGGTCTCGTCGAGCTCATCCCGCTCCATGAGCGTCTCCTGACAATCGAGGATACGCGCGAGCTGACGGTCCCGCATCGCAACGCCGTCCACCTCCTCTACTTCAAAGACGGCCAGGGTCTGGCCAGGACTGGTCCCAGGGCCCTGCTGGAAAGCGCCCTGCGCATGCGTCCCGACCGGATCCTGCTACAGGAACTGCGCGACGGCGCCGCCGCCTTTTTCTTCCTTCGCACCGTCAACTCCGGACACCCCGGCTCTATCACCACCGTACATGCGGACTCAGCAGCCCTGGCCTTCGAGCAACTCACCCTGCTGGTGCGCGAGTCCGAGGGCGGCCGCGACCTGCCGCGCGAGGACATCCGCAGCCTGCTGCACCTGATGGTGGATGTGGTGGTGCAGATGAAGAAGGTCGATGGCCGCTTCCGGATGACGGAGGTCTGGCATGACCCCGCTCGCAAACGCCTCGCCCGCGGCTAGGGCGGCGGCCTGGGCCGTCGCCGGCCTCGCCCTGGCCGGGATCGGCGCGACGCTGACCCTCATCATCGCCATGGCCGGCACGGGACAACTCGCGCCGGATCTCGACTGGGTCAGACTTCCCGCCTGGGTCTGGCGATCACGTCATGATCCCGAGTTGTCGCGCTGGCTGGGCGTCGGCGCCGGCTCGAGCGCCCTGCTGCTCATCGTCATGGCCGCGGCAAGCGTCCTTTCACGCCGCCGCCCTCTCCACGGCGCCGCGCGCTGGGCGAACGGCGCGGAAATCGCCCGGGCCGGGCTTCGGGCGCGATCCGGCATCGTCATCGGCCAGGCTCGGGGCCGCCCCCTGGTCTTCGACGGTCCCGAACACGTTCTCCTCCATGCCCCGACCCGGACCGGCAAGGGCGTCGGCGTGGTCATTCCCAATCTCCTGACCTGGCCCGGTTCGGTCGTGGTCCTCGACGTCAAACAGGAGAACTGGGTAGCCACCGCCGGCTACCGCGCCGGCTGCGGCCAGACGGTCTGGCGCTTTGATCCGCTCGATCCGCAGGGGCGCACCGCGCGCTATAATCCGCTCGGCCACATCAACCGGCGCAACTCGGTCGAGACCCTCGACGAGCTCCAGAAGATCGCGACCATGCTCTTCCCGGCCCCGGAGCACGCCGATCCTTTCTGGAACGAGGCCGCGCGGACCGGCTTCATCGGCGTCGGCGCCTATGTGGCCGAAACGCCCGACCTGCCCTTCACCCTGGGCGAGATCTTCCGCCAGCTCACCGGCGGCGACCCCCGCCGACGCCTTCCCGCCCTGGTCGAGGCGCGCGCTAGCTCCGAACGCCCCCTGTCGTCCTACTGCGTCGCCGCCCTCCTCGACTTCGCCACGGCCGGCGAGAACACCTTCGCCTCCATCAAACAGACCATCACGGCGCGCATGGCGCTCTGGCTGAACCCCCTGGTCGACGCCGCGACCGCGTCCTCGGATATGGACCTGAGAAGCCTGAGAACCCGCCCGACCTCCATCTACCTCGGCGTCTCCCCCGACAATGTCGCGCGCTGCGCCCCGCTCTACAGCCTCTTCTTCCAGCAGCTCGTGGACCTGAACACCCGCCGCCTGCCGGATCGCCGGGCCGAGCCTCTGGAGGTCCTGGTTCTGCTCGACGAGTTCGCCCGCCTCGGCCACGCCGGCGTCCTCGCCCGGGCCTTCGCCTATGTGGCCGGCTATGGGCTGCGCCTCCTGCCCGTCCTGCAAAGCCCCGCCCAGCTCCGGGCCATCTACGGCCCGGACGTCGCCGAAGAAATCATGTCCAACTGCGCCGTCGAGGTCGCCTTCGCGCCCAAGGAGCTGAGAACGGCCCGGGATCTCAGCGAACGGCTCGGCGCCTATACCTACGCCGCCCTGTCCCGCAGCCGCCCGGTCCTGCTGGGCGCCGGAAGGCGCTCGATCACCCAGTCCGACCAGAGGCGCTCTCTGATGCTGCCCCAGGAGCTGATGCAGATGAACGCCGACGCCCTCATCGTCCTGAAGGCCGGCCTCCCGCCCATTCTCGGCCGCAAGCTTCGCTTCTTCTCCCACCCCGAGCTGAAACGCCGGCCCGTCGCGCCTCCGGACGTGCCGCCCATTCCTGCGTCGCCGGCGCCCCGGCTTTCTCCAGCGCCGCCCTCCCCGGGCCCGGCCCCAGAAAACGACGACTGGAGCTTCGAAGGCCTGGTCCGTTCGCTCAAGCAGGAGGGCGCGCCCCTGCCTCCCGGCCATGGGGCCGACGAGGCTCAGGTCGCGGCCTGGGTGGACGCCCTCATCGACCATGCGGCCGCGCCGCGAGACCGCGCCGAGGGGAGAGGCTGATGGTTGGAAACAAAGCCGCAACGCCCCCCGTTCGCGACACGGAGAACGCGCTCAGCCCCGTTCCCGGCCGCGCCCGGAAGCAGGCCCCGGTCTCGCGCCGCAAGGGCGACCTGCCCGAGGGGCTGGAGGCGAAGTACCTCGTCGAGCACGACCGGAGAGGCAGGGCCGAACGCTTCCACCGGGACAACCGGAGCGGCGAGGCGCTTTTCCGGGATCACGGCCGGCGCCTCACCGCGCGCGAGCCCTATCCCGACGTGGTCAGGGACATGCTCCGGATCGCCGACCACCGCGGCTGGCGCGAGATCGTCGTCAGCGGCGATCAGGCCTTCCGCAGGGAGGTCTGGGTCCAGGCCCAGGCTCTCGACCTCCAGGTGCGGGGCTATCGTCCCCGGGAGATCGACCGCCAGGCGGCGGAACGAAAGACCCCGCCCCGCAAGACAGCCCGGAAGGACGAAGACCGGATCCGGGCTGAAACCCAGGCGCCGACGCGCATGGCCCAGGTCGCCATCGCTGTTGGCGCCCTCATCAAGGACCCCGCCGCCCGGGACCGCCTGATGCGGCGCGCCGTAGCCCGCGTCATCCGTCACCTCGACGCCGGCCGGCGGTTCGAACGCGAGGCTGGTCAGACGCGGATACGGGATAGGGATCGCTGAGCCATAAACATCCATATATGAACCATTATGCGACTTACATGACATTAATGGTCATATATGAGCGATAACAGCCCGCCCTATCTGGACTACTCATAATCAGTCATATATAGACGATATCATACCTGATGAGTGACAATCGTTCATATATGGAGGATTGCATGCCTATCGCCGAGGCCGAGATCAATCGTCAGGCCGAACGTCTGGGTCGTGGGCTGGCGGCCGAACGCCTGAGCCGCAACCTCACCCAGGCGCAGCTCGCGACGGAGGCGGGGCTTTCGCTCAGCACCCTGCGTCGCCTGGAAGACGGAAAGAACATCTCCCTCGACAACCTCATCCGCGTGATGGACGCCCTGCAGATCGCCGGCCGCCTCGAGGCCCTTACGCCCGCCCTGGACATCCGCCCGGTCGAACGGGTGCGCCCTGCCGGCCGGGAACGCCGGCGCGCGGCGCCCGCCGCCTCGCCCCCGCCCGCCTCCCGCTGGGCCTGGGGCGACCAGTCATGACCGACGCCGTCATCCGCCTGTGGGGCACCGACATCGGCGCCGTCAGCTGGGTCGAGGCGCGCGGCCACGCCGTCTTCCAGTACATGCCAGACTTCCTCGGCAGCGGCGTGGAGCTGGCGCCCCTCGTCATGCCGCTGAACGCGGCGCCCTACGCCTTTCCAGAACTGCCGCGAGACGCTTTCAAGGGCCTGCCCGGCCTCCTGGCGGACTCCCTTCCCGACAAGTACGGCAACGCCCTGATCGACGCCTGGCTCGCACGCGAAGGCCGCGACGCCGCCAGCTTCAATCCGGTGGAACGCCTCTGCTACATCGGCACGCGCGGCATGGGCGCGCTTGAGTTCCACCCGACCATCCTCAAGACCGAGCGCCGCTCGCGCCCGATCCAGATCGACGCCCTCGTCGACCTCGCCAACCAGGTCCTCGACGCCCGCGCCGACCTGCACGGCGTCCTGTCCGGCGAGGACGACCGCGACACCCTGGAGGAGATCCTGCGCGTCGGCACCTCGGCCGGCGGAGCCCGCGCCAAGGCGGTGCTCGCCTGGAATGAGGCCACAGGCGAATTCCGTTCCGGCCAACTCCCGGCGGATGCGGGCTTCACCTACTGGCTGATCAAGTTCGACGGGGTGAGCAACAACCGCGACAAGGAACTGGCCGATCCCCAGGGCTTCGGCCTGATCGAATACGCCTTCTCGCGCATGGCGGCCGACGCCGGCGTCGACATGTCCGAATGCCGCCTCCACCAGGAGGGCGGCCGCAGCCATTTCATGACCCGCCGTTTCGACCGAAGGGCCACGGGAGACAAGCTGCACATGCAGTCCCTGGCGGCCATCCGTCATTTCGATTTCAACGCCGCCGGCGCCTATGCCTACGAACAGGCCGTCGAGACGATCCGCAGGCTCGGCCTGCCGGCGGTCGACATCGAACAGCAGTTCCGCCGCGCGGTCTTCAACATCCTGATCCGCAACCAGGACGACCACGTCAAGAACATCGCCTTCCTGATGGACCGCGCCGGCGCCTGGCGGCTCTCCCCCGCCTATGACGTGGCCTACGCCTACAATCCCTCGGGCCCCTGGACCCGGCAGCATCAGATGAGCCTGAACGGCAAACGCGACGACTTCGACCTGGAGGACCTCGTCGCCTTCGGAGGCTACTGCGGCTTCAGCCGTAGAAGAGCCCTCGCCCTTGTCGAGGAAGTCAGCGCTCCGGTCTCGGCTTGGCGCGCCTACGCTGACGACGCCGGCGTCTATGAGGCCGACGCCGTGCGCATCCAGCGCGCCCTCCGCCTTGAACTCAAAGCGGCCCATCCTGCCTGACATCGCCTCAACGCGAACGGCCCCGAGGGCCGGGCTCAGGCGACCTTGTCGCTCCGCCGCTGGCGCGGCCCCGGACCGCCACGATCTCGTCGCGCAGCCGCATCCGCCGGGTCTCAGGCTTCGGCAGACTGCGGACGAAGGCTTCGACCGAACGTCCGAGTTCACGGTCCTGCGGATTAT
Source organism: Brevundimonas sp. ZS04 (assembly GCF_001956865.1). Classification (NCBI taxonomy): domain Bacteria; kingdom Pseudomonadati; phylum Pseudomonadota; class Alphaproteobacteria; order Caulobacterales; family Caulobacteraceae; genus Brevundimonas; species Brevundimonas sp. ZS04. The sequence continues at coordinate 335,216 of NZ_MTHE01000003.1, forward strand.
CGGAACGGGCGAGCGCCAGAGCCTCCGCCACATAGGCCCGCCGGATGAGGCGCTGACGCTCGATCGCCTGACGCTCCCAGACCGCCCCTTCGCCCTCGCCGCGCGCTGCCTCGCGAAAGGCGCCCGCCAGCACCTTGGGCAGGGGCCCTGCTCCCGCTTCAAACCGCTCTCGCGCCTTCCGAACAGAGGTCCGCTCCGCCTTGCGCACCACGCCCCGCGTCCGTCGTGGCGTCGCCTCCGCTTCGACGCCGCGCTCTCGCAGGGCTTCAGCGAAGACCTCCCGCCACCTCTGGAGATCCGCCTTCCTGGGATTCAGCCGCGCGCCGTCACGGCCTGACATCCTCACCGTTAGGTGGACGTGCGGATGCCGGTCCTCGTCGTGCAGGACGAAGACGTAAGAGAAGCGCTCGCCGAACACATGCTCCGCAAAGGCCCGCGACGCGTCCTCCACACGAAACGGCTCGGTGCCCGCCGGCATGCTCAGGACGATCGACATGGAGACCGCGCCTCGCCGCCCTAGAGGCTCGGCGGACAGCTCTCCCGCCCAATCGTCCGCAAGCGTCCCCACCTCGGCGCGCCCCTTCAGCCGCTCGCCGTCCGGACCTTCCAGGAACAGGCGTCCATTGCGGGAGATATAGTCGAGGTGCCGGGCGAGGTGACCGGCGTCATGCGTCTTGCCGGTGATCTTGACCATGGCCTCCGGCGCCCGCCGCGCCACGCGGGCGAGCGTCGCCCGCGCGCCCTCGCCGCGTCCCCCTCC
>NZ_MTHE01000040.1:0-873 GCF_001956865.1 Brevundimonas sp. ZS04
CCCGAGAGCTTCTACGCCGAGCAGAATATCGCGCTGCGCACCGGCGTCACGGCGAGCGCCATCGACGCGGCCGCCAGGACCGTGACCTTCGCCGACGGAACGGTCGAGACCTACGACGTGCTGATCCTGGCCACCGGCTCGACGGCCCGCAAGCTGACCCTTCCCGGCGCCGACCGGCCGGACTTGCTGGAGCTTCGCACCCTCGACGACGCCGAACGGCTGAAGGCGGTTCTGGCGCCAGGCAAGCGGCTGGCGGTGGTCGGCGGCGGCTATGTCGGGCTGGAGGCGGCGGCCTCGGCCCGCGCCCTGGGCGCCGAGGCGGTGGTGATCGAGCGCATGGACAGGGTGCTGGCCCGCGTGGCGTCTCAGCCCCTGTCGGCCTTCTTCACCGACCTGCACAGGAAGCATGGCGTCGAGATTCTGACCGGCGTCGAGGTCGCGGGGTTCGAGGACGCGGGCGTGCGTCTGGCGGACGGGACGCTGATCGCGGCCGACGCGGTGCTGGTCGGCGTCGGCGCCTTCGCCTGCGAGGCCCTGGCGCGGACGGCGGGACTGACGTGCGAAAACGGCGTGGTGGTGGATGAGACCGCCCGCACCAGCGATCCGAACATCTACGCCATCGGCGATGTGACGCGGCGGCCGATCCCGGTCCACGGCGGCGTCATGCACCGGCTGGAGAGCGTGCCCAACGCCCTGGAGCAGGCCAAGCAGGCGGCCTCGGCCATCGTCGGCCGCGCGGCCCCGGCGCCGGAAGTGCCGTGGTTCTGGTCCGACCAGTATGACGTCAAGCTGCAGATCGCGGGCGTGCCCTTCGACGCCGACCGGCAGTTGGTGCGCGGCGACCTAGCCGGCGGCGCTTTCTCGGTTTTCCAT
>NZ_MTHE01000041.1:0-647 GCF_001956865.1 Brevundimonas sp. ZS04
CAGCGTGCTCGTGAGCTTGCGCTTGATTCCACGCCGAACGGCGGCGAGCGCCGGCTTGGGAACGGCCACCGCCGCCGTGATGGTCACGCCGCCTTCGAGCTGAACGCCTGCGGTGCTGGTGCTGAGCCGGCTCTTCTTGCCAGGCGGCTTGATCGAGGTCGCGAGCGTCACCGTGCAGGCCTCGCTGCAGCGGAGCTTGGCGTTGATCGTGCCCTTCTTGGAGAGCTTCTGGCCTTTGGCGATCGTGACCGTCAGCACCGGCGCGGTCGTGTCGGCCAGCGGCTGACTTGCGGGCGGCGGGCTGTTGCCGGTGGGCGGGCTCGGCGGGCTTGTGACGTCGACGGGGATCGTCGCCGTGCTCGACAGGCGACCGTCGGAGACGGTGACCTTGGCCGTTCGCTCTCCCACGGCTCCTGCCCCGTAGACGTGCGAGACGCTAGCCCCCGTGGCCGTGTCGCCGTCGCCGAACTCCCAGGTGAAGGTGAGCGGGTCACCGTCGGCGTCGGTGGCCGACGCGGCGAAGGCCAGCGGCGTTCCCGCCTGCGCGGCGCCGCGCCCGGCCGGGAAGCCGGTGATGGCCGCGATTGGGGCAGCGTTGCGGAGCTGCCCGACGAGGTCGTTGCCGTCGCCGGCGCCGTAGCCAAAGG
>NZ_MTHE01000042.1:0-350 GCF_001956865.1 Brevundimonas sp. ZS04
CGTGGGAACCATGGGGGTGCAGGCGGCGACCGAACCCAACAACAGAAGACGATAAGCGATACGCATAGTCACAGGCTAACGCCCCCGAATTCCACGACCAATCACAAGCGCGCGAAGGTCCGATGAGTTTCCGTGATAAGGGTGAAAGCGCCGTTAACCATTCTTGCAAGCAGGCGGTTAATCAGCCGAATTTACATTGCGGCGTTCCCTGAGCACGGCCTGGTGGCGGAGGGGCGACGCGCCGGACGTGCAAGTCCGGAGATCCTCCGTTCGACTCGGGGGCCAGGCCTCCAGCGGATTCCCCGCGCGGAATGTTGACGAAAGGCGAAGGCCTCTCTATACGACCGCCT
>NZ_MTHE01000043.1:0-474 GCF_001956865.1 Brevundimonas sp. ZS04
CCTCATTCGTGAGCGGCGGCACATCGATGGAGATCTGCCTGCCGGCGAGCACCTTGGTGCGGAACGGCTCGGGCCATCCGCCGGGCAGGTCGCCCAGCTCACCGGCCATGAAGCCGACCACAGAATCGGGGATGTCGTAGTTCTGCGGGTTCTCCGCGAAGTCCGCAGGATCGGCCTTCGCCGCGACCAGCGCCAGGGCGAGGTCGCCGACCACCTTCGACGACGGCGTGACCTTCGGAATGCGCCCGAGGATGCGGTCGGCGGCGGCATACATGTCTTCGATGCGCTCGAAGTCATCGGCCATGCCGAGAGCGATCGCCTGCTGGCGGAGGTTCGACAGCTGACCGCCGGGGATCTCGTGGTGGTACACGCGACCCGTGGGGCCTGGGAGACCCGACTCGAACGGGCTGTAGAGGTTGCGGACACCTTCCCAGTACGGCTCGAGGTCGCTCACGGCATCGAGCGAGATGCCGG
>NZ_MTHE01000044.1:0-466 GCF_001956865.1 Brevundimonas sp. ZS04
GTAGGGAAGAATGGAGTGCATGGAAGCGAAGCGGGCCGCGGACGACGGCGTGGAGCCGGCTCGCGGCGCCCCTGCTCCTGGCTCCCCCGGGGAAGCGGTGAGCGCCCCGGCGCGAGCTGTGGAGCCGCAACAGGCCCCGGCCGGGCGGCGCGGAGTCTCGCCCCCAGCCATCCTGGGTCTCATCCTCCTCACCGCGACCCTCGCCGCGAGCGGCTTCCTCGGCTGGCAGGTCTTCGGCACCACGTGGCTGGCCCGAAGCGCGGCTGCCGAGAGCGTCGCCCAACTCCGCGACCAATGGGCCACCGCGACCCCTGTCCCATCCGCCGAGGAGGGCCGACCCCCCGCGGAGCCGGTACCTGCCCCGGGCGAGATTGCCTGGATCCTGCGCATCCCGGCGCTCGGCCTCGAGTGGCCCGTGGCTGCAGGAGTGGACGAAGACGTCCTGGCGCGCGCCGTCGGCTGGTAC
>NZ_MTHE01000045.1:0-462 GCF_001956865.1 Brevundimonas sp. ZS04
GTGCCAGCTGCTCGAACAGCAGGGCATCGACGGCCTCCGCGGCGATCGCCAGTGAGTACCCGATCGGCCCGGACACGACCGTCTCACCGGGCGCGAGCGCCCGACGCAGCCGCGAGACGAGCGCCTGGAGCGCATGGCCGGCGTCGCCGGGCGGAGCGTCGTCCCAGACGGCCTCGATCAGGGCGCCCGCACTGACCTCGCGGCCGGCCTCCAGGGCCAGTCGGGCGAGGAGCGAGCGCACCCGGCCACCGGCCACGGGCACCAGCTCCCCGCCGCGCCGTACCTCCAGCGCCCCGAGTAGTGCGACCTGCATGCCGGTGACTCTAAGGAGCGCCGCAGGCGCGGGGGTGCGACGAGCGCGCGACGAGGACTGATCGCGTCACCCATCACCTCTGACCAGATCGCGCGCCGTTGCCTACGCCTTCTTGACCACGCTGGACTTCAGCTGCATCGCACCGAAGC
>NZ_MTHE01000046.1:0-462 GCF_001956865.1 Brevundimonas sp. ZS04
CCGCTGATCGCAGCGCACAGCTGCGCCAGGGACCGTCATCGCCGTCATCGCAGGCCGACGAACTGCACGGAGAGCACGAAGGCGCCCATTGCGCAGACGCTGGCGACGATCCCGAGCCGGATGGCGATCTTCATCGGATCGCGACGGACTGGTCGTAGAGCACGAAGCCGACCGTGGCGAACACGCTGGCGACGATCCAGAACCGCAAGATGATCTTCGTCTCCGACCACGCCTTCATCTCGAAGTGATGGTGGATCGGGGCCATCAGGAAGACACGCCGCCCGAAGGTCTGGAACGAGAAGACCTGGATGATCACGGAGAGCGCTTCGATCACGAAGACGCCGCCGAGCACGACGAGCAGCAACTCCGTCTGCGTCATGACGGCCAGCCCGGCGAGTGCCCCACCGAGGCCCAATGAACCGGTGTCGCCCATGAAGACGGTGGCTGGGAACGCGTTGAACC
>NZ_MTHE01000047.1:0-459 GCF_001956865.1 Brevundimonas sp. ZS04
ATCTCCAGCAGCGCGTCCGGCGGCGGTCGCAGCAGCGCGGCGGTGTCGCGGGCTTCCGCCGCGGGATCGAGCCAGCCATCGAAGTCTCGGGGCTCGACGATCACCGGGCAGCGGTCGTGGATCGCAGCCATCAGCCCGTTCGCCGCGCCGGTGATCGGCGCGACCGTGTCGATCTCCGAGCCATCGGGCGAATGCCACGTCTCCCACAGCGCGGCGAACGCGAACATCCCGCGATCGGCGCGGCGGAACAGATAGGCGCGGCTCTGCGCATGTCGCCCCTGGCCGAGCCGGTGCCACTCGTAGAATGCGTCAGCCGGCATCAGGCAGCGCCGCCTCGTCAGCGCGGCCCGGAACGAGGGTTTCGTCGCGGCGCTTTCGCTGCGGATGTTGACGACGAGCGGGAACTCCCTGGGGTCCTTGACCCAGCCGGGGATGAAGCCCCAGCGCATCAGCATGAAC
>NZ_MTHE01000048.1:0-458 GCF_001956865.1 Brevundimonas sp. ZS04
CCGTGTGGAAGGACGCTCGATCGGTGACCTGGTCCAGCGGGATCGTGACGACCGGCATTGCTTGAAGTATCGGCTGGTGTGCGCCCAGTCTCGATGTGATCGGAGCAAGCTACCGATGCGGCGGTCTTCGACGGCAACGGCAGGTCACCGCGTTTCGGCTGACGGATGCCTCGAGCACGGTCAACACCGTTGCCCTCGACAAGGTGTTCGGCGCCGACCGGCTGGAGTTCGGTGCGTTCTCCGCCCGGGCCCGCAAGCAGCCGCTCGAGGTCACGGGCGAACTGCGGTGAGGGGGCGCGGCGGTCGCGTTTCTAGGAGCGGTCTCCCGGCCCACCTCGCGCCAGCAGCAGCTCGTCGGCCCGCTTGACCGTCCGGCGGACCGCTGCCGTCATGGCCGGTTCGATGAGACGGAGCGTCGGGACCATCGCGCCACGCGCTAGCGGCGCCTTGGCCCAGAG